>CAYTWT010000150.1:0-5473 GCA_964442185.1 uncultured Acidobacteriota bacterium
TGCTACGAAGCGGCGCCGTCAAGCTTCGCAGGATGGATGGATGGGAAGACATGCCGCGCGCTGCGGCACGGAAGATCGCGTAGAGTGCTCACGCCGGATGATGGTGCTCCAGACTTTTCCACCACACGGGCGACACGACCCGCGGGCCCGAGGGCCCGGCGCTCACGCGGGGCCCGACTCCGGTCGTGCCAGATGGAAGCCCTGGCCGTAGTCGATGCCCATCGCCTCGAGGGCCTTCAGTTCGTCCTCGCTCTCGATACCCTCGGCGACCACGCTGGCGCCGATGCCTTTGCCCAGCGAGATGATGGCCTTCACCATCTCACGGTTCACGCTGCTCTGGTGGACATCGCGCACCAGGGCGATGTCGATCTTGAGGAAGTGCGGCCTGAGCTTGGCGATCGACTCGAGGCCCGAGTAGCCGGCACCGACGTCGTCGACCGCGAACGACATGCCGAGGTCCGTGAAGTAGTCCATCGTCTCGCGGAACAGGCCGTAGTTTTCGATCACCAGCTTCTCCGTGATCTCGATCACGATTCGATCCGGCGAGACCTGGGCGCGGCTCAGGAAGTCGATCAGCGGCTTGCCACGGAACTGCGGGTCGCGGATCGTGGCCGGCAGCGTGTTCACGAAGATGCGCGCGTTGGAAGGGATCCGGCCGGAGGAGAGCAGCGCCTTCTCCCGGCACAACCGGTCCAGCTCCACGAGCAGCTCGTGCTCTTCGGCCGCGCCGAAGAGTTCGTCGGCCGTCTCGAGTCCCGTGCCCCGTGCCCCGCGCGAGAGCGCCTCGAAGCCCAAGAGCGTGCGGTCCTTCATGACCAGGATCGGCTGGTAGGCGGTCACCACCCGGCCCCGCACGATCAGGTCCTGTAGCCGTTCGCGGGTCAGCAACTGCTCGGCGCGCCGCTCGTGTGAGGCGTGCTCGAGCGCGTCCTTGATGGCGCGGCCCAGCAGCCGCTGGGTGTGCACGAGCGGGTTGTGGATCGCGAGGCCCTGGCCCACCTCGATCGGCGGCAGCGTCTTCCGATACGGGAATGCGGCGCGCGCCATGCTGGGGACGAGCGCGCCCGCGAGCCGGGTCCTCGCCACCCGCAGGTCCGAGGCGCCGAAGGGCAAGCCGCGCCGGCGCTTCTTGTCCATGAAGAGAATGAAGCGCAGCCCGCGGGGCGCGTCGAGCGCGACGAGGTCGTCCGCGCGATAGTCCTTGCCGCGCTGCTCGGTGAGCACCTTGAAGAGCCGCGCGCGGACCTCCTCGTAGGCCGAGGACCCGTACTCGTACTCGATCGAGGCGAGCGCTGAGGCGTCGATCACGAGCAGACCGAGGCTGCCGCGCTCCGCCATCTGGACAGAGAGGTCCGGCAACAACTCGTGGTACGTCTGAAAGCTCTCGGTCAAGGCCGCCTGGCACCCTTGTCGCTGCGGAAGGAACGCGCCGTCCGCCGGCGGCGCGGGCCGATGGCGTGTTTCTTGAAGCGTAGCCACTCGGCCCCTAGCCGGGAATAGTCCGCTCTCTCGGGGGGCGCGGCTCTCACGGGGCGGCGTTCTGGAAGATCAGTTCGATCTTCCCCAGCAGCTCCTGTAGCGAGAAGGGCTTGCAGATGTAGTCGATAGCCCCTTCCTGCAGGCCCTGGACGCGGTCGCCGGCCTCGGTGCGCGCGGAAAGCATGGCCACTGGGATCTGGGCCGTCTCGTCGTCCGCGCGCAGCAGCTTCAGGACCTCCCAGCCATCCATCTGCGGCATCATGATGTCGAGTAGCACCAGATCGGGCCGCTCGAGCTTGGCCTTGGTCAAGGCCTCCTGGCCTCCCGAGGCGGTGACGACCTCGAAGCCCTTTTCGACGAGCACGAGCTCCAGGAAGTTCAGGATGTCGTCCTCGTCGTCGACCACCAGGATCCTCTTCTTCATATGACGGCTCGTCTGCCGCTCTCCTCGGTGATCCGCGGGCCCACCTGGCGCTGCACCTCGGCGATCAGATCGCGGACGTCAATGGGGTTCCTCAGTTGGCGGCGCGCCCCCAGGAGCAGGCTGCGCTGCTGGTCGCCGTCGCCTCCCTGTCCCGTCAGGATCACGACCGGGATGCCCCTGGTCCGGGGTTCGCGGGCCAGACTCTCGAGCACCTCGAAGCTCCACAACTCGGGCATCATCAGGGCGAGCAGCACCAGGTCCGGGGTGCGTCGCGACAACAGCTCGAGGGCCTGCCGGCCGTCGTGCGCCACCAGCACCCGGAAGCCCTCGGCCTTCAGCGTGTCGTGGATGAAATCCAGCGTGTCCGTCTCGTCGTCGACCACGAGGACCGTGGCCTTCTCGCGGTTGCCGTCGAGCAGGCGCTGCACTAGGCTGATGATCGAAGCGCCGTCCACCGGCTTGGCGAGGCACTCTGCCGCTCCGAGCGACAGCGCCTTGACGCTGTCGTGCGTGACCGAGACCACGAATACCGGGATGCGCCGCGTGGCCGGGTCGGCCCTAAGCGACGCAAGCAGCTGGGTGCCCCTGCGATCCGGCAGCAGCAGGTCGAGCAGGATCACGTCGGGACGGTGCCGGTCGGCCAGCGCCGCAACATCCTGGGCAGTTGCGGCCGTGACAACGGCGAAGCCCTCGTGTTCGAGGCTCACGCGCGTCAGGCGGAGCATCTCAGGATCGTCATCGACCACGAGCACGAGACCCGCTTCGCCCGGGTGCCCGGTCGGCCCGTCGTGCTCGACGGGGTCTGACTCGACGCCCTTGTCGAGTAGCGGCAGCGCGAAGCGGAAGGAGGTGCCCGTGCCAACCTCGCTCTCGACCGTGACGCCCGCGCCATGCGCGTCGAGGATGCTCTTCACGATCGACAGCCCGAGCCCGACGCCACCGAAGCGCCGCGTCGTGGAGCCATCGACCTGGTGGAAGCGGTTGAAGATCCGGCCGAGCTGGGCGTCGGGGATGCCGATGCCGGTATCCGAGACGCGGATCTCGGCGGTGGCGCGGCCCTGCGTCTCGTCACGCCTTGCGAAGACCGTGATGCGCCCGCCCTCGGGCGTGAACTTGATCGCGTTGATGACCAGGTTCTCGATCACCTGCGAGAGCTTGTCGCGGTCGGCGATCACGGGCGGCAGCTCCGGCGGCACCTGCAGCCCGAAGCTGATCCGCTTCCGTTCCAACTCCGAGCGCAGCGCCGTCAGGATCTGTTCGACGAGCCCCAGGAGGCTGAACGGCTGGACGTTGAGGGCGATCCGGCCGGCGTCCATGCGCGAGAAGTCGAGAAGCGCGTTGATCGACTTCGAGAGCCGGTCCAGGTTGCGCTGGACCACCACCAGGCCGCGCTCCTGCTTCTCGGTCACGGGCCCGAGCTTGCCGTCGAGGATGTAGTCGGTGTAGCCCTTGATCGCAGTGAGCGGCGTGCGCAGTTCATGGCTCACGTTCGCGAGCAGGTCCGACTTCATCCCGTCCAGCTCCTTCAGTTCCTCGTTGACGCCCGCGAGCTTCTTGTTCGACTCCTCGAGCTGGTCGACGTTCTGCTTGAGCCGCTCGGTCATGTGATTGAAGGTTTTCGCGAGCAGCGATAGCTCCTCGCCACCCGGGCCGATGGCGAGGCGCCGGCCGAAGTCGCCCTCGGCCAGACCCTTGGCGCCGGCCGTCAGCTCCTCGAGCGGGCGCGTGATGCGGGTGGCGAGTGCCACTGCGAGCAGGATCGACACGATCATCGAGGCGAGCGTCAGGCCGCTCGTGGTGTAGATCAGCCGGTTGATGCTGGGCCGGAGGTTCCGGTAGTGCACCGTGTACGAGACCGAAAGCCCGTGCCTGCCCCAGTCCTCGATGTAGGGTGCTATGACTTCGAGCACCTCTTGGCCGGCGCTGTCGACGCTGTGGATCGGCGTCACCTCGAGCCTCTTGATCGCCTCCAGCCGCTGCGCGCCCTCGATCCACCGCTCGGGAGCCGTCCCCTCGCGTTGCCCTGCGCCGTCGGCCAGCTCGGCCGAATCGAACAGAATCTTCCCGTTCACGTTGATGATCCGGACCCGTTCGAGATCGGGCTCGAGCGCCAGGTAGGACCCGATGAGCTCCTGGAACTTGTAGAAGCCGGAGGCGTAGTAGGTCTCGTATCCGACGCAGACCGGCTTGCTCGTGAGGCTCGCGAAGAGCTTCGCGCGGCTTTCGATGTCGCGTCTGAGTTCTTTGCGCTTCGTGAGCACAAGATATAGCGCATTGATCGTGAGAACGGCCACGATCATCAGCGAGATGGCGGCGGCGGTTCTTGTCTTGAGGCTGTTCAGGCGCAGCGCCATGGGCCGAAGCTAGGGTGGAGCCTCTATTAGAGAGGCGATCATAGCCTAGAATGACGCTCCCATGCGAGGCGCCTGACGTGCCGATCCTGGCCCGCATCCTGCGAGAGCAGGGGCTCGTCACCGAGAGCCAGATCGAACAGGCGATCCAGCACCAGGTGCTCTACGGAGGCCGGCTCGGGACCAGCCTCCACGAACTGGGTCTGATCACCGAGGACGGCCTCACCCAGGCCCTCGCGCGCCTGCGTGGTGTGCCTGGGGTCATGGTCGATCCGCGCGAGATCCAGCCTGAGGCAGTGGCGCTCCTGCCCAAGGCCCTGGCCGGCCGCCACAAGGTTTTTCCCTACAAGCTTCGCGGCCGGACGCTGTTCCTGCTGATGGTGAACCCGCAGGACCACACGGGCCTGGCCAAGGTGTCCTTTTCGATCGGCCACGTCGTCAAGCCCTTCATCGTGCCCGAGTTCCGGATGGTCCAGCTACTGCGCGATCACTACGGGATCGACGAGCGCTGGCGCTTCGACGATACCTATCGGCCCCCGATCCTGGAGCCTGTGCCCGAGGAGCCGGGCGCGGCCTCGCGTCGCTTCGACGCCGCCACCTCGCGTGACGAGGTGGTCGAAGCCCTGCTCGCCGTCTGCATGAGCTTTTTCCGGCGCGTGGCGTTCTTCATCGTGCGGGAGCCCTGGGTGCTGGGCTGGGCTGGGCTCGGCGAAGGCATGGAGCGCGGCTTCGTCGCGAGCCTGCGCGTTCCGCTCGACCGCCCTTCCGTGTTCCGCAAGGTGACCCACGACAAATCGGTGTTCATCGGCCGCTTTGGCCAGGACGAGGAAGACCGCCGCTTCCTGAAGGCGATTTCCAAACGGCCGGGCACCACGGCCGCGGTCTTCCCGATCGTGCTGCGCGGCCGGGTAGTGAACCTGGTCTACGGCGACGGCGGGCCGGCCAGCAACGTGCGCGGCGAGCTCGGGGAACTGCTGGCCCTGGTCCAGAAAGTTCCGCGAGCGTACTTACGCCTGATTCGAAGGCGGGTCGCGGAGACCCGCGAATATCCCGTGGGCTAAGAACCCGATCACTTTGGACAAGGAGAAGGCGATGATCGAGAGACACAAGGAGATCCGGCGCCGCCGGAAGCGCAAGGAAGAGACCCGGAAGGCCAAGAAGCGCGCGGCGATCGCCGCGGCCGCCAAGAAGCCGGCGACGAAGAAGTAGCGGCGCTCTA
>CAYTWT010000151.1:0-4212 GCA_964442185.1 uncultured Acidobacteriota bacterium
CTGATGGTTGCGGGCCACGATCTTGCGCGTGCCCCCGGCCCGGCTGTCGTCGAGCAGGATGAAGTTCTCGACCAGGTCGAGCAGCCGCTCCCTGGCCAGCATGCCGTCCAGAAGCGCCTCGGCATCCACGCGGCCCTTGTCCTGCTCCGCGTTGCGTTTCCACTCGACGAAGTGCTCCCACTTGCTGGTGATCGAGCCGTAGCGCGCCTTGTCGCCATTGCTCACCACGAGGAACGCGTTGTGGTGAAAGGCGTGGGCGATGCTGTGTTCGCTCAGGTAGTCAGTCAGGTTGCCGTCGAAGCCCGCGCGGATGTTCCGATACACGGCCTTCAGCTCGATGAACACCAGCGGCAGGCCGTTCACGAAGCAGACCAGGTCGGCGCGGCGGTTGTAGTGCGGCACGCGCACGCCCTGGAGCTTCAGTTCGCGCACCGCGAGGAAGCGGTTGTGGCTAGCGTTGCGGAAGTCGATCACCTGCGCCCGCGCGTAGCGCGTCTCCCCCACCGCATCGCGCCACTCGACCGGAACGCCTGTGCGGATGAAGCCATAGAACTCGCGGTTGTGCTGCACCAGCGAGCGCGCGAAGTCGATGCGCGTGAGCTTCTCGATCGCCTGCTCGCGCGCCACGGCCGGCAGGTCCGGGTTGAGCCTCTCCAGCGCCGCGCGTAGGTCGCGCACCAGCACCACATCCCGCTCCGAAATGCGCCAGCGTTCCGTTCGGCCCGAAGATCTCGGCTTTGTAGGCGAAGACGCTGTTCCAGCCGAGCATTTGCTCCAGATGCGCGGCGAAGGTCTGCTGGACCAGGCGGTCTTCGCTGTTGATGTCGGTGATCATCGGGTGCTCTCGACGGCGTCGGCGACGGCCGCGACGATCGCGAGGGCGCGATCCAAATCGAATCTCTCGAGGTCCGCCGGGCGCAGCGTCGGCGCGAGAGCCGTCCCGATCTGTAGCCTCAGGGCCGCGGTTCGGTCTGCCGAGCGCTCGACGGCCGGGTTCCCAGGAACATCGAGCTTTCTCCGGACGAGCGCGAGGAAAACCGCATCTTGGGCGGGGAAGCCACGACGGTGCACGGCGTGGTCGACGTCGTAGAAGTCGCGGATCGCCGGTTCCCGACGTGTGAGGGCCGCGCGCAGCTTTTCAGCCATCGCCTCGTCGTAGGACATGCAGGGGAGGGGCACGGGCAGGACGAGCGGTTGATCCGACGCGGGCCCGAGCAGGAGGGTACGCGCCTCGCCGCGAATCGCCGGCGTCAGCAGCGGCTCACGCAAGCCTGCCTCGATCTTGATCATCTCCTCCTGCCGGCCGACCTGCGCCGTGTAGGCAACGGCGGCATTGTATTGGGTCGAGTTGTTCGCTCCGCGCAGGGCCGTGACCGTGCGAAGGCCCGGCAGCCGGCGTTCGAGCTCGGCCATGGCCCGTTTCAGCTCCTCGGCGAGCCGGCTTCCCGCGGATCTCGCCGAGCCAACCGAGATCGGGATCGCGAAATCCAGGTCCTCGCTCATGCGATGAAAGTCGGTGTGCACCTTCGACAGACAGGTACCGCCCTTGAAGATCAGGACCGGGCAACTTGCGGCGAGATACTCGAGCAGCACGGAGCAGTAGTAGTCCTTCTCGACGAGCCCGACCCGAAATCCGGTTCTCGCGGCGGTCAGGGTCAAGAGGTCCCGGAATGCGTCCTGGTCCTCGTGCCAGCGGAGGCGTGTCGGTTCAGGCACGGTCGTTCCAGACGACGCCCCAGCGCCGGTCGACGGTGCCCCGTCGCGCACGCCCGGGGATCCAGGGAATCGGGTTCTTCGGCGTGCGGAGATCCTGGGCGAGCCTTCGAAGCTGCCGGTCGTCGACGCCCTCGCGCTCGAGCAGCGCGCCGATACGCCGGATGGCGCCAACGTCGCCGTAACGCAGCGTGACGCGCACCAGCTCGGCCGGCCGGACTCGTCCAGCTCGGAGGTCGGCGCGAATCCAGCCGTAGGCCCGCGGAAGACTGCCGAACCGGGACCAGTCGTAGACTGCGTCGAGGAGGGTCCGGGCCCGCGAGGAGTGGACGGCGGTCTCGCCATCGGCCGTCTTCTGCTCTTCGGTCTCTCCCAGTCGTTCGTCCGCGACCTTGATGAGGGTCAAGTGGACGGCCCCGATCGCTCGCTCGCCCGAAATGCGGTTGTTGTAGGCGTAAATCCGGTTGGGTACCTGCTCGTCGTAGCCGTAGCGATTGAAAGCATTGGGGCCGCAGATCTGGTACCGGCCGTCGCGATCCTCGATCAGCGTATTGATCGCCAGGGTCTCGTCGGGTGTCCACGCGCCGCCGAGCGGCAACCGGGGCGGAACGAGGTAGAGGCCGCGCCGCACCCGCGCGATCATTCGTTTCCGGGAGAGCCGGCTCAGGAGCTTGCGCTCCTGATCGGCCGTCAGGCGGAGCATCGTCCGCGGCAGATCCCCAAGGCGCACGGTGCGGAGCCTCCGCATCTGCGCGTAGGCCAGGAACTGCGCCTCCATCCATCCGATCCGCTCGCCCAACGTTCCCTCGCCGCGACCATCCTATATTTCGCGTAAATCCCCTGTCAAGGGATTTACCCGCAATACAAGACAACTCCTAAACCGGCACCTCCCCGCTCATCAGGCGCGGTAGCAGGAGGTCGCGGGCGGCGCGTCATGCGGATGTAGAACTCGCGCTCCAGCAGGTCTTTGCATCGCTGCAAGATGATGAGATTGTGGGTCCAACCGATTTGTGCAACCAGTGGTTGCACTTTTGGGCTGGCTCGGTAGGCGAGGTAGAACTCGCGCATGTAAAAGACGTTGCGGCGTGAATACCCGCTCACGCCCGGGTACTCCTGTCGCAGGTCGGCGGCCAGTTGCTCGGCAATAGCGGCCCCGTGTGCGGCATCGGCCTGGCGACTGGCAATCAGACGTCCGATGTCCCAGTAAAGAGTGACCAACTCCCTGTTGACCGCCGTCAGCGCGGCGTACTGAGCGGATCGGACACGCTCCTTCACTTCGGCCAGCAGAGCAGCGTAATCGGCGGGTATCAGTTGTTTTGCTTTGCTCATACCCCCAACTCCTCGAAGTTCTCCTGAATCCTCGCCGCCAGTTCCACCGCTTCCTTGTTGAGGTCGGCCAGCTCCACATGGATGTCGCGCAGGGTCTGCTCGAAGTCGAAGTCTTCGTCCTCTTCCGGCGGCGCGACGCCCACGTAGCGGCCGGGGGTGAGACTCCAGTCGGCCGCTTCGATCTCGGCACGGTCGACCAGCCCCGGCACGGCCTGCAGCTCGGCGTTCGGGAAGCGGTCCTGCAACCACGCTACCTGCCGGTGAAAGTAGGCCGCGTGCTTGAGCTGCTCGACGGCCGCTTTGCGCTCCTCGTCGAGTTGCTTCACCAGCTTGGCCGCTGCGCGGCGATCGTAGGCGGCGGAGACCGCGTCATCGGCCGCCATCTCGGCGCCCAGGTCCGCGATGCGCGCGTCGAGTTTGTAGAGGAGGTCCACCTGTTTGATCAGGCCGCGGATCGCCTCGGCGTTACCGTCGAACGCCGCGCGCGCGGCGTGCTGCTTGTCATTCTCGCCGCGCATGGCCTTGGCGTACTTCTCGCCGAACGCGCGCAAGCTCACGAGGAGCTTCTCCCGGTCGGCCTCGTAGAGTGCGGACGCCTCGCGCAGCTCGGTCGCGGCGTCGGCAAGCGGCGCCTTCTTGTCGGCTTCGAGCGCGCCGTGCTTTGCCGCCGCGTCGGCGAGGCGGCCGAAACGCCCGCGCAGATCCGCGAGCGTCGTCTCGAAGGTGGTGAGCGCCGCAGGGATCGCCGCGCTCTCCTGGCAGACGCGCCCAAGGTAGTCCTTCACCAGCCCGAGGAACCGCTCCCGCTGGCCGCGATAGAGCCAGACGATGGCGGCGAGGTTCCGCACCTGCTCGGGCGAGAAGTCGAAGATCTTGCGCGTCACCTTGCGGTAGACGTTGCGCGCATCGAGCATCAGCACCTTGTCCCGGCGCTCAACAGGCTTCGCCCGGTCGAAGTGCCACAGCTCGCAGGGCACGGTGCGGGTGTAGAAGAAGTTGGAGCGGATGGCGATCATCACATCCACGTCGCCGGTCTCCACCAGCTTGCGCCGGACTTCCTTTTCGCCATGGCCGGCGCTGCTGGCCTGCGAGGACATGACGAAGCCGGCGCGGCCCTTGCTTGAGAGGTAGCTGTAGAAGTAGGAAATCCACAGATAGTTGCCGTTGGAG
>CAYTWT010000152.1:0-1847 GCA_964442185.1 uncultured Acidobacteriota bacterium
AGACCAAGCCCTACGGCGGCTACCCCCAGTTCTGGGACATGAAGGTCCTGGGGTTGCTGGAGAACGCCAACCCGGGCGGCCAGCGCTGGTCGGGGCAACCTTCCGACGATCGCGAAGCCCCCTACGGTCGCTTCGACGGCATGACGATCTTCGAGGGGGTGAAGAAGACGCTGACACCGGACAGCTCGCGCGTGCTCGGCTACCTGCCCACCGACGAGGAGTGGAACGCGCCCAACCTCTACGAGGACAACCCGGTGGGCCCCAAGGGCGTGCGGGGGAAGCTGAGCGAGACCGGCGAGGCTCTCCCGGTCCACAACACCTGGTTCTTCTACCTGGCCCGCATCTGCAATCACTGCTCGTACCCCGCTTGCCTCGCCGCCTGCCCCCGCCAGGCCCTCTACAAGCGGCCGGAGGACGGCATCGTGCTGCTCGACCAGGAGCAGTGCCGCGGCTACCGCAAGTGCGTCGAGGCTTGCCCCTACAAGAAGACGATGTATCGGGGCAACACGCGCACCAGCGAGAAGTGCATCGCTTGCTATCCCCGCGTCGAAGGCAAGGACCCCGAGAGCGGCGGCGACCCCATGGAGACGCGCTGCATGGCCGCCTGCATCGGCCAGATCCGGATGCAGGGGCTGGTGAAGCTCGCGGCGGACGGGACCTGGGCGGAGGACCGGCAGAACCCGCTCTACTACCTGGTCCACGTGGCCAAGGTGGCGCTGCCCCTCTACCCCCAGCTCGGCACCCAGCCCAACGGCTACTACATCCCGCCCCGATGGGTGCCGCGACCCTATCTCCGGCAGATGTTCGGGCCCGGAGTCGACCGCGCGATCGAGCGCTACACCGACCCCGACCGCGAGCTACGGGCCGTGCTCCAGCTCTTCCGGCGCTCGAACAAGATCATCTTCCGGTACGAGATGAAGGAAGGCCCGAAGGTCTACGAGGGCACGCTCCACGGCAAGCCGGTCACGGTCTACAACGACACCGTGATCGCCTACGGCAAGACGGGGAAGGAGCTCTTCAGGACCACGGTCGAAGAGCCGGTGCACGTTCGCCCGGCCATCCACGCCAACTCGATCTAGAGGACTCGCGATGAGCGACCTTCAGACCGCCCAGGAAACCGCAGGCCCGGACGACGCCGCGATCGACGTGGCCCTGGCGCGGAGCGTGCTCTATCACGCCGTCACCCTCGGTCTTCGACCACCGGCGCGGGAGTCGGCCCTCGGCGCCTTCGACTCGGCGGCGCCGGAAACGCTTCGAGCCGCCGCCAGGCTCCTGGACGCGCAGGCTCCGTCCGGCGAGGCCTTGCTCCCGGCAGTCGAGACGTTCTGCGCTCTTGCCGCATCACCGGCCGATCGCGGGACGGCCCACGCCCGGCTCTTTGGCCACAGCCGTGGCCTGGTCTGCCCCTTCGAGACCGAGTACGGCGCCGAAGGGGCGTTTCGCCAGCCCCAGGAGCTGGCGGACATCGCCGGCACCTACCTCGCCTTCGGCCTCAGGCCTCCCGAGGGCGGGGACGAGCGCGTGGATCATGCGGCCTGCGAGTGCGAGTTCATGGACTTCCTGGCGCGCAAGGAGGCGTTCGGTTTGGGTACCCTGCACATGAGCGGGGACCAGGAAGGGGCCAGGGAGCAGCTCGCAACGATCCGGGGCGCGGCGCGAGGCTTTCTCCGTGAACACCTCGGCCGCTTCGGCCGGGCCTTCGCCTCGCTCCTCATCAAGGAAGATGCGGGCGGCTTCCACGGTGCGCTCGGTGCCCTGCTGTTTCGCTTCCTGACCCAGGAGTGCCAGCGCTTCGGCCTGCCTCCCGGCCCGCCCTCCCTCGAGCTGCGGCCGCCCGTGCCCGACGA
>CAYTWT010000153.1:0-2399 GCA_964442185.1 uncultured Acidobacteriota bacterium
CGCCTCGCGCACGCCCGGCAGCGTCTTGACGCCGTAGCCGGTATAGCGGCCGGGCGCGTAGATCTGGTGGCGATACCAGGGGCGCCCCGGCAGACCCTCCGGGCGGGAGAGCGCTCGCTCGCAACCCAGCAGCACCCCGTCCAGGGCGCGCGCGTTCTCGGCAGCGAGCGGCCGACCGGCCCGCGCCACACGCGCCGCGTCGAACGCGGCCACCGCCTTCTTCATGCGCTCGAGGCCGTTTTCCAGAGGCGCGAAATTCAGGTGCGGTACGGCTTCCTGGCGGGGCGGGGCGACACGCGTCTCGTAGGGCGTGAAATACGCCGCGAAGACGCCCGCCTCGAGATCGCTGTTTCGCGCTTGCGTCTCCTCGCGCATCCGATTGGCGAGGGCGCGCACTTCGTCCAGGTAGCCCTCGATCGCCGAAACGAGCGGCTGGAAGTCGAGCGGCAGGGTGTCGGCCTGGGCGAGCCGAAGCACGAGCCGGCCGCCCGTGCGCGCAAGCGCGACACCGTAGGAGAAGTCGGGATCCATGAAACGCGTGTAGTGATCGAAAGAGTCGTAGATCGAGTGATACTGGCCGTAGTCCCCCTCGCCGCCGTAGCCGATATTGAGCGACGCGACCGCCGCATGCTGCAAGAACGGCGTGAAGTCGGACCCCGAGCCCAGCGGCTCGAGCGCGACACGTTCCCTCGCGCGAGCCTTCTTGCGCTCCTCGGAAGAGCCCTCGAGCACGCTGCGGGAGCGCGAGCGCGCCAGGACGCCGGTCTTCTTGGCGGGATCCTGCACGCCTTCGAGCGACTCGTTCACGAAGCGCTCGAGGCTGTGCGAGCCGCCGAGCTCGACGAACCCGCGCGAGTTGCTGTCGGAGTTGATGTACGCGACGGCCTTGGCCGCGAGCTCGTCCATGTGCGCTTCGACCCACTCGCTCGAACCGAGCAGGCCCTCTTCCTCGCCATCCCAGGCGGCGTACATGAGCGTGCGCTTCGGCTGAAAGCCGCCCCTCGCGAGCTCGCCCACCGCGCGCGCCTCCTCGAGCAGGCCGACCAGGCCGCTGATCGGATCGCTGGCGCCGTTCACCCAGGCGTCGTGATGGTTGCCGCGGACGATCCACTCGTCGGGGCGCTCCGAGCCGCGCAGCGTCGCGATCACGTCGTAGGCGGGGGCGATGTCCCAATTGAAGGCGAGCTTCAGGTGCACGCGCGCCGGGCCGGGGCCCAGCCGATACGGCATCGGCAACGCACCTCGCCAGGACTCCGGCGCCATCGGCCCGCCCAGCGCCGCGAGCAGCGGGCGGGCGTCGCTGGCGGAGATCGGGAGAACCGGGATCTTCGCGATCGTCGTCGCATCGGCAATCGAAAGACGCTTCGCGTCCTTGGTCGCAGGCAGCCCCGGTGTTAGCGGGTCGCCGCTGTGGATCGGCATGTCCTTGACCGAGCCACGTTGCACGCCCGCGTCCGGCCGGAAGCCGCCCTTCGGGTACACCTCGCCCTGCGTGTGCCCGTCGCCGGAGGGATCCGAGAAGATGATGCAGCCGAGGGCGCCGTGCTCCGCCGCCACCTTGGGCTTGATGCCGCGCCACGAGCCGCCGTAGCGGGCGAGCACGATCTTGCCCTTGACGTCGATGCCGCGCAGCGCCAGTTCCTCGTAGTCCGCGGGCACGCCCCAGTTCACGTAGACGAGCTCGCCCGTCACATCGCCGTCGGCGGAGTACGCGTTGTAGGTCGGGAGCTGCTCCTTCTTCTGTCCCGAGGTTCGGTCCTCGGCAAGCGCCGGCTCTTCGAGCGACGCGACGAAGCGCGTCGGAGCCACGAGCTCCAGCCGGCGTTCCTTTGGCGTGGGCATCAGGACGTAGAACTCCTCGATGCGCGTGTCGTAGCCCCAGGAGCGGAACAAGCCGGCGATGAAGTCGGCGTTCTGTTTGCCCCAGGCCGAGCCGAGATGATGCGGCCGCGCCGAAAGACGTTCCATCCAGGTGCGCAGGTTGCGGGCGTCGAGCAGCGCGTCGAAGCGCGCCTCGAGCGCGCGCTGCGCTTCAGCACCCTCGGGCGTGAAGCCGAGGGGTGGCGCCTCGGCGGCCCGCAGCGGTGGCGCCAGCAGCAAGGCGGCGAGGGTTGCGGCGACGAAGCGCGACTGCATCATGAAGCCTCCAGGATTACCCCGAGGCGGCACTATACCTTCAGGCCGACCCCTAGGCCTGCTCGGCTCGGCAGGTTCATACCCCGGATCAACGTTGGGCGGGGACCGCGAAGAAGTGCTTCACCTCGGCCAGGTCGTGGACCAGGCGCGCAGGTGGCAAGCTTGCGAGAAAGCGCCGGCCGTAGCCCTTCTCGATCAGCCGGCTGTCGAGGACTGCGAGGATGCCACGGTCGGCCGCCGAGCGGATCAGCCGGCCGAGCCCC
>CAYTWT010000154.1:0-23866 GCA_964442185.1 uncultured Acidobacteriota bacterium
AAATCGGTCTGCTGCATGTCTTCCTCCCTTGTCGCGGAATGCGACTTGAAGGAAGCTAACGACGAGTGCCGCTGCGCAGGGAGATCACGTCGGCGCCAAAACCTCCGCCGCGTAGCGGCTTTGGTTCAACAAGGGGATGCACCTGACGAGGCCCGCGCCGGCAAAAAGAACCGCGGCCCTCGCAGGTGATCCCAGGGTGTTAGGCCGACCTTGCGAAATGGGAGAGACGATGCCACTGGATATGGAGATCATCGCAGATCAGATCAGACGAGCCTTTTGGGGCGAGTCCTGGCATGGGCCTTCGGTGCGCGAAGTGCTGGCGGGTGTTTCGGCGGAAGACGCCGCAGCTCATCCAATAGCCGGCGCTCACAGCATTGGAAAGATCGTCCTTCACCTGACCGGTGGATACAACTTGGTTCTTCGGCGGGTTCGTGGAGAGCGTGCGCAGCTCGCGCCGGAGGAAGAGTGGCCTCCAGTGGCGGAGGTTAGTTCGGAGGCCTGGCACGAGAGCCAGCACACCTTGGAGCAACTGAATCAACAGCTCCAGAGCGCCGTGCGCGCCTTCCCCGCGGAGCGGCTTTCGCAGGAGCTGGGCTCCGAGTACTCGGCGTACATTCAGTTCCTCGGCACGCCTCAGCACGACCTGTACCATGCGGGCCAGATCGTTCTTCTCAAGAAGGCACTCTCGGCGTCGCGAGGGGCGGCCTAACAAGGGGTATCTGGACTCCTCAGTCAAGAGGAAAGAGTAGTTCTCAGCGGTGACCTGGGTGCAGGGACGTAGCCCCTGCACGTGCGCGCCCCCTTCGGGGCGACTTGGATAACGCCCGGCCGTAGGCCGAACAGGACGGGGCTGCGTGGGCGTTTCCTTCCTGGCGCTGTTTCTGAGACGGCCTGTGCAGGTGAAGCGGGGCGGACTGCAAACGTATCTCCGGCCTCTTTGTTGAAGTCCCCTGGGACCTCGGGCCATGACGGAATCCGCGCGCAGGGACGCCAATCGATGCAACGGCCTCGAAGGCCAAATTTGTTATCGGCTGTCCCTGCGCCGGTCCGACCTGTTTCACCATCACGCGTCTGCGACTGCAGCTCCCTGGTGGGAAGTGTTCGGAATCGTTCGAGGTCTACGCGGCCTTGCGCAGCGAGCCGTAGGGCGTCTGATGCGTCCAGACGGCCCAGACGATCCGCGCGAGCTTCTTGGCGACCGCGACGGCGGCCTTGTTGTGGACGTGGGTGCCCTCGAGTTTGTGAGCCCACTCGCGGAGGCGATCAGGCTGCTGCTTCCTGTGCGTGGAGCAGAACTGAGCGCGCGCCGTGGATCAATAGCGTGCGCAGGTAACCGTCGCCGCGCTTGGAGATGCGGCCGAGTCGGCGCTTGAGACCGCTGGAGAACTCCCTGGGTGTGAGGCCGAGGTAGCTGGCCAGGTGTCGTCCCGAGGGGAAGCGGCGGATGTCGCCCAGAAAGGCGACGAGCGCGGTGGCGGTGAGCAGGCCGATGCCCGGGATGGTGAAGAGCTGCGCGACGACGGGCAACTGTTTGGCGGTGGCCTCGAGCTGGCGCTCGACGAGCTTGATGCGCGCCTCGATCTGTCGGATCTCCTGGCATGCCTCGGCTAGGATGCTGCGCAGGGGATCAGGCAGGTCCGAGTCGGCGTCCTCGATCAGCATCCAGACGGCGGGGACGACCTGGCGTGCGCCGACCGGGATGAAGACACCCAGCTCGCGCAGCAGGCCACGCAGGGCGTTGATCTTGGCGGTGCGCTCGGTCACCCATCCTGAGCGCAGCCGGTGCAGCGAGGTGAGAATCTGCTGCGCGACGGTCTTGACGGGTACGGGGTGGATGTCTTCGTTACGGCTGGCCTCGATGATGCCCTTGGCGTCGGTGCGGTCGGTCTTGTTGCCGCGAACGTAGGGTCTCACGTGGTGCGGCGGGAGCAGAACCACACGGTGACCGAGCGCTTCGAGCTTGCGTCCCCAGTGGTGGGACGAACCGCAGGCCTCCATGATCACGGTAGCCGCCGGTTGCTGCGCCATGAAGGGCAGAAACTCCGCCCGCTGCAGGCGCTCGCGGCGGGCCAGGTGCCCTGGCCGACCCGAAATCGCCACTTCGAAGACGGCCTTTGCCACGTCCACGCCGATACGAGTATCGTTTCCCATGATGGGCTCCTCCTCTTGCTTACCCAGCAGCGACTCTGGCACATTGATGCCGACTGCGTCGCAGGAGGAGTCCATCTCATCATTGCAGCTGACGAGCGGCGCGGCGCAAGCGATGCAGCGGACGAAGCCGGCGCAAGCGACGGAGCTTCGCCGCTGATCTCAGTGTTCGGCCGACTCAACAGGGGCGAGCCATCGTGAGACCTTGCGCCTGAGACATTACCGTGGTACGCTGGCATTACCATGGCGCTTGCTCAGTCGAAGCTCACAGCCCAAGGGCAGATCTCTGTGCCAGCGGAGATCAGGCGGAGGCTCGGCATCGGGCCCGGCTCCATTCTGGAATGGAACGAAGAAGGTTCGAAGATCGTTGTTCGTCGGGTTGGTGGCTATACCTCAGAGGACCTGCACCTAGCGCTCTTCAAGAAGCCTCCGCGGCCTCGGACCCTCGCGGAGCTAAAGGAAGGCGTGCGGCGGTACATGAAGCGGCGCCATGCGGGCCGTTGACACGAACCTGCTTGTTCGCTTGGCTACACGGGACGATGCCAAGCAAGTGGCTGCAGCGGAAGCCTTCGTGGCGCCGGGGGCGTGGGTATCGCACCTCGTGCTGGTCGAGATGGTGTGGGTGCTGACCTCGATCTATGGGCTCAAACCGCCGGAGGTGGCGGTTGCTGTCGGGATTCTGCTCGCCCACAAGAACCTGAGCGTCCAGGACGCCGATGTCGTGGGGAGTGCGTTGCAGCAGTACCAAAGTAAGCCCGCCGTCAGCTTTTCGGATTGCTTGGTGCTTGAGGTGGCTCGCAAGGCGGGACACCTGCCCCTCGGCACGTTCGACCGAGAACTCGGCAAGCTTCCTGGTGCGGAGCGCCTGTAGGCAGGGAGGCGCGGCCGAACAACTGGATGAAGCTGACAAAGGAACCTTCCTCGATAAAGTAGACACTTCGGGTTAACAACCAGGAGGTGTCGATGGCGGCGCGTCTGAGTGCGAAGCGGCTTCCGCGGCACAGCTTGGACTTCAAGCTGAAGGCGGTGAAGCTGACGCGGCTCCCCGGGATGGAGGTCCAGGCGGTGGCGGAGGCGCTGGACATCCACCCGCGCGAGAGGGGCGGCTGAGTGAGGTTGCGCCACGCCCACAGATGTCGAAGAGGCCGGGGCGAGATCGGTGCCGGAAACAGAGATTTCAAGGATCATGGCCGGCACTTGATCGCCGCGGCACGCGTTAGTCGCAGTAGCGCGGCACGGCAGCACGGAACGCGGCCAGCAGGCGCAGCGTGACCGGCCCTGGCGCGCCCGTGCCCACCGGCCGGGCGTCGATGGCGCGGATCGGGGCGACCTCCTTGAGCGTGCTCGTGAAGAAGGCCTCGTCCGCGCTCCACAGGTCGTCCGGCCAGAGCGTGCGTTCCCG
This sequence comes from uncultured Acidobacteriota bacterium, assembly GCA_964442185.1. Taxonomy (GTDB): domain Bacteria; phylum Acidobacteriota; class Vicinamibacteria; order Fen-336; family Fen-336; genus CADEEV01. The sequence continues at coordinate 3,551 of CAYTWT010000154.1, forward strand.
GATCACCACGCCGATGCTGGGCGCCACTTCGAGCAGCACCTCACGCGTGATGCCCGGCAGGATCCCCGCTGACAGGGGTGGGGTGAGGACGTCGCCGTGGCGCACGAGGAAGAGGTTGGAGCCCGCGCCTTCGGCGACTTCGCCGTGGCGGTTCAGCATGATGGCCTCGAGCGCGCCCTTCGACTGAGCTTCCTGCACGGCGAGGATGTTGTTCAGCAGGTTGCAGGACTTGATCGCGGGATCGAGCGCCTCGGGGGCATTGCGCCGCACGCTCACGAGCGCCGCCGCGACGCCCTCGGCGTAGTCGTGCTCGGAGAGGGGCAGGTAGGGCTTGACGGCCATCACCACGGTCGGGCCCTGGACGCGGTCGAAGTGGTAAGAGATGTCGCCGACCCCGCGTGTCACGATCATGCGAATGTAGGACTCCGGGTTGCCGGCGGCGGCGAGCAGTGCATCGAGGCGCGCGCCCATCGCCTCGTCGGAGACAGGCAGCGCGACGCCAATCCGCCCGGCCGAGCGCCGCAATCGTCGCAGGTGGCGGCTCAGCGTGAAGGGCCGCCCGCCGTAGGTTCGAAGCGTCTCGTAGACGCTGTCGCCGAAGGTGAAGCCGTTGTCGAGGACGCTGACGCGAGCCTCGGCGGCCGGTGTGATATGACCGTCGACCGACGCAAAAAAGCCCATGCGTGAGCAATTGTAGCCGTTCAGGCCGCTACGGCCTCGAATGGTATAGTCCTCGAATGGCCACGGCCGCGCACAGTGTTTGTCCGCTCGACTGCCCGGACCGTTGCAGCCTGTCGGTGCAGGTCGAGGACGGCCGGCTCGTCTCGATCGACGGAAGCCACGTCAACCCCGTCACTGCCGGCTTCATCTGCGCGAAGGTTCGCGACTACGGGCGGCGCGTTTCCGGTCCCGATCGCCTGTTGTACCCGATGCGCCGCGTGGGCGCCAAGGGCGAGGGTCGCTTCGAGCGGGTGTCGTGGGACGAGGCGTTGGCGAGCATAGCCACGCGCTTCGGCGAGATCCGCGCGGCGCACGGCGCCGAGGCGATCCTGCCGTTTGCCTACGGCGGCTCCAACGGCCTGGTCACTCAGGGCGTCGTGGACGAGCGCTTCTTTCGGCGACTCGGCGCGTCTCAGCTGGCGCGCACCGTCTGCGCCATCCAGACGGGCCTCGTAGCCGAGGCGCTCTACGGCAAGATGCCGAGTGTGGATTTCCCCGATTTCGAGAAGGCCCGCTTCATCCTGATCTGGGGCGCCAACCCCAAACACAGCAACATCCACCTGATGCCGTACTTGAAGCGCGCGCGGGAGGCGGGCGCCCGCGTCGCGCTGGTCGACCCCCGACGCACGATGGGCGAGGCTTGGGTTGACTGGCACCTGCCCGTGCGGCCCGGCATGGACGGCGCGATCGCGCTGGCGATGATCGGCCACCTGGAGCGGCTGGGGAAGGTGGACCGCAGCTTCCTTGCGGCGAACGCCGTGGGCTACGAACGGTTGCTCGAGCGGGCTCGTGGCATGAGCCTCGAGCGGGCGGCGCTCGTCTCCGGAGTCGAGGCGACGCTGATCGCCACTGTCGCCGAGGCCTACGCCGCGGCCGAGCCGGCGCTTGTTCGCTGTGGCTGGGGTGTCGAGCGCAACCGCAATGGCGAGGCGGCGGTGGCGGCGATCCTGGCGCTGCCGGCGGTGGCCGGGAAGTTCGGCGTGCCGGGTGGTGGCTATGCGCTGTCGGCTTCGGAAGCCTACGGCGTCGACAGCGACAAACTGACCGGGCCCGCGCCCGCCACACGCACCATCAACATGAGCCGGCTCGGCCGGGCGCTTTTCGAGGAACAACCCAAGATCCGGGCGCTCTTCGTATACGACGCGAACCCGGCGGTGACGCTGCCGGATCAGAACCGCGTCCTCGCCGGCCTCTCGCGCGAGGATCTGTTCACGGTCGTCTTCGATCAGGTGCTGACGGACACGGCGCTCTTCGCCGACATCGTGCTGCCGGCGACGACGTTCCTCGAGCACGCCGAAGTCTCGACCTCCTATGGCACGTATGCCCTGATGCTGGGCGAGCCGCTGCTGCCGCCGGCAGGTGAATCCCGACCCAACGAGGCCGTCTTCCGGGAGCTGGCGCGGCGACTGGACGTGCCGCTCGAGCTTCCCGAAGCTGACGCCTTGCTGGCCGAGATCCTCGAGGCCGTTCACGGTCCGCTCGAGGATGGTCCTGCGCGGCCCGGCCTCGGTGCGGAGCGCCTCGCACGCCTGCGTCGCGACAAGATCGTGCGCTTTGAGTTTCCAGCTGAGCGTCCCGTGCAGTTCCGCAGCGTGTTCCCGGGCACGGCCGACGGCAAGATCCAGCTCTGGCCCGAGGCTCTGGGAAGCGACCCGTATCGAGTCATCCCGGCGGACGACGACGCGGCACATCCGCTGGTGCTGATCTCGCCGTCGTCAGAGAAGTCCGTGTGTTCGACGCTCGGCGAGTACGGGTTCGACCGCGTCTTCGTGGAGCTGCACCCGGACGACGCTGCGGCAAGACGCCTTCAGGATGGCGCCGAGGTCGTCGTTCACAACGGCCTTGGCGAGGTGCGCGTGCCGCTGCGCGTGAGCAAGGCGCTCCGTCCCGGTGTCGTCTATCTGCCCAAGGGGCTGTGGAACCGCCACACGCGTAACGGGCGGGTGGGCACGGCCCTCGTGCCCGACCTCGTTTCGCCCATCTCCGGTGGCGCCTGCTACAACGACTGCCGGGTCGAGGTGAGCGCGGCGCGATGACCGCTCTTCAGGCCCTGGTTCTGGGCCTCGTCCAGGGCTTTGGCGAGTTTCTTCCGATCAGCAGCTCCGGGCACCTGATCGTGGTGCCCTGGCTTCTCGGCTGGCCGCCACAAAGTCTGTCGTTCGACGTGGCTTTGCACCTCGGGACGCTGTTCGCGGTCGTCGGCGCGTTTGCCGGCGATTGGGTTCGACTGCTCGGCGCGAGTCTCGAGGGACTCCGCCGGCGCCAGCCGTTCGCGACGCCAGACTCGCGTCTCGTCTGGCTGATCGTGCTCGCGTCAGTGCCGGGTGGCGTCGCCGGCCTCCTGCTCGAACACCGCGCGGAAACGGTCTTCCGCTCGCCGGCGCTGGTGGCGGTGGCGATGGCCCTGCTCGGCGGCGTCTTGTTCCTCGTCGACGGTTTCGGGGGCGGGCGCGCCGATATCGGCGCGCTGTCCGCGCGGCACGCGGTGCTGATCGGGCTCGCCCAGGCCGCCGCGCTCGTCCCGGGCGTCTCGCGCTCCGGGGCCACGATCAGCATGGCGCTGTTCCTCGGCTATCGGCGTGAGGAGGCGGCCCGCTTCAGTTTCCTGCTCGCGACGCCGATCACGTTGGGAGCGGTCGTGCTCAAGGTGCCCGCGCTCCTCAGCAGTAGTGCCGCCCCGCTGGCGCTGATCGGCATGGCTGCTGCTGCGGTCTCCGGGTTCCTCAGCATCCGCTGGCTCCTGGGCTACGTACGGACCCGGGACTATCGGCCTTTCGTCTGGTACCGCCTGGCCTTCGCCGCTCTCGTGCTGGGCGTGTGGTTCGTGCGGGCGGGACGTTGAAGCCGGTCGTGAGCGCCGCCCAGATGCGCGAGGCGGATCGCGCCACGATCGAGGATGTGGGCCTGCCCGGGATGCTGCTGATGGAGAGCGCGGGGGCCGCGGTCGCGCGCGTCATCGAGGAACGCTTTCCGCAGGCCGTGCGTGTGGCCATTGTCTGCGGCAAGGGGAACAACGGCGGCGACGGCTTCGTCGTCGCGCGACGGCTTCTGGAGCGGCGTCCAGCCGTCTTCCTGATCGCCTCGCGGGCCGAGGTGGCCGGTGACGCTGCGCTGCACTTGGCGGCTCTCGAACGCTGCGGGTGCCCGATCGCCGAAGTGCCGGACGCCACAGCCTGGCGGCGCGTCCGAAGCGCCGTGATCGGCGCCGATCTCGTGGTCGACGCGCTCTTCGGGACCGGCCTGCGCGAGGCGCCCCGTGGCCTACCCAGACAGGTCATCGCAGAGCTGGCCCGGAGGCAGCGCAAGCCAGTGATCGCGGTGGACATTCCCTCCGGCGTTGCTGCCGACACGGTTGCCTTGCCAGCGAGCGCTGTACGCGCTTCGATCACGGTGACCTTTGGCGCGCTCAAGCCCGCCCTCGTCTTCGAGCCGGCGGCGGTGCACGCCGGGCAGGTCCTCGTCGCCGATATCGGGATTCCGGCCGCCTTGCTGCAGACGGCAATGCTGTTCGTGATCGAAGCCCGCGATGCAGCCGCGGCATGGGGCGGGCGTTCACGCAGCAGCCACAAGGGGACGCAGGGGCACGTCCTCGTCGTTTCCGGCTCGAGTGGCAAGAGCGGCGCCGCGGTGCTGGCCGGAACGGGAGCCCTGCGCGCCGGAGCGGGCCTGGCGACGCTAGCGACATCCGCCGCGGCGCTACCCCGGGTGGCTGCGCGACGTCCCGAGCTGATGGCGGAAGCCCTGCCCGTCACGAAGGCGGGTGGGCTCTCTGCCCGCGGCGTCGAACGCGCCCTCCAGCTCGCGCGCGTCCGCGAGGCCGTGGTTCTCGGCCCGGGTCTGGGCCAGGATCAAGCGACGCGGGCCTTCATCGAAGCCTTTGTTCGGGAGTGTCCGGTCCCGCTCGTGATCGACGCCGACGGACTGAACGCCCTCGCGTCGCGACCAGGGGGTCCGGAGCGTTGGCTGAAGGGGAGAGGCGCGGGCACCGTGTTGACGCCACACCCTGGCGAGATGGGGCGGCTGATCCGCAAGAGCACGAAGCAGGTGCTCTCCGCGCGCCTCGAAGCCGCGCTCCAGCTGGCCTCGGCCAGTGGCGCTGTCGTCGTCCTCAAGGGCCACCAGACGCTCGTAGCTGAGCCGTCCGGCCGCGCGGCCGTGAACCCGACCGGCAATCCGGGGCTTGCGACCGCAGGCTCGGGCGACGTGCTCGCCGGAGTCGTCGGGGCCTTGCTGGCGCGCGGCCGCGGGCCCTGGACGGCGGCCACCGCCGCCGTCTACGTGCACGGCCTGGCCGGAGACCAACTCGCGAAGCGGCGCGGTGTGGAGGGGATTCTGGCGGGCGAGATCGCCGACTCGCTGCCCGCGGCGATCAGGGCGGTGCAACAAGCGAGCGCGGAGCGCTCCTGAAGGCCCTGACCGGAAGCGAGGTGGAGACCTCGGCTCTGGCCGAGCGGGTCGCCTCGGATTTCGTGGGAGGCGAAGTGGTCCTGCTCTCGGGCGAGCTGGGGACCGGAAAGACGGCTTTCGTGCGGGGCCTGGCGAAAGGCGTGGGCGCCGATCCCGGAGAGGTCGCGAGTCCGAGCTTCGTCCTGCTCACTTCGTATCCCGGGCGGCTCACCCTCCACCACGCGGACCTCTACCGGCTCAGCGGCGCTGGCGACGATGCCGAGCTGGGTCTCGAGGAACTGCCCGGCGAGCGAGGCGTGCTGGCTGTCGAGTGGGCCGAAAGACTGTCGCTCGTGCCCTGGTCGAGCATCGTCCGTGTGAGCCTCGAGCACGCGGGCGAGGACAGGCGTCGCATCGTGATCGAAGGCGCTCGGGCGTGAGGCCGCCGGCGGTTCTGGGCCTGGCGCTGCTCGTCGCCTGCCGGCAGCCCGCCTCTTCGCCCCCGCCCGCCCCGGCCGGGGCGTCCGGGACGGGGCTTTCGGTGCTGCTCATCACGATCGACACGCTGCGGCCGGATCACATGAGCCTCTACGGCTACGAGCGGCTGACCACACCCAGGATCGACGCGTTCTCCAGTGGCGCCACGGTCTTCGAGCAGGCCTACACCTTCTGGCCGAAGACGCGCGGCAGTTTCGTCATGATGCTGACCGGACGCCGGCCTTCGCAGAACGGGTACAGCAAGACGCATCCCGTGCTGCTCGATTTCAATCCCACGATCGCCTCGGTCCTCAAGTCCGCCGGCTACCGAACCGCGGCGAGCGTCGACAACCCCAACGTCGCCAAGAACCTGGGCTACGCGAAGGGCTTCGACTCGTATCGCGAGACCTGGGAAGAAGCGGCGCTCGAGACCGAAGCGGAGCGAGCGCAGGCGATCAGCGAGGACGGCGTGCGTTTCCTGAGCACGACGGACCCCGGCAAGCCGTTCTTCCTGTGGCTGCACTACGTGAACCCCCATGCCCCGTATGCGCCCCCGCCTCCCTTCGACGCGGCGTTCACTGCCGGAACCGAAACCGGCCCACGGCTCAAGCTAGTGGAGTCGTTTCACGGCGGCATTCCGAAGCAATGGGCCGTCCCCGGTAGGGATCGCCAGGCCTGGTACGTGGCGCAGTACGACGGCGAGATCGCCAGCGTCGACGCGGAAGTGGGGAAGGTGCTGGAGGCGCTCGCGGCCTCGCCGGCGCGCGAGCACACGCTCGTGATCCTGACCTCGGACCATGGCGAGAGCCTGGGCGAGCACGACTATTTCTTCGACCACGGGGAGGACCTATTCGAGCCGTGCCTGCGGATTCCGCTCGTGGTGGCGGTGCCCGGCACGGGAGCGGGTCGGCGTAGCGGCAGCTTCGCCTCGACCCTCGACCTGCTGCCGACCATTCTGGACGCGCTCAAGATCTCGTGGCCGCCCGATCTCGCGGGCGCGAGCCTGCTGGCCGCGACGAGTGGAGGCTCTGGCCCCGCCCGCGAGCGCTTGTTTGCGCAGAACGAGCGCAACCTGAGCGCCAGCTGGGATCGGCGCTTCAAGGTCGTGGCAACACCCCAGGCTGTGGGTACCCGGTATGCGCTGTTCGACCGGGAGTCGGACCCGGGCGAGACGAAGGACGTTGCGGCCGTGCGTGTGGCGGAGTTGCGTCCTGCCCGCCGCGAGCTCGAGCTCTTCCTGGAACGCGGCGACCGCGAGTGGGCCAGGATCCAGGCGCTCGTCGGCAGGGCCCAGGGCGAAGGCCGCATGAGCCGCGAGGCGTGCGAGAAGCTGCGTGCCCTCGGCTATGTGCAAGAATGCGCGCCGTGAGCGCGAAGCTCGCGGCCCCCTGACTGTGTAGTACCGTGACGGCAAGACCGACGCAAAGGCCGCGCTCGAAGAAGCGCTGCCAGGGAAAAGGAGACTTTGCATGACATCGATGCTTGCCGTGGCCCTGCTGCTGAGCGTAGCCTCGGCCCAGGATGAGGATTTCAGCAAGGCCGAGCTCGCGACCGTGACGGTGGCCCCAGGCGTCGCGATGCTGGTGGGGCCGGGAGGCAACATCGGCGTCTGCACGGGGGACGACGGGGTGTTCCTGATCGACGACGAGTACGCGCCCCTCACGGGCAAGGTGGCAGCCGCGGTCGCGCTGCTGAGCGACAAGCCGATCCGGTTCCTGGTCAACACCCACTGGCACGGCGACCACACTGGCGGCAACGAGAACCTCGGCAAGGCCGGGGTCGTGATCGTCGCGCAAGAGAACGTGCGGAAGCGCATGAGTGTCGAGCAGTTCCTCGAGGCCTTCGGAGAGAAGGTCGCGCCTTCGCCGCAGCTGGCGCTCCCGCTCATCACGTTCACAGATGCCGTGACGTTCCACATGAACGGCGACGAGATTCGTGTCTTCCACGTGGCCCCCGCCCACACCGACGGCGACTCGATCATCCAGTTCCAGAAGGCGAGCGTCGTCCACATGGGGGACGTGTTCTTCAACGGCATGTACCCGTTCATCGACGTCTCGACAGGAGGTCACCTGGAGGGAATGATCGCCGCCGTCGACCAGCTGCTGCCGATGCTCGATGCGGGGACCAAGATCATCCCCGGCCATGGGCCGGTCTCGGACAAGGCGGGTTTCGCCGGCTACCGCGAGATGCTGGCGGCGGTGCGCGACGCGGTGAAGCCCCTGGTGGCGGCCGGGAAGTCGCGGGCCGATGTCATCGCAGCCAGGCCGACGCGGGCGCTCGACGGGGTCTGGGGCAACGGCTTCCTGAAGCCCGACGTCTTCGTCGGCATCGTCTACGACGGCATGGCGAAGCGGCAGGCGCCGGCGAAGCGCTAGCAAGCGTCCAGGCGCTACTTCGAGGGCTGGCGCGCCTCGAAGGTCGAAGCGATCAAGTCGCACCAGCGGCTCACGCGGCCGAAAACGTCCGAGCGGGCCTCGAACGCCAGGCTCACGCCCCGGCTGCCGGTGACATCGTAGAAACGCTTGACGCGCGAGGCCGAGATCGGCGTCTCGACGGTCATTACGTCCACGAAGCCCGTCCGCCAGGGCTCGTGGCTCACGACCTTGAAGGCCTCGCCCAGCTTGAGCCGCGCCGCGTCGTAGTAGGCCTGCGCGCCGCCGCTGGCCGGGGCCTTTTCGAGCGTCAGGGTGAGCGAGGCGTGGACCGTCTGGCCGCCCTCGTCGACGGCGAGCGGCGGGCTCTTGAACTGGAACAACTCGGTTCCACCGCCCGCGAAGCGCCGCGTCTGCTTCCAGGAGGGCGGCAGGCGAATCGAGAAGCCGAGCTTGTCGTCGCGCGTCTCGGGATAGCCCTCGGCGCGTTCCAGGGTCAGGCTCAGACCGATCTCTTCGAGCAGGCCCCGCGCCGCCTCGAAGGCCGCCGAATCGCCCTGGCAGTAGAGGCCGAAGACGCGCCCCTTCTCTTCCAGGAGCAGCAGCGCGTACCGGGTCTTGCCGTCCGGCGAGGCGTACTGGTACGAGCGGCCGCGCGCCGGACCGCGTATCTCTTCCCGCGAGGTTCCCGGCGCGTTGTTCGCGAGGTATGTCTGCGCGTAGGCGTCGAGGCCGCCGTTCAGCGTTCCGACCAGCAACGTCGCCGAGAGCGCGGGCTTGCCGCCTGATCCCGCCGGGCCCAGGAAGTAGCGGTACCAGATCTCCCCCTGCTGCGCCTGCTCCGTGCGCCAGCTCGCTGGGTAGCGCAGCGAGATCCCGAACTCAGCGTTGAAATAGGTGACGAGCGGCTCGGCATGCGGGGCGCCGCAGGCGCTGAGAGCGGCCAGCAGGCCGGCCACGCCGAGCCTACTCCAGGCGGTAATTGGGCGCTTCCTTGGTGATGATCACGTCGTGCACGTGGCTCTCCTTGAGCCCGGCCGCCGAGATCCTCACGAACTTCGAGCGCTCCTGTAGCTGCGCGATCGAGCCGCAGCCGCAATAGCCCATGCCCGCGCGGAGCCCGCCCACGAGTTGCTGGATCATCGCCGAGAGCGGACCCTTGTAAGGGACCATGCCCTCGATGCCCTCGGGCACGAGCTTCTGCGAGTTGCCCTCGAACTCCTGGAAGTAGCGGTCTTTCGAGCCCTCGCGCATCGCGCCGATCGAGCCCATCCCGCGATAGCTCTTGAAGGAGCGGCCCTGGCGCAAGATCAGCTCGCCGGGGCTCTCATCGGTGCCGGCGAACAGCGAGCCGATCATTACCGAATCCGCGCCCGCCGCAATCGCCTTCACCAGGTCGCCCGAGAACTTGATCCCGCCGTCGGCGATGATCGGGATCTTCGCGGCGGCCGTGGCCTTGCGCGCTTCGGACACGGCCGTGATCTGCGGCATGCCGGCGCCGGAGACGACGCGCGTCGTGCAGATCGAGCCCGGGCCCATGCCGACCTTGACCGCCGCGACACCCGCGGCAGCGAGTTCCCGCGCGCCCTCGAAGGTGCCGACGTTGCCCGCGATCACCTCGAGGCCCTCGAACTTGCCGAGCAGCGCCTCCACCGCTTCCAGAACGCGCAGCGTGTGGCCATGGGCGGTGTCCACGACCACGACGTCTACCTTGGCCTCGACCAGCGCCGTGGCGCGCTCCAGGACGTCGGGGGTGATGCCGAGGGCCGCGCCCACACGCAGTCGTCCCAGGGAGTCCTTGCACGCGTTCGGGTATCGGATCTGCTTCTGGATGTCCTTGACCGTGATCAGACCCTTCAGGTTGAAGCCCTTGTCGACGACCAGCAGCTTCTCGACCTTGTGCCGGTGCAGGATTTCCTTGGCCTGCTCCAAGGTTGTACCGACTGGAACGGTGATCAGGTTCTCTTTCGTCATCAGGTCGGAGACCGGGAGGCTGGTGCGCGTCTCGAAACGCAGGTCGCGGTTGGTCAGGATGCCCACGAGCTTCCTGCCGACGGTCACCGGCACGCCGCTGATGCGGTAGCGCGCCATCAGCTCGAGCGCGTCGGCGACGCGGGCGTCGGGGGAGACCGTGACGGGGTCGACGATCATGCCGGACTCGGAGCGCTTGACCTTGTCGACCTCGGCAGCCTGAGCCGCGATCGTCATGTTCTTGTGGATGATACCGAGGCCGCCCTCCTGGGCGATGGCGATCGCCAAAGGCGCCTCGGTGACGGTATCCATGGCCGCGGAGACGATCGGGACACGGAGCTGGATCTTGCCGGTGAGGCGCGTGCTGATGTCCACTTCGGAGGGGAGCAGCTCCGAGCGTTGCGGCACGAGCAGGACGTCGTCGAAGGTCAGCGCCTCGGGGATTTCCTCGTCCAGCATCAAGCCTCCTGCGGCGCTCGCCGCGGCAGTGCCGGGGTTACGTGCTCCCGTGGCACTTCTTGTACTTGCGCCCGCTGCCGCACGGGCAAAGATCGTTACGACCCACCTTCTTGCCTTCGCGCTTCACGGTCTCGACGGCGTCGGCCCCGCCAGTTGCCTCGGGCCGCTCCGCCTTCGCGAAGGCCGACGCCGTCTGACTCGGGTCGTTGAAGCTCAGCTTCCGAGGGCTGGAGCGCGCGCCCGAGAAAGCCAGCTCGGGTTCACGCGGCCTGGGAGCCGCGAGAGCGGGAGCGGGCCGCGACAGGCGTGGCGGCGAGCTCGGTGTCGCTCGGGGTTCGCTTCCGCTGGCCTCCGCGCTCGACTCGGGAGAAGCCCCGTCCGCCGTCGTCACGACCGGCTGATACAGGAAGATCCAACGCAGGACCTCTTCGTCGATACGGTCCATGAGCGCCTGGAACATCGTGAAGGATTCCTTCTTGTACTCGACGAGCGGATCCCGCTGGCCATAACCACGCAGCCCGATGCCCTCCTTCAGGTGATCGAGCGCGTACAGATGGTCCTTCCATTGCGAGTCCACGATCTGCAGCGTCAGCATGCGCTCGTGGAAGCGCATCAACTCGCTGCCGACGCTGCGCTCCTTCTCTTCGTAGCGCGCGCCGATGCGTTTCTTGAGCGCCTCGGCCAACTCGCGGTGCCCCAGGCGCCCAAGCTCTTCGAGGCTGGCCTCGAGCCCGAAGGTGTCCTTGAGCGCGACACGCAGGCCTTCGAGGTTCCACTTGTCCGGATCGGCCTGGCCCTCGCAGTAGTTGTCGAGATACCAGTCCACGACCTCGTCCACGAGGCCCAGCACGTGGCCTTTCGTGTCCTTGCCCTCGAGGGTGCCGCGACGCATCTCGTAGACGGCCTTGCGCTGCTTGTTCATCACGTCGTCGTACTCGAGCAGGTGTTTGCGAACCGCGAAGTTCTGCGCCTCGACCTGCTTTTGCGCCCGTTCGATCGAGCGGCTGACCATGCCGTGCTCGATCGGCACGCCTTCCTCCATGCCGAGGCGGAGCATCAGGCCGCTGATGCGCTCGGAGCCGAAGATGCGCATCAGGTCGTCTTCGAGCGAGAGGTAGAAGCGCGAGGAGCCCGGGTCTCCCTGGCGGCCGGCGCGTCCGCGGAGCTGGTTGTCGATGCGGCGGGCTTCGTGCCTCTCGGTGGCGAGGATGTGCAGCCCGCCCAGCGCCACGACCCGCTCGCGCTCGTTGCGGTCGAGGAAGGCCTCGACTCGCTCCAGATCCGCGCCCGGCACTGCCTCGATGGCGGCCCTCTGGGGGTGGACCTGCAGGAAGTCCACGGGCTCCTCGATCGCCGGGTAGAAACTACGCGTGATCCTTTCCTTCACGGCGCGGGGCAGACCGCGGACGGCATCGAGATACTTCTCGAGCGGGGCCGAGCCCTCGGCCATCACCGTGAGGGCGATCACGGACGGGTGGTCGTGCGCGAAGGCCGCGACGATGCCGAGATAGCGCCGAGAGAGCGCCTGGCGCTCCTCGGCCGTCGGCTTTCGCGAGGCCAGTTCCTTCTGGTAGTCCTTCGCCATCTCGGCGAGCGTCTGCGAGGTGGCCGCCTCGCGCTCTGCGTCGGTCGCCGCGTCGGGCGGGAGCTCCTTTTCGAGCAGGATCGCCTTGGCGCGATGATCGGGCACGCCGCCGAGGATGATGTCGGTTCCGCGGCCCGCCATGTTGGTCGCGATCGTGACGGCGCCGAAGCGGCCGGCCTGGGCCACGATCTCGGCCTCGCGCTCGTGGTACTTGGCGTTCAGGACGACGTGTTTGATCGCTTCCTTCTTCAGCAGTGTCGAGAGGTGCTCCGACTTCTCGATCGAGATCGTGCCGACCAGGACGGGCCGGCCGCCCTTGTGAAGCTCACGGATCTCGTCGACCACGGCCCCGAACTTCTCGGGCTCGGTCCGGTAGACCACGTCCGGCTGCTCGACACGGATCAGCGGCCGGTTGGTCGGGATGCACAGCACCTCTAGCTTGTAGATCTTGTCGAACTCGGGCGCCTCGGTCTCGGCCGTGCCGGTCATGCCCGAGAGCTTCTTGTACATGCGGAAGTAGTTCTGGAAGGTGATCGTGGCGAGGGTCTGGTTCTCGCGCTCGATCTTCACCTTTTCCTTGGCCTCGACGGCCTGGTGCAGCCCGTCGGACCAGCGCCGGCCCGGCATCAGCCGGCCCGTGAACTCGTCGACGATGATCACCTGGCCGTCCTTCACGACGTAGTCGACGTCGAGCTCGAACAGGGTGTGTGCGCGCAGGCCCTGGTTGACGTGATGCAGCACCTCCATGTTGGAGGGGTCCCAGAGGTTCTGAACGCCCAGCAGGCGCTCAGAGTGGGCCATGCCCGCTTCCGTCAGCGTGACGGTCTTGGCCTTCTCGTCGACGATGTAGTCGCCGGTCTTCTCGAGCTCGGCCCGCTCTTCGGCCTTCTTGTCGCCGGAGATGCGCGCGCCGGGGATGAGCTTGGGGATGATGGCGTTGATCTTGTAGTACTTGTCCGTCGACTCCTCGGCGGGGCCGCTGATGATGAGCGGGGTGCGGGCCTCGTCGATCAGGATCGAGTCCACCTCGTCAACGACCGCGAAGTGGTGGCCGCGCTGGACGTAGCTGCCGATGTCGAACTTCATGTTGTCGCGCAGGTAGTCGAAGCCGAACTCGTTGTTGGTGCCGTAGGTGATGTCGGCGCCATAGGCTTCCTGGCGCTCGCGGTCGCCTAGCGAGTGCTGGATCACGCCGACGCTCAGGCCGAGGAAGCGGAAGATCCTCCCCATCCAGTCGCTGTCGCGTTTCGCCAGGTAGTCGTTGACGGTGATGACGTGCACGCCGTTGCCTTCGAGGGCGTTCAGGTAGGCAGGCAGCGTCGCCACCAGCGTCTTGCCCTCGCCGGTCTTCATTTCGGCGATCATGCCGCGGTGCAGCGTGATGCCGCCGATCAGCTGCACGTCGAAGTGCCGCATGTCGAGAACGCGGCGGCCGACCTCGCGAACGACAGCAAAGGCCTCGGGCAGGAGAGCGTCGAGGCTTTCGCCGCCACCCCCTTCCGAGGTGCCCTTCAAGCGTCGCCGGAATTCGTCGGTCTTGGCCTTGAGCGCGTCGTCGGGGAGCGGGCGGATCGCGGCTTCGAGCTCGCTGATCCGGGCCACGAGCGGCCGGATCTTCTTCAACTCCCGGTCGTTCCGGGTTCCGACGATCTTGGTGAGCAGGGTATTGAGCATCGTGCAACGCGGCTACCGGCAGGCCTCTACGGCGCGAGCGTTAAGCCGACAGAATATCAGCCGCGAGAAGGCGGGTCAAAACTCTCGCGCCGTGAACGTGTCCCGAGCCTCTTTCCCGGCCGGTCTTCTCCGTGGGGAAGGGGCGCTACCCGAACCACGTCTGGCTCGCCGACATCACCCGCGTCCCCCTGGTCGTCCCATTCCTGCACATCCATCTCGCCGTCGTCTCCTACTTCGAACCTTCGGCGCACACCATGGTCGACCTCGTCCAGGCCGCCATCCGGCAGCACGGAACGCCAAGCCACTTCGGCTCCGACCACGGCGCGCAGTTCAGCGGGTACAGTTTCCTGCAAGCGCGCAGCGCAAGGCATACGACAGCGATTCGGAGCCCTCTAGCGCCACGGGCTCGATCGAGCGATTCTGGAAGGCTGAAGCTGCATCTGGGCCTGGAAGACCCGCTCTTGCGGCCTTGGAACATCGCCGACTTCGAGCGCCGGCTCGTGCCCGCCCTGATCCGTTACCGGAAGCCCGCTGCTCTGAGCGCATCGTTGCGAAAGCCATGGGCGCGCCGGAGGGGAGAACAAATTTCTGTTCGTCGCGCCTGATCTCGCCGGGGCCAAAGGGTCTGCCGTTCTTCGAGTAGAAGCCGGTCGTGCCGGGTTCTCATTGGGAGCCCGAAGCCCATGTGTCCGAACCCGAATGCAGCGTCGGAGTAGAAGCACACGTCGACATCGAGGCCAAACGGATCGGTCAAGTTGACCGGGTCGTTCAAGACGTAGTTATAGAAGTTCACCCCGCCTGCGAAGCCGATCGGGTCCTCGCTCAGGAACCGCCCGAGCTTGGGCTCGAAGTAGCGGGCTCTGTAGTAATTCCTCGGCCCTGTGGGGTCCTCGGCCGAGAAAGCCGCCTCGCAAGGATCGTCCGCCATGACGACAGGCCCGAGCGACACGTCGCTTAAGGGAAGACCCGGCGGCGATCGCTGCGGCTCGTGCGGGCGCGCAGCGAGCCCGAGGGACGGCATCAGTCTGGCAGGCCGAGCAGACCGGGGACCGAAATGTCCTCGTCGAGTGTGGGCCAGTGGATCGCATAGCCGTCGGCATAGAGCTCGTAGTTGCGGCGGTCGGCTTCGGGGGCGTCGCGCAATCGCGGAAACCACTCGAGCGGCGCCGTCAGCGTGCGCCCATCCTTGAGCTGCACCATCAGCCCATCGGGCACGAATTCGATCGCCTGGGCCCGCGGCTCAGCGCTTATGGCCGAAGTACTCATTCCACCTCTCGATGAAGAAGACTTGGTGCTCAAGGGTCAGCTCCCGGACGCGCCTGAGCTCGCTGCGATTGAAACCGCGCGCAAAGGCGAGATCCACAGGAAGCAGCCAGAGCTTCGCGACGCTGTCGCCCTTCCGTACGTGAACGTGGGGCGGTTCTTGTCTCTCATCGCTGAAGAAGTAGAAGCGAAAACCCTCGACCAAGAGCAGCGTCGGCATCGGACGTTTCTAAAGCCCTCCTGTGCGCCATGAGGTCCTCTTCCTGCGTCGATTATAGGCCCGCTCGCGCGGATGCGCTTTCGCCATCACGCGGGCCAGATCGCGCGTGTCCACGTGGGTGTAGATCGCCGTCGTCTGCACGCTCGAATGGCCGAGGAGCTTCTGGACGTGGCGGACGTCGGCGCCGCCCTGCAGGAGGTGCGTCGCGCAGCCGTGGCGCAGCGTGTGAGGCGTCACCCGGATGGGTCGTATTTCTCCACCGAGCTTGGAAAACCGGCGAAACGGATGCCGGTTTCCCACAAGCGCCAACAGGCCGGCGGCGCTCCGTCGCGTGCCGCACCCTCGGTCTCTCTCTTCACCACGAACGCAACATACAATCGACAAACCGCATACGCTGGCAACACAATCAACCCGTCCACCAAATCGGGGCAGGTCCAGGGTTCCTCAGCAGAATCTGTGGGTGAAGTCCGGCTCGGGTAGGCGACCAAGGCTGTGAAACAAGGCGACTTCGACGGCGCGGTACGTGCGGAATCCGTAGGCTCGTTTCGTGATGACTCGCGCCTTGCCGTTGAGGCCCTCGACCGCACCGACCGAGAGCTGGCCGCGGGCGCGGAACCAGTTGAGGATGAGCTCGCGGTGGCTGCGCAGCATCCGGGCCACCTTCTTCATCGGTTCGAGCCTCGAGCGCATGACCCGGGTGCACCAGCGGTTGAGGAAAACGCCCGCCCAGTAGGGGGAGACATAGCTCCAGAAGCGCTGGAGGTCTTCCTTGAGGAGGTAGGCACGTACGGAGCGCAGGTTGGAACGAAGCAGCAGTTCCCCCAAACCGATCTCCTGCTTCGGAGTCAGGTTCTCTGGGCGCTTGAGCAGCAGCCAACGCGTGCGGGTGAGGAAGGGCTGGAGACCACGGGCGTGAAGCTCCTTGGCTTCTTTCTGTAGCCGCCCAACGAAAAGTGAAGAAATCTGACCGACCTCGACCACAACGCCTGGCGGTTGGCGGCCGACGCTGCAGAGGGCCCCTGTGCGCCCTACGCGCCTCTGGCGCGGATGACCGTCGGTCGCTTGCACGACTCATACCCGGCTGAGGACACATGGTCAGGAAACTTCAGTTTTCAGCGGGCGCTGACATCTTTCGCCCGTACTTCGTCGATCGCCTTGCTGAGGTGCGCGGCGATGTGGAAGCGGTCCAGGATGGATGGCCTGGGCGGCCTTCTTGGCGACGACGCGCAGGTAGGGTTTCCACATGTCGGAGCAGATGAAGCGCAGAGCCTGGCTGCGCTCGGGTCCGAACCAGCGGAAGAAACCGAGCAGGGTCTTCAGCGTGCGCTTCTTACCGATCCACAGCAGCCGCTGGGCGCCCGCGTTGAGCTGGTACATGACGGTGAGGTACTGGTGCCGACGGCTCCAGTATAACTCGTCGATCCCGAGCGACTCGATGCCGTCGAGCGACCTGTGTTGCAGGCCCCACTGGACCGCCATCTCCACGGAGCGGAAGACGTTCTCCCATGTGGTCCGGAAAGCGGCGGCCACGTCGCTCCAGCTCATCCGCTTGGCCCAGTGAGCCAGAAACCAGGCGTAGGTCCTGGTCAGATGGTTCTTGCCCTCGGCCCAAGGGACGCGCTCCACCCGGACGCCGCAGCTCGGGCAATCCACTCGTCGAATCGCGTACACGAAAGCGACTGGGATGCCCCACAGCGGGACGAACTCAAAACGCCGCGTCGCGAGCGTGTCGTAACCAGTGCCGGCCTCATTGCATCCAGAGCAGATGGGCCGACCCTTCGTCCGTGGTCGGACCTCCGCTTCGATGCTCAACCGCCCCCTCTCTTCCAACATCCCGACGCGCGCGTAGACGAAACCATGCAGCCCCTGAACCCGATTCAAGATAGTCTTGAGCCGCACCCCGCTCTCCTCTTAGGCGATGGTCGTCTTGCCGACTCCATCTTCTTCGAGGTCGAACGGGGTGTCTTTCCTACACTTCCTTATACGCTTTCAACCCACAGATTCTGCCGAAGAGCCAGACTTTGTTCTCGGCGTAGGTGCGCCCCCCGGACCTGCAGCGCGTGACGGGCGCGATGCCAGCGGGGCGAACTGCTCGCTCGCAAGACCACAGCCAAGACACCTACACGGCGAAGTCTAAGGCCGAACGCTTGCCACGAAATCAAGAAACGTCCGTGCGAGCGCATACTCTCGCGCCTGCACCAATCCCGTCAGCAGGTCCAAGTCGACATGCTTCCTGGGCTTTAGCTGGTCCCTAAGTTCGCCCATCCGGGCGCAGAGATCTGCAAGCCGAGCCTGGCGATCCCCCGGGTTGTGCTTCAGGATCAAGAGTCCTTCCGCCAGAAGCAGAGAGAGGCTTTCTTCACTTGCCGCCGCGCTGCGGTCCGGATCGTTCCTCTCTTCTTGCAGCCGGACGTGCATCTCCTCCAGCAACCGCGACGCCTCAGAGGTCTTGCTCCTTTTTAGGAGGAGCTTCATGAACTCCAGGCCATACACGAGCGGCGCTACGCTCTTGGACCAGATCTCTGCGTACACATTGCACGCCGGCTCTAGGAGCCCGCCACTCGCAAGCAGCTCTGCCAGCCTGCCTCCAATGTAGACGCCCTCCGCGTCACGGCCACCGCCGAAGGCGGCCTTCATTGAAGTCTCGTACAGGTGACGGGCCTCGTCGAAACTGGAACCAGCCAAGCGTTCATCCAGCTTCTGAACGGTGTTCCAGAAATCCGGAATCGTGACCATGTGCTCTAGTTCAGAGGTGGCAAGGGGAACTCGTTGTCGCACTCCACCTTGCAAATCCAGCGTTGAAGTGGATTCGAGTAGAGCATCTCGCATTCTGCGTAGCATGCTTGGCGCTTCTTCTGCTGCTTCTCATACTCGGTCTCCGGACAGTCCTCAGCAACAGGCTTGCCCTTGTAGACCCACTTGTAGATCACGATTCCCGCGACAACGACTGCAACGAGCACCCATCCCGCGGGATGCAGCAGAACGGGGAGTGGTGGAGGCGGCGACGGGACAAAGAGACCCAGCGGGTCGACATTCCGGATCGGATTGCCGTTCGCGTACGGGTACCGATTGCCCGTGGGCGTTGCCGAATGGATCGGGTCCTCACTCAGGAACCTGCCCACACTCGCGCTGTAATACCTCGCTCTGTAGTAATAGAGCCCGATCTCGGCATCCCACTCTCTGCCAGTATAGGCTTGGCCGCTCGTCGCTGAGCCCTGGCTCGGGTTCCCCCACGCATCGTACTCGCGCGTGAGCGTTGGATTTCCGAGGCTGTCGGTGGTGCGGGCGACGCTCCCCAGGTGATCGCCAATGCTGTAGGTGATCGCGGCACCGGCGACTTGGGCCAGCGGTCGATCGATGCCCTCGTCGTAGATGAAACGCCTCGTTGTGCCCGCAGTCGGCCGTTCCTCGATATACTGGGCGCCGCCATGGACGTAAGTCGTCGTGACGCCGCCCGCGGTCTTCGTTCGTCTCCGTCCGTTCGCGTCGTAAGTGAAGGAGGCGAGGGTAGCGGCACCCTGCTTCACCTCGATCAGCCGATCGGCACCGTCCCAGACAAGCGTCTTCACGCCGTCTCCGGTCAGATTTCCATTTGGATCGTACGTGTAGCTCTTGGTCGCTCCCGCCTGCGTGACCTGATACGTGTTGGTGCGGATGTTGCCGGCAGGGTCCGTGGCCTTCACGGCGACACTGCTCGTGCCGGAGCTGACCGGCGCTGAGCCCGTGAACTGGTTCGTCGCTGTCACCGTCGCGGGCTTGGTGGCGACGGTCACCGAAGCCGGCTCGTTCAAGCTGCCGCGGAACACGAGCGCGCCGCCGGGAGTCTGCGTCGTGAGCCGGTTCATGTTGTCGAAGCTGGAGATGGTGGCGGCTTCGTCGATCTGCTCGATGGCGCGATTCCCCGCAGCGTCGTAGTCGTAGCGGTAGCGCTTCAGAACCGCGCCGCCGGTGGTCTTGAGCGTCGCGAACTCGAGGTGGTCGGCGCGGTCGTACTCGTAGTCGTAGACCTGCGCGGGGTTGGCGTCGGTCTGCTGCGTCCAGGTCTTGATGTTCCCGAGCACGTCGTACGTGTAATCGAATTTGTTCAGCGTCGCGGCGTTGGGCTTCTTGTGGTGGATCGTCTGCAAGCGCAGGTCCTGGTTGACCGGCAAGTAAGCGTACGTCGTCGTTTGCAGGTTCGGGTACGTCACGGTCTGCACCCGTCCCGTGTTGGCCACGTAGGCATAGGTGAAGCTGCCGATCGGGTCTCCGAGAGTGGTGAGCCGACCTTGTTGATCATACGCCCAGGTTGAGCTGACCCCGTTCAGCGTCCGCGAAACGACGCGGCCCAGCTCGTCATACCCGTAGCTGATGGTGTCGTTCGCGAGCGGCCCGTCGACGCTTTGAAGCTGCCCAGCCCCGAGCCCGGCGAAGGGCAGGTAGGCGTAGGTCGTCGTGCCGGTGCCGTCCGTCATCGACCGCAACCGGCCGTGCGCGTCAGGCAGGCTCGTCGCGGGATCGATGTAGTTGAACGTCACGTTGGGGGTTGGGTTCTGGGCGTTCACGTACGTCGTTGCCAGCAGCTTGTCGTCCCGCCCATAGCTGTACTGGATCTCCTGCAGCTTGGCATCCACGACCTTCTTCAGCCGGCTCGTCGTAGTCTCGTAGGTAAAGGTCTTGAAGCTGGCATTGGCCCGCGTCTCCTTCGTCACGCGAGCCTGGAGGTCTCTTTCCCAAGTCGTTGCGTTCCCGTTCGGGTCGATGAGGCGATCCAGGCTCCCGCAGATACACCAGTCCTGCCCCACAGTGCGCCCTTCGGGATCTCGGGTCGAGACCACGCGCCGGAGTGCATCGTAGAACGTATGCGTCCAGCGCCCGAGCCGATCGCGCCGCCGCACCGGGTCGAGCCGCTCGTACTGCATCTCTTCGAAAGTCCCATCGGGGTAGGACGTCTTCGTCACTCGGTCGATGGGGTCGTACTCGTAGCTCACGGTGTAGGCGTTGACATCCGTCACGCTCTTGACACGGGCCTCAGCATCGTAAGTGTACGTCGTGGTCACGCTGCCCGGGCTGGTGACACTCAGCAAGAGTCCGGTCAGGCTGTCGTAGCTATACGTCGTCGTGCGGTTCTCGGTGATCCCGGCTCTGGGCGGCGTCGTCACCGTCGCGATCTGCCCGCGCGCGTTGTACGTGTACGTCGTGGTCTTTCC
>CAYTWT010000155.1:0-1856 GCA_964442185.1 uncultured Acidobacteriota bacterium
GTACGCCCAGCATGGACACTGACGAGGAGGTGAAAGTCCTCCGGGGACCTGGTCACGGGGACCCAAGGGAACCGCAAGGCGGCAACCGCTCGCGAGGGCGGCGCTGAAGGAAGCGGGGAACGAACCGACGGGCCGACGAACAGAAACCGGATGAGAGGCGGCACCGATCAGGACGAGCGGGCTAATGACCGCGAAGTTCTGGTGACCAAGGGTCGGGGACGTAAATCCGGCGGTCGTGTTGGGAAGGCCAGTGTTCTTATCTGGGGAGATCTCGCCTCACGCCTGAAAGGGCGACGTGGCCGCGAGCCACGGAGCGAGAAGTCAGCCGAGGCCATAGTAGGGGCGGCGACGCCACGAAGGGCCGAACGATGGAGGAGCGAAACGAACGCAGGACACGGAAGGGCCATGCGCCAGAAGTCCGAACAACTGGAGCTCGCGCTGGAGGCAAGGGGTGAAGCCCCTCATGGCCAGCGCAGCGGCGAAGCCTCGACGACGTCTTACGGAGACGAACGCTCAGGAGGCGACCCCCGGCTGATGGAGCAGGTGGTCGCACGCGCCAACGCGTTCGCGGCGCTGAAGCGTGTGAAGCAGAACAAGGGCAGTCCCGGCGTGGACGGGATGACCGTTGACGACCTGACGCCACATCTGGCGGCGCACTGGGAGACGATCCGGGAGCAATTGCTCGCGGGGACCTACCAGCCGCAGCCGGTAAAGCGGCAGGAGATCCCCAAGGTCGGCGGGGGAACGAGGACACTCGGCATCCCGACGGTACTGGACCGGCTCATCCAGCAGTGCCTGCTGCAGGTGCTGCAACCGCAGTTCGACCCGACGTTCTCCGAACACAGCTACGGCTTTCGACCGGGGCGCAGCGCGCACCAAGCGGTGCGGGCGGCGCAACGCTACATCCAGTCGGGCCGGCGCTGGGTGGCCGACGTGGACCTGGCGAAGTTCTTCGACCGGGTCAATCACGACGTGCTACTGGAGCGACTGTCGCGGCGGACCGCGGACCGACGCGTGTTGAGACTGATCCGCCGCTACCTCGTGGCCGGGATCATGGTCGACGGGGTGGTGGTGGAGCGACACGAGGGCACGCCGCAAGGCGGCCCGCTGTCGCCGCTGCTGGCCAACGTGCTGTTGGACGAAGTGGACAAGGAACTGGAGCAGCGAGGCCTCGTGTTCGCGCGCTACGCGGACGACCTGAACGTATACACCGGGTCGAAGCGGGCGGCGGACGATGCGATGGCCACGCTCAAGCGGCTGTTCGCGCGACTCCGGCTCGAGGTCAATGAAGCCAAGAGCACGGTGGCGCGGGCGTGGGAACGCACGTTCCTCGGCTATAGCTTCTGGGTAGCCGCGGGGCGAGTCGTCCGACCTCGCGTCGCACCGGCAGCCCTGGCGGAGATGAAGGCTCGCGTGCGGCAGATCACGAGGCGCACCGGAGGACGGAGCATGACGAGGATCGCGGAGGAACTGCGGAGCTACCTCACCGGCTGGAAGCTCTACTTCCAGTTGGCCGAGACGCCCCGGATCTTCGAGGACCTCGACAAGTGGCTGCGTCACCGGCTGCGCGCCGTGCAGCTCAAACAGTGGAAACGGGGCACCACCGCCTACCGCGCACTCCGCGCCCGAGGACTCTCGGACAAGGTTGCACGGGAAGGGGCTGCCCACGTTCGCCGCTGGTGGGCTGCGGCCTCACACTCGGCCTTTAAGACTGCACTGCCTATCTCGTACTTCGACGGGCTCGGCGTACCCCGCCTCGCCGGTCGCTGACCCATCGAACCGCCGGATGCGGACCCGCATGTCCGGTGGTGTGGGAGGGGGATAGCGGGACGAACCCGCTACCCCCTATCCCGATT
>CAYTWT010000156.1:0-5911 GCA_964442185.1 uncultured Acidobacteriota bacterium
CCTGTGGAAAGAACTCCGCGGTTCGCTGCAGGGTATAGCGCGCGTAGTCGGCGTCTGTCGTCACCTGCCAGCCACCGAGCTGAAACAACTCGTGGAATCTGCGCGCCTGCTCGGCGCTGTACCCTGTCGCGGGCGCCAGCCCCCGCCGCCACTCCGGCTCCGCGGCAGAGAGTGCGGGCGCAGCCAGTAAGGTCAACGAAGCCAGAAACGAGCCAAGCCTCATCGGGAAGCCTCTATAGGTAACCGAAGAACACCAGCGCGAGGGCGATGGTGTTCCCCACCCCGTGGGCGATGATACTCGCCCAGAGATTCCGGCCCGACACAAAGTACAAGGCGCCGAGAATCAGACCGTGGATACCCGTGTCGATCATGCCGACCAGGCCCTGATAGCTGTGCCCAAAACCGAAGAGAGTCGTGACGAACAGCAGGCTGGCAGCCCATGAGAATGGTGTGCGCTTGCCGAGATCCGCTGCCCGACTCAGCAGGTAGCCACGGTAGGTGAGTTCCTCACCGAACGCCGCCCATGACCAGACAACCACGAGGTACAAAAGGACAAGCCTTAGATTGCCGACCAGAGGCCTGAATTCCGACACATCGGGGACCTGCCCAGTCAGGTGTGAGATGAGCGGCTCGGTAACGAACTCGCTCAGGACCTGCAGCAGGACTCCCGCGCCAAGGCCAAGGACCACGACCAAAGACCAACTCGCGGGCCTCGCAAAGCCGACTCCTCTCCAGCCGGTTTTACGCAACCACAGCGACACCCATCCGAGCAGCAAGATCGGGAGAGTCTCATCAACCGGGATAACCCGCAGGACGCGATGGCCGATGGTGATGGCAAGCACGAGCAGGATCTCGATCGCGGCCGCAGCCCTGGTGTTCAGCCGAGATGAAGTCACGCTTCGCCAACTAGCGCTCAACTGGTGTCACCTCCCCAGGTTGCGTTGGCGCGGCTGCCCCCCGTCGTGCTTCGTACTCGCCCACGGCTCACGTGTTCGCGGCGGGTTTGCTACTTCCGACAGCGGTAGACGAAGGCCGGCGGGATGTTACGCCACACCACACGCGTGGTCTCGACCGACGCGAAGCCCCCCGCGAGCATCGCCCGAAACCGCCGTCCCGGCGGAAACCACGCGGCGGGAATGTACGCGAACGTCGCAAACACCCCTCCGGGCCGCAGGGCCCCGAGCACCGATGCGAGCAGAGTCTGTTGCAGCTGCCGCGAGAAAGAGGCCCACGGCAAGCCCGATAGAATCGAGTCGGCCGATGCGCGCCCCGCAGCCGCGAGATGATCGGCAATCCGCTCGGCGGAGTCGTTGACGATACTCACCCCGGGAATCGTCCCGTGCAACTCTCCCGCAAGCCGCGCATCGATCTCGAACGCGAGCACGGTCGCGCCAGGCCTCACCCGCTCGGCAATCAGTCGCGTGAAAACGCCGGTTCCAGCTCCGAGTTCGACGACCGTATCGGCGGCGGCAAGCCCCATGTCGGCGGTCATCAGCTCAGCCAACTCGCCCGAGCTGGGAGCGATCGCCCCAGTTCGCGTCGGCCTGCGGACGAAGGCCCCCAGCAGGCGAGAGTGCTCGCTCATGGCAAGCGCTCATCATGCCACAACGAGGCGAGGCCGCTCAGTGGGGGGAATCAACGATCGCGCCACCGACCCCCTTGCCTTGCTCATGCAAGAGGAAGCCCATGGTGTTGGGACCCATCTGCATCTCCGGCATGGAGAAGTCGAAGATTGCGCTGTAGAAGCGCTTGGCACGAGTGAAGTCCAGAGCGGGAATCTCGAACCAGTTGAGTGCGTTGCTTGTCATTTCCATGGCTAGTCCTTGCCTCCAGCGTGAAGGATCAAACAAGAGCGCAGCGTAGCTCGGCGTCCTTCCCTTCGTGGGGCCGATACAAGGCGAATACGACCTGGGGTCCTTCAGGCGTTTCTCCGGGCCTCATCGAAATCTCCTCTCGGGTCTGCGATCGCTTGGGTCAGGATGTCCGGGCTTTCGTTTGGTTCACGAGATAGACGAGCGGCCCTGCCGGAAATCGACAGCGGCCGCTAACGCGCGTCGCGACGGAACGTCCACTCTCGAGCCTTTTCGGTGGCGTCCTTCGGTCCCTCGATGCGCGCGTGCAAGCGACCCTCCGCGTCCAGCCAGTACAGGATCCGCTGCGGGAAATCGTGTTCGAGGTTTTCGAACACGACTTTCTTCTCGCTCGCCTCCTTGAGTGTGAAGGGAACCGGCGGCCGACTGAGCGGGCTTGCCCAGTAGACGATCTTGCCATCAGCTCCAGCCGCCACCCGAAAGAACTCGAACGAGACCATTTTTCCGCCCGCCACGTCGCGATGCAGCCCCAGCAAGGCCCCGCCCTTGGGCGCGAGCCACACTTCCTCCATTTGAAGCGGTCCGTCCTCGGCGGCCCAGGCGCCTTGCAGCCAGCCGAGGCCCGCAACACCCGACGACTCGGCCGCGCTCACCGCTCCGCACGTCGCCGAAACCACCGTCGCCACCAAGAGTCTCTCGATACCGCGCATGCTCACCTCGCTGCCGCCGACTCTAGCGAAACGCGCGGCCCTCGTCTTGGAGAAATGCGACGCGTCAGCGGCCGAAGAGATCGGCCAGCCGTTCGGCGGACGTGAAGTGCGACGACACTTCGCCCTGTGCCGCAAGAAGCTCACCGGGCGCCTGGCCCGAAAGCTCGTGGAAGTCGCGACTGAGGTGAGCCTGATCGAAATAGCCGGCCGCCAGCGCCAGATCCGCGAAACGCTGACCGGCCTCGTCGCCGAGCATCCGGAACAGGCTCTGAAAGCGAATCGTCCGGGCGAAGGTCTTGGGGGAAAGCCCGACGCGCGAAGCGAACCGGCGCTCGAGCTGCCGACGGCTCAGGCCCACGGCGTCGGCCAGCCGCGCCACGCTCGCCCCGGCCGGATCCAGGAGGATCGCGTCGATGACGGCGCCGACCCGCGTGTCCTCCTCCACGCGGCCAAGGCGCGCGTGCAGGAAGGCCTCGACGAGGCTTTGCCGCGCCGCGTCGTCTTTGGCCAGGAGAAGCTGTTCGGTCAGCTCGGCTCCAGCCGCACCCAGCACGTTCTCGATTCGCTCTTGTCGATTGGTGAGCGCGTCGACGCCGCCTCCGGTGAGCAGCGCTGCGCCCGCCGGACGGAAGCGCACGGCGAAGGTGTGAACGTGGCGTCCCGGCTCGAGCAGCAGGTAGCGCGAGAGCTGGCCGGCCACGAACGCCCGCGGCTGCAACTCGCGGCAAAGCGCTCCGGAAACTCCCCCGACCAGCCTGCTCCAGGGATCGCGGACATGGACGATCCACTCGACGCAGCCGTCGGGCAGAACGCGCTCGACGCAGCCTGGCGCGCCGTCGCCTTCGAGCGCCCAGAAGCACTCGACGTAACGATGCAGCGGCGGGGTCGGGCGGCGTGCGCTGTACTGCAAGCGCGCCTATCGTAACGCCTGAGCCGGACCGCGGGCGCAGGCGTTCACAGATCCGGGACGGTTACCAGCCGAAGCCGAAGGAGATGTGGACTCTCGGCCGCGGCGCGTAGTAGGGGCGGTAGTACGGCACGTAGGGGCGATAGGGAGCGGCGTAGTAGGGTTGTTGGTACCCGTAGCCGTAACCGTAGCCGTAGGCCGGGCGCGGTGCGTTGTAGTAGACGCCGCCATGGTATCCGCCGTACCCGTACGAAGGCGGCGCGGGGCGGTAATAGGAGTGGCCGTAGCTCGGCCGGTAGTCGTGCCCCCGTGACCGATAGTTGTACCCGCCCGATCGGTGGTTGTGCTCGCAGGAACTCGAGTGACGATGCCCGGCTTCGGCCGAGGCCGGAATGGCAAGGGCGACGACCAGACCGAGGAACAGCGCCGGAAGGGTGGCGTGCAACTTCATTGGACACCTCCGTCCACTGGCTGCCAAAGCAAGTGCCGTTCCAACAAGCCGGGGTTGATTCACAAGGGCTTACGGGCCTTGGGCAACCCGAGCGCGTCCCGCCACCGTCGTCCGGCGAGGACAGGAGTGTCTGAGCCCCGGCTATTCGACCCAGACCCGCACGGTCTCGTCCTCGCCCTCGATCTCGACCAGACTCTCGCCGCTGTCGAGGGCTTTCAGCACCTCCGAGAGCTTCATGCCGCAGTAGGACTGCTTGTGCCCGCCGCGGCAGCCGTTGCCAAACTCGAGCGGCAGATCCCCGTCCACGGAGCGCACGAAGGCGAGCGGGACGTTGACCTTGATGCGTCCCTTCTTCTCGCCCTTGGGCTCGATGCGCACCCGCAGCCATTGGGGCTCCGCGTTCTTCGCGGGCGGGGCGGGCCTCGCCGAAGGCGTCCCGGGCGATTCGGTCTGCGCCACCGCCTTCTTGATCACCGCGAGATCGTCCTCGGCCCGCGCCGCGAGCGCGCCTGCCAGGACTCCGGCCGCCACCAAACCCAGCGTCAGTTTGCGCATCACGCCTCCTACTCGATCCAGATCTGAAGCTTCTCGCCGTCCTCGCCCTCGATCGTCAGAATCTCCATCTTGGGCAGGTTCTTGAGCCGCTCCCAGAAATTCTCCGCGTCGTAGCCCTTGAGACTCAGTTCCTTCTTCGCGTCCTCCGGGAGGCTCTTGAAGACGATCTCGGCCAGCGCCACGGGCACGTTGACCGAGACCTTGGGCGCGGCCGTGCCACCCTCGAAGACGCGGACCTTCAGCCACGTTCCGCGGCCCACGGCAGGTGCCGGGTGTGGCGCCGGAGCTGGTCGTGGTGAAGGGACCCCGGCCAGGGCCTGGGGATCGACGCGCAGCAGGATGAGCTTCGCGCGGTCGACCAGGTCGGGATCCCTCTCCTCGGCCAGGATCCGCTTCAAGAGCGGCACCGCGGCCTTGGCCGGCTCTCCCCCGAGGCCCCCGAGCTGGAAGGCCGCGTAGTAGCGCACGGTCTTGCTGGAGTCGGCGAGGGCTTCCTTCAGGGCCGGGAGCTGCTGTGTCTGCCCGGAGCGGTACAGCCGGGCGGCGAGACCCACCCGGCTGGTGCGGGCTTCTTCGAAAAGGGCCCGATCCGCAGGCTTCCGCGCGAGGTAGTCGCCGTACTCCTTGAAAGCGCGCGCGTCTTCCTTCAGGTTTTCACTGCAGCGCGCGACCCAGTAGGCCGCGGGCTCAGCCTCGGGCCCGCCGGCGGCGAGGATCTGCTGCCACGCCTGGCGGGCCTCGGCGTACTTGCGGTCGAAGACCAGGGTCTTGGCGTTCCGGAGCGGCTCGCTGTCCTGGGCAAAGCTCGGCAGCGCGAACACCAGCACGGCCAGCAGCAGCGAAACGAATCGCCTCATCCTACGAGCTCCCGTGACATCAGGCGGATCTTCATCAGCAGCCGTCCCTGTTCCATCTGCTGCTGAACCCGCGCCACTTCCTCGGGATCGACGCACGGATCGAGCGTCGCCACCTCGCGCAGCACGTGATCGACGTCCTCGATCACGTGCCGTGCGCTCGCGACGGAGTCGTCGTCGAGTGCCAGCAGCAGGGCCCGCCGGGTCACGAGCTCACGGCTGCGACGCGATTCCGCGCTCAGATCTACGTGGCGGGCCTTGAGCGGACAGGCGTGCGGTGTCGAAGCCACCGTCATCAGCACGTCCTGGGCTTCGCTCAGATAGCGCACGGCCTGCTCGCGGGCCACGGTCCGCTCGACACGCCGCAGCGCGGCGTCATCCATCGCAACCGGCTCCTCCGAACTCGGCGCCAGCTCGCCGCCCAGACTCGCGACGCGGTCCACGATCGGGGTCACCACGCGCGGCAGGATCCAGGGCAGCACGACGGACAGCACCACCACGGCAACTCCGAAGCCCAAGGCCAGCGTCGCCCAGCGGAATGGCCGTGATTGAGTGAGGGCCTCGACGCGCGCCTCGACGCGAGTCACGAGAAAGGCGACGGGCACCGGCAGCTCGGCATCGCG
>CAYTWT010000157.1:0-27573 GCA_964442185.1 uncultured Acidobacteriota bacterium
CGATAGGGGCGACGGATTCACTCCGGCGCCCCGTGACGGCGACTACCAACCTAACATCTTTATTTATGACGCCTACCCGGGTGGAATCGGGCTTTCCGAGCCCCTTTACCGTCTCCACGACCGATTGCTGGATCAGAGCCTGTCGCTGATCGCCGCTTGCTCATGTCGCGACGGCTGTCCGTCGTGCGTCGGCCCGGCGGGCGAGGTGGGCAGCCGGGGCAAGGAGGTGGCGCTCGCGATGCTGCGGGCGATTCGTGGAGACGCGCGGCCTTGAGGACCCTCGGCCGGGCGCTCGCACCCGTCTTCGCCTTGTTCTCGCTCGTCCCGTTTGCGTTCCCCGCCTCAGCCGCCGAGCCTGCCTTGCGCGCGGTGGTGCTTGGTATCGCCCAGGACGGCGGCGTGCCGCACATCGGGTGCCAACAGGAGCTGTGTGTCTCGGCGCGCCGCGATCCTGCGCGACGGCAGCGGGTCGCCAGCCTCGGCCTCGTGGACGAACGCGCCGGAGTTCGCTTCTTGATCGACGCGACGCCTGATCTTGCCTCGCAGCTCGAATCCCTGAACGTGGGGCGCACGCTCCCGGATCGACGCAAACCGGTCGATGGCATCCTGCTCACCCACGCCCACGCCGGCCACTACGCGGGCCTCATGTACCTGGGCCGGGAAGCCCTGGGTGCGCAGGGCGTGCCTGTCTACGTCACGGCACGCATGGCACGCTTCCTGCGCGAGAACGGACCCTGGAGCCAGCTCATAGCACTCGGCAACATCGCGCTGCACGAGATCGAGCCAGGCCGCGAGTTCGCGCTGACGCCTGAGCTCAAAGCGACGGCGCTCGTCGTCCCGCACCGTGACGAGTTCAGTGACACCGTGGGCTACCTCGTCCGCAGCCCCTCCGCGTCGCTGCTCTACCTCCCGGACATCGACAAGTGGGAAAAGTGGGAGCGGCGGATCGAAGACGTCGTCGCCCAGGTCGACGCGGCGTTTCTCGACGCAAGCTTCTTCTCGCTCGAGGAGTTGCCCGGCCGCGCCCAAGGCGAGGTGCCGCACCCGCTGATCCGCGAGACGATGCAGCGCCTCGCCCGGCTCGCGCCACGCGTGCGCTTCGTGCACCTCAACCACACGAACCGTCTGCTCTTCGACGAGCCGGCGCGGCGCGAGGTCGAGAGCCGTGGCTTCCGCGTCGCCCGCGACGGCGACGTAGTGCCGTTGGCGTCGGCGCAGTGAGCCTCGGAGAGCGGCTGCGCCAGCTCCGGCGCAACGGCCAGCCGCCAGCAGCGGGCGGAGCCGACGCGGCGCCGAGCGTTCCCGTCGGCGACCTGGATGGCCTCGAGCGATCGATGCTCGGGCAGATCGACGAGACTGGAAGCAGCCTGAAGGAGCGCCTGGAGCGCCTCGTGGCCGCCGCCTCACGCGGCCGCGGTGCTGTGCGCTCTTCGGCCCATGCGCTCGAGGAGCTCGTGCAGGGGCAGCGGGTCGAGAACGCCCGCGGCGAGTTCTTCCTGATCGAGGACGCCGTTCATCTCGATTCCTTCCACGGCCAGGTTTCGTTATCCCGCTTTC
The DNA here is from genome assembly GCA_964442185.1 of uncultured Acidobacteriota bacterium. GTDB lineage: Bacteria > Acidobacteriota > Vicinamibacteria > Fen-336 > Fen-336 > CADEEV01. The sequence goes on from CAYTWT010000157.1 coordinate 1,558, forward strand.
GGGCGCTGCTGCCGGGAAGCATCGGCATCCTCACGGGCGAATCGGAGCTGGACGGGTTCGACCTGTCGGAAGCGGTCTTTCTCGACACCGAGACGACGGGCCTCGCCGGCGGCACGGGCACCGCCGCGTTCCTGATCGGCATCGGCTACGTCGAGGGTGAATACTTCAAGCTGCGCCAGTATTTCATGCGCGACTACCACGAAGAGCCGGCCTTGCTGGCTGGCCTCGCCGAGGACCTCAGGCGCTTCACGCACATCGTGACCTTCAACGGCAAGCTGTTCGACGTGCCGCTGCTCGAGACGCGCTATCGCCTCGATCGGCAGCGCTTCCCGCTCGAAGGCGCGCCGCACTTCGACCTGCTGCATCCGGCCCGCCGCCTGTGGAAGGCGCGTCTCGAATCGTGCCGACTTCAGGCCCTCGAGGGTGCCTTGCTCGGTCTCGCCCGGCATGACGACATCCCTGGCGCCGAGATCCCGGGCATCTACTTCGACTACGTGCGCCGCCGCGATGCGCGCGCGCTGGCCCGCGTGTTTCGGCACAACCGCACCGATATCGTGTCGCTCGCGGCGCTGGCGCTCCGCGCCTGCCAGTGGGTCGAGAGCGGCGAGGCCGACGACCCGCGCGACGTCTACAGCCTGGCGCGGGTGCTCGAGCGGGCGAAGCTGTACGAGCGGAGCGAGGCAGCCTACAAGCGCACGCTCGAGAACGACCGCGGCGCGCTGCGTGTCGCGGCGCTGGTCCGACTGGCCTCGCGCGCCAAGCGCTCCGCCGATCACGGGCCGGCGGCCGAGTTGTGGCGGGAAGCGGCCGAGGCTGGGGATCTGCTGGCCCACCGCGAGCTCGCGATTCACCACGAGTGGCGCAGCGGCGACCTGCCGGCGGCGCTCGACGCCGTCGACCGAGCCTTGGCGCTTTGTGATCGTCTCGGCGCGCCGGTGCGGGCTGCCCTGGACTTCAACCGGCGCCGTGAGCGCCTGCTGCGAAGGCTGGCTATTTCAGCTCGGCGTTGAGGAAATCCACGAGCTCCTGGATCACGACCGGTTTGCTGAAAACGGTCCGCCCGGCTCGCTTGGCGGCGTCGATCAGCGGCGAGCGCGCGTAGCCGGTGAGAAACGCCACAGTGAGGCTGGGGAGCTTCGTCTGCAAGGCGGCCGAGAGATCGGCCCCGTCGCGACCCGGCATCACCAGGTCCAGCACCGCGGCGTCGTAGCCAGCGGCGGTGGCCTTTGCCAGGGCCTCGTCGCCGGTGCGGGCCGTGTCGATCTTGAAGCCATGGCGGGCCAGGGCGCGCGACAGCATCGCTGCCACGGCCGCGTCGTCGTCCACCACCAGGATGTGCTTCTCCTGTCTCAATCTTCGTGCCTCGACAAGACCACCGATCCTACAAGAGCCGGGACGCGCCGTAAAGCGCTGGCGATCTTGGTAGACTCGACCGCCATGCTCCGCCGCCGCGAGGCCCTCGCCGATGCCCTCGGGCTCTTGGTCCTGCTGGCGGCGCTCCTCGACGTGCTTCGCCCCTCGCTGCTGTTCCTGCCGACGATCACGGCGGGCGGCGACACGCCGTGCCACTACCCGACCGCCGCCTGGTTCTGCGAACACCTGCTGCCGCGCTTTCGGCTCCACGGCTGGTACCCCGGGGCCTATCTGGGCCAGCCGTTGCTGCTCTACTACTTCCCGCTGCCTTTCCTGGTCATGGCGGCCTTGGCCCCGATCACCGGGCTGCCCGTCGCGTTCAAGCTGGGCTCGGTCCTGGGCATCTTTCTGCTTCCGCTGCTGAGCTACTTCGCGTTCCGGCTGATGGGCTTCCGCTTTCCGGCGCCGCTGCTCGGCGCCGCCGCCGGCTACGTCTTCTTGTTCCTCGAGGCCAACCCGATCTGGGGTGGAACGATAGCCAGCACGATGACCGGCGAGTTCGCCTACATGTACGGGATCGGCATTGCCGTCCTGTTCCTCGGGGTCTCGTATCGAGCCTACGCGCGCGGCAGCGGCCCGGCGGTGCCGGCTCTCGCGCTTGCGCTGACGGCCTTCGCCCACGGCTACGCGGTGCTCTGGGCCGGGCTCTCGGCGACGTACTTCCTCTACGGGGCTCGGCGGCCGATGCGGACCCTGCGCTGGCTCGCTGCCGTGGCGGCGCTCGCCTTCGCACTGGCGGGGGTTTCGCTCTTCCCGCTGCTTCAAGCCTGGGGCGCCACGACTCCCTACGACGATCCCTGGATCGAGGTCGGCGTCGCGAATCTGTTTCCAACCTACCTTGCCCCCTTCTTCGCCCTGGCGGGCCTTGGCTTGCTCGGCACGTTTGTGCTGGCGCGGCGCACGGGCGGCCCCGACCACCGCCTGCTGTTCGTGCTTCACGCCGGCTTGATCGCGGCAGCCCTGGCGGCGGCCGGCCCGGCCCTGGGCGTGGTCGACGTGCGCTTCGTGCCCTTCGCGCAACTGGCGCTCGTGCTCGCGAGCGGCGCCACCCTGGGCCTCGCGCTGCGCCCGGCGGTAGCGAAGGAACTGGCGGCCCTGGCCAGCGTCCTGCTGGCGGTGGCCTGGGCCGACAGCCGCTCGAGCGTGTGCCGTTCGTGGGTCGAGTACAACTACACCGGTCTCCAGGCCAAGCAACTGTGGCCGAAGTTCGTGCGGCTCTCGGAGGTGTTGCGTGGGACCTTGAACGATCCGCGGGTGGCCGTCGAGTACAACAGCGAGCACGAGAAAGCCGGCTCGATCCGCATGTACGAGACGCTGCCGCACTTCTCGGGACGCTCGACGCTGGAAGGCGTCTACAACCAGGCCAGCCTGCAGACTCACTTCGTGTACTTCCTCGCTTCGGAGCTGGGGGAGACTTCGCCGAACCCGTTCCGAAGCCGCCACTATTCGAGCTTCGACACCGACAACGCGATCCGCCACCTGAAGCTGCTCGGGGCGGGGGAAGTCGTGGCACTCTCGGACAAGCTCACCGAGGCACTGGGCAGGCGCGACGATGTCGAACGGGTAGCGGACATCGCGCCGTACCACGTGTTTCGGTTGAAGGTGCCGGGATCTTCGTACGTCGAGCCGCTCGCTTTCGAGCCCGTCCGCTCTTCGCCCACAGGCTGGCGCGACAAGGCCTACCGCTGGTTCACGCGCAAACCGCTTTCGCCGGCGCCGCTCGTGTTCACCGACGACCCGCGCTTCAAGACCCTGGAAAGGGATCCCTGGCTGGCGCCGCCGGCGGTGCCGCTGCCGGCGGGCGCCGAGGCGAGCGCCGTGCTCGGCGACGAGGAGATCCGCATCCACACCAACCGCCCCGGCCATCCGTTGCTTGTGAAAGTCTCCTGGCACCCGCATTGGCGCGCCGAAGGAGCGGACGGGCCGTGGCTCGTCTCGCCGGCGCTGATGCTCGTCATCCCGAGGCAGCCCGAGGTGCGGCTGGTGTACTGCCGCAACTGGGCCGACAACGTGGGCGCTGCCGGCACGCTGGGAGCCCTGGCGCTTTGTCTCGCCAGCTTCCGCCGCCGCCCGGCCGCGACGCTGACGCCGCGCGTGCCCGAGGCCTGCGACGCCCGGGTCGAGCCGCGGCGCTGGGGCGCCGTAGTGCCCGTTGCGCTGCTGCTTCTGCTGACCGCGGGTCGCTTCCTGAGTGGCGGAAAACCCGACACGGCGCCGCTTCTCGCCCAGCTGTACGCGAAGGCCTCGAAGGCCTACTCGGAGGACCGCTTCGACGATGCCGCCGAGTTCTCCCGGGCCGCCCTCGAGCTTGGGGCCGAAGCTGCAGGCCTGCGCGCCGAACTCGGTTGCTTGCGGGGCGAGAGCCTGCTCCGGATCGGGCGGGCTGCCGATGCGCGCTCCGCCTTCGAGACGGCCTACCAAAGCGCCTCCTCTGGACCGCACGCCGCACAGGCGCTCTTCGGCTCGGTGGCTGCCCTCACGCAACTGGGGGAACCGGACCAGGCGATGGCCCAGAGAGAGCGTCTGTTCCACGACTTCCCGGGGACGCCGTGGGCTCGAAGACTGGCGCGGGCCGACGCGGAACCAGCGAGCCCCTGAACGCGCACCGAGGCCTCTTGACCAGGGACTCGGCCGTGCTAAGATCGCGGCCGGTCACGTTTCACCGGATCGGTGTCCCTAGGACCCTGGCAAGGGTCCCGCTGCGGAGAGAATCTATGCGGAATCAGTTCGTGGGCATCGGCTTGGCAGCAGCGCTGGCGATGGCGCCCGGTGTGGTCTTCGCCCAAGAAGGCGGGATCGCGATCGATCACAAGGCGGTCGAATGCATTGTCGTGGGCAAGTTCCCAAAGATGAACGCGTGCTTCGCGCCGAACAGCAACGTCGCGCGCGCCCGGGTCTATTTCCGCCCCGAAGGCGTGCCGAGTTGGTACTACGTCGAGATGAAATCCGACGCACCCTGCCTGGCCGGCGTGTTGCCCCGGCCCCGCAAGGAGCTCGTGACCAAGAAGATCGACTACTACGTCCAGGTGACCGACAAGAGCTTCGCCGAGGCGCGTACGGCTGAGTATCACCCTGTTGTGGTGAACTCCGAGGACGAGTGCAAGGACAAGCCGGTTGCGGCATACCTGACCAAGGCGTCCGTGAGCGTCTTCCCGAGCTTGCCTGCCGGCTTTGCGGGCGCCGGCATCGGCACCGCGGCGGTCGTCGGCATCGGCGCTGGCGTCGTCGGCCTTGCGGCGGGCGGTGTGGCGATCGCCAGCAACAGCAACGACTCCTCCTCGACGACGCCGACCACGGCGCCGCCCGGGACGACGCAGCCGCCCGCGACTACGCAGCCGCCCGCGACCACGCAACCCCCGGTCACCACGCAGCAGCCGCAGGGGTTCAAGTTCGTGTTCAAGATCTCGCCCGATCCTCCGACGGGTGTCGACGGGTTCCAGGCGACGGTGGACATGTGCGACTCGCAGCCGAAGGGCAACAAGCTCAGGTTCAGCATCGACTTCGGCGGCGACGGCTTCGAGGATGTTGGTAACAAGTGCCAGAGCACCCGCACCATGACCCTGGTCGGGGCCCTGGGCCGCATCTCGCCGGCGACGACCCTGTCGCCCTGCGTCAAGTTCCCGGTGATCGGCTGTGCCGTGCCGAAGGATGGATCGGAGCCCGAGGCATGTGGCCAGCGGAAGGTGACGGTCTGTCCCGCCGGCGGTAGTTCGGCTCTGAGCGCGCGCTCGCTGCGCGTCCAGCCGCAGGTGCGCGGTGGCAACCCTGTCGCCACGCGCCGCCTGGCGTGGAACAGCGAGCTCGCGGTCGACGGTGGCACGGGCCAGGTCGTCGCCAATGGCTCCGCCGCGGTGTTCGCGTCGAAGGGGCGCTCCTCTGCGGTCGCGACCGGTCGCAGGGGCGAAAACCGCATCGAGGCACAGCTCGTCCAGGGTAGTGGCAGGCCCGGCACCTGGCGCTTCGAGCTTGACTCGACAGCCAGCTTCGAGGCCGGCAGCCTTCGCGTGATTGCCGGCGAGGTCGCGCAGATCACCGGCGACGCCGTCGTCTTCCGGCTGAAGGGCCAGCCGGGCGAGCGGGTGGTCTTCACGTTCCGGACCACGCGCTAGGGCATTCATCGACCCCCCACCCTGTCCCTCCCCACGTTGGGGGAGGGAACCGCTCTTTGTCTAGAGCGACGACCGGCGTTCCCCTGCTTCGCAGAGGGAACGGCCGCGGCTTGCGGGCCCCGCATCGGATTTCGCTAGTAGCGGTTGGGGGATAGGTCGCGTGATGCCAGGCGTTCGCGAAGTTCTTCAGCCGTGATGCGGTGGCGCGCCAGCTCGACGCCATCCAGGAGCAGCACCGGAATCTGGAGCAAGTAGAGACGCCGCGATTCCGGATCGTCGCGGACATCGCGCTCGACTAGGCCTAGACCCAGTTCCGCGAGCACGGGCGCGACCACCGCCGCCATCTCGTGACAAAGGCGGCAGTCCGGCTTGCCCAGCAGGACCAGTTCGGCCACCGGCCTAGCGGCGCGCCTCGGTGCGGCGCAATGTCGATACTCCTGCGCCCGCGATCACGGCGACGATCACGAACTGCACCAGCAGTCCCGTCAGGTCCGGGTAGATGCCCATCCAGGCGACCTCGGGGAAGGCGATGGGTCGGGGCGTCAGGAAGCCCGACTGGACGAGGCCATAGATTCCCGAACCCGCAAAAGAGATGGCCAGCAGGCAGAGCAGAACGCCAGAAACGCCGAAGAAGGCGCCGAGCTGGAGGCGCAGCACGCTGCGGTTCATGATCCAGGCGGCGCCGGCCGCTGCAACGGCGCCAGCGAGCGCCCCCAGCCAGACCTGTGCGTGCTGCCCGCCTGCGTTGAAGAGCAGCGCCTGGGTGAACAGAACCGTCTCGGCGGCCTCCCGGTAGACGGCCAGGAACGCGAGGCTCGCGAGCAGCATCAGGTTGCGCTGGGACAGGCTCGTCTCGAGGTTTCGCTTCAGGTAGGCGAGCCAGTGCCGCGACTCGGCCTTGGAGATCATCCAGAAGCTGACCGAGAAGAGCACGCTGGCAGCCAGCAGGGCCACCACAGCCTCGAGCAGCTCGCGCCTAGCCATGCCGAGCGCCAGGACCCGCTCGAATACGAACCAGGTCAGGATCCCGGCCGGCACGGCGGCCAGCCAGCCCAGGTGAACGTAGCGACTCGCGTTGGAACGGCCCAGCTTGCGCAGTCCTGCCAGAAGCGCGGCCACGATCAAGGCCGCCTCGATGCCCTCGCGGAAGAAGATCAAGACCGCGGCTACGAAGGGCAAGCCGGTAGCGCGACCGCTCTCGGCGATCTTGAACAGACCCGCCTCCAAGATCTCGGCGCGCCTTTGCACCTCAGCCGCGTCCCGGCCCGAGAGGGCCGTACGCAGGTCGCGGAACGCGCTTTCGATCGCGAGCGTGGCGTTTGCGTCGCGCGCCCGTAGCTGCGGCTCCAGCGGCTCGAAGCCCTCCAGATATGCGTCGATCGCGACGCGATCGGCATCGGCAAGCCGGCCCGCCGCGTGGGCGGCCACGGCCGCGCGGACCAGTTCGCGCGTCTTCTCGGCGCCGGCGGCGGCGGGTAGCGGTGTGAAGGGCGTCTCACGGCGGGCATGGACGAGGCCGGCTTCGGGCGACGGATGGTGCTCGGAGCGCAGCGCTTGTAGAATCTCCCGATCCGAGCGGGCAGCGAGCTCGGCCAGGGTCAGTCCGACCGGTGCAAGCCCGCGTTCGCCCTCGTGACCCAAGCGGAACACGTAGAAGGCGAGGTCCCAGCGTTCGGCGGAGGGGAAGCTGTCGAACGACGCCATCCCGGTGCCGGGCACGCCGAAGGTCAGCGCGTTGTAGACGCGGAATGGCGACAGCAGGTTGAGGCGGGAAGGATCGCGGAAGCTCGCCGGCGGCGGGTCGAGAGCCTTCGCGCGCTCGGTCTGCGCACGGCCGTCGGGGCCGTGGCAGACGGCGCAGTTCTGGCTGTAGAGCGCTTCGGCGCGGGCAAGCTGTGGCCGGCTCGTCGGCATCGTGCGCAGCCCAAAGCGGCTCACCACCTCGTCGCGTGCGGCATGGCAAGCGCCGGCCACAACCTCGGCTTCCGCCTTCTTCTGGACGAGACCAGCGACCGCGCGAACCTTGGTGGCGACCGGGTCCTCCGGCACTGCGCCGGGTCCGAGCAGCGTGGCGGCGATCGCGCTCGCATCGGTCGCAAAGCGAAGTTGTTCCTCGTATTCGGTTTGGCTGACGACCGCGCCTTCCTTCACGGCTCGTCCGTAGTCTCCGCCCACGTAGTCGAGGAGTAGTACGAGACGTTGGGCGTCGCCGCCGTCCGGAGCGACCGGTCGCGGTGCCGCAGCTTGCCCGAGCGAGCAGCCGCCGGCCACGAGCCCGACCGCGATTCCCATCAATGTGAAAGTGAATTTCATTTTCACAAGAGCAGAGTACACCGCCGGCGCCCGGCAAGTCAAAAACCGCAGGTTAGCGGAGCGCGAAGCGCGCGGGGGGGTGCTTGGTTCCGGTAGCCCCCCGTGCTTCCTAGTAGGCGCCCTGCATCTCGGCTAGGATGGCGCGCGCGGCTTCGGCCGGATCGGCGGCCTCGATGATGGGCCGGCCGACGACTAGGTAGCTGGCCCCAGCCCGAAGCGCCACCGCGGGGGTCGCCGCCCGGGCCTGATCGCCGAGCTTGGCGCCGGCCGGGCGGATCCCCGGCGTGACGACCAGGAAATCTCCGCCGCAGGCCTTGCGGATCAGCTCCACCTCATGCGGCGAGGCGACGACGCCGTCCATGCCCGCCTCCCGAGCCAAGAGCGCGAGCCGGCGAACGCAGGCCCTGACCCCGCCCGACAACCCGAGCCGCGCGAGGCTCGACTCGTCGTGGCTGGTCAGCACGGTGATTGCCAGAAGCCGTGTGCCCGCCCCCTGACGCGCCGCGACGGCGGCGCGCATCATCTCCAGACCCCCGAGGGCGTGGACGTCCAGAAGCGACACGCCCAGGCTCGCGGCTGCGGCGACCGCGCTCGCGACCGTATTCGGGATGTCGTGGTACTTGAGATCGAGAAAGACCGAGGCGCCCCGGCTGGTGAGGCCGCGCACGAAGGCCGGCCCGGCAGCGGTGAACAGCTGCTGGCCCACCTTGAACATCGAGGCGGCGCCGATCAGGCGCTCGACCAGGATTTCGGCTTGCGCCGCCCCGGCCACGTCGAGAGCCACGATCAGGCGCTGCTTCGGCGTCATCCGCGAGCCTCTCCTATCGGCGGGTGGTCGGGATACTGGAGCGTCCCGACGAGCTGGCCGATGTCCGTGAGGCCGTGGCGCGCGAGGTAGTCGCGCAGGCCAGAAAGGATGCGTTCGTAGACGCCTGGGTTGACGAAGTTGGAGGTTCCGATCTGCACGGCCCGCGCCCCTGCGATGAGGAACTCGAGGGCGTCACTCGCGGAGGCGATGCCCCCGATGCCGAAGATCGGGATCCGCACGGCCCGCGCGGCTTGCCACGTCATCCGGACGGCGATCGGCCGAATCGCCGGTCCGGAAAGGCCGCCTGTGCCAAACGCCAGGCGCGGCTTGCGCGACTCGACGTCGACGACGAGGCCCAGCAGCGTGTTGACGCAGGAGAGCGCGTTCGCACCGGCCTCCTCGCAGGCGCGCGCAAAGACCGTGATGTCGCCGACGTTGGGTGACAGCTTCGGGATCACCGGTAGCTTCGTGGCTCTGCGCACCGCCGAGATCACCTCGAAGGTCATCCTGGGATCGCCGCCGAAGGCCATCCCGCCCTTCTTCACGTTGGGGCAGGAGATGTTTATCTCGAGGCCCGAGACGCCGGGCGCTGCGTCGAGGATGCGGGTGACCTCGGCATACTCCTCGACCGTGTCGCCGCACACGTTCACCAGGATCCTGGTGTCGTGCCTGGCGAGGCGTGGCAGCACGGTCCGGACGAAGTTGCGGACGCCGATGCCCTGCAGGCCGATGGCGTTCAGCAGTCCCGAAGGCGTCTCGACGATGCGCGGCGTCGGGCAGCCGTCGCGAGCTTCCAGATAGAGTCCCTTCGAGACGATGCCGCCCAGGCTCGCGAGATCCAGGATGCCTTCGTATTCGGTGCCGTAGCCGAAGGTGCCCGAAGCTGCGAGCAGCGGGTTCTTGAAGCGGATGCCCGCGACCTCGACCGCGAGGTTCACGCCCACACTACGTGGCGGCTGTCGAAGACAGGCCCCTCGGTGCAGGCGCAGCGGTACTGGGCGCGCGCCTCGTCTGGCTTGCGGACCCACACCACGCAGCCCAGGCAGGTTCCGACGCCGCAACCCATCCAGGGGTCGAGACTCACCTGGCAGGGAAGGCCCCGTCTCTCGGCGAGCCTAGCCACGGCCTGCAGCATCGCCTCCGGGCCGCAGGCGTAGAGCGTCGGTGTCCCGGCGTGCTCGTCCAGGTAGGCCGTGAGCGGCGCCGTGACGCGTCCCTTCGCGCCCAGGCTGCCGTCCTCGGTCGCGGCCACGAGCGGCATCCCAATCCTCGCGAACGGATCGCGCAGCTGCAGCTCTCCGGCAGTGCGCCCGCCGTAGAACACGCGCCCGGAACGCCGCAGGCGCACCAGCTCGAGCGACATCATCAAGAAGGGAGCGATGCCGTAACCGCCAGCGATCATGAGCGCTTCGCTGCCCGCCGGTGGAAGCGAAAACGGCTGGCCGAGCGGACCGAGGCACTGGGCGAGGCCGCCCACCGCAAGCGCTGCGAGGCCGCGGGTGCCTGGGCCGATCACTTTCAGGAACAGCGTAAACTCGTCGCGCGCTGGGTCGATACGGAGGATCGAGAACGGCCGGCGCAGCGGCAGTTCGGCCGAGGTCCCCGCCTTGATCATCACGAACTGCCCGGGCCGAGCTTCCCGCGCGACCTCGGGATGACGCAATGTCAGCAGGAGGTAAGGGCCCTCGAGCGGTTCGCGGCGGACGAGGGGGATGTCCCGGTTGAAGGCCAAGGCGCCCCGCATCATAACCGAAGGCCACGGCTATAATCGCGGTTCCTGATGCTCGCGCGGCTCCTCGGGAGCGCGGCTGTCGCCGCGTGCCTGCTCGCGTCGGACCTGATCCTGCTGGCGCTCTACCTGAATCCCGAGGTCGCGCTGCGGCGGGAGGCACTTTCGCTCTTCGTGTCTCTGTTCGCGCCCTACACCGTCGCGGTGACGCTGGTCTTCACCGCCCTGGCCTTGGCCGGCGCCGCCGTGGGCCTGCCACGCGTCGCGCGGCTGCCACTGCCGAGTTGGCCCTGGTTCACGGCCCTGACGTGCCTTGCGGTTGCAACCGCCGCCTTTTTGTTCTGGTGGAACCTGCTCAGCTACCGCTACTCGATCCCGGTCGAGTTCGTCCGCGGCTTGACCACCTCGGCGGTCGGCATCTCGGTCGCCGCCCTGACACTGCTTGGAGTCGGGATCGACGCCGTGCTGTTTCCCGAACGTGCCCGAAGTCCGGCAGCGCCGATCGTGGTGCTGGCTGCAGCGTCGGCCGTCGTCGTGCCGCTTGCCGCACGACCGGTCTTTGCACCGCACTCCCGGCCCGCGCCGGTGGCCACCGAGCGCGTGGTGCCCTTGCGGCGGGTGATTCTGATCGGCATCGACGGGCTCGGCCCCGGCCAGGTCGAGCAGGGCGTCGCGCGTGGCACGCAGCCGGTGTTCGCAGCGCTTCTGAAACGCGGGGCGCATGGTTCGCTTGCGAGCTTGAGGCCCACCGAGGGCCCGCCACTGTGGACCAGCATCTTCACCGGCCGGCTGCCCCGGGACCACGGCGTGAAGAGCTTCGCGACCTACCGCCTGCGCCTGTCGTCGACGCCTTACGAGCTTCTTCCCAAGGGAGCGCTCGTCGGCTTGCTGGAGCGCCTCCAGCTCGTTTCCAGATCGCCAGTCACGGGCGCCTCGCGCCGCTGTCCCGCGCTGTGGGACGCGCTGAACGCCTTTGGCGTTCATGCGGGGGTCGTGCGGTTCTGGGGGACGCACCCTCCGGAACGCGTGCAGGGGTTCATGCTCTCGAACCACTTTCACCGCATGCGCGAGGCGGCGCGGGCCGGGCTCGCGCTTTATCCGCCCGACATGTTCACCGAGGTGGCGAACCGCGCCGTGGGCCCCGAGGAGGTCGATCCCGCCCTGCTCTCGCGGTTCGTCGATCTCTCCGTGGAAGGCGTCGAGGACCAGGCTTGGCGGCGCGACCTCGTGGAACGGGCCATCGCGCCCGATCTGAGCTACCAGCGGGCTGGGGTCGTGCTGCGCGCCGCCTACGACCCACCCTTCTTCGCAACATACTTCTACGGACTCGACGTCGTGGGCCACGCGTTCACTCGCTACGCCGAACCCGATCGCTTCGGCGACGTGGCGCCCGACGACGTGCGCCGCCTTGGCCGCGTGATCGACCAGTACACGGCGTTTCTTGGCGAGTGGATTGGCGAGACGGAGAAGGGACTTCAGCCCGGCGAGATTCTGCTCGTCGTCTCCAGCTACGGCATGGAGCCCGTGCCCTGGTGGCGGAGGCTGCTGGCCGCTCCCTTCGGAGGCTCCTTGATGAGCGGCGCGCATGATGGCGCCCCGGACGGGTTCCTGTTTGCCGTGGGCGACGGCGTGCGCGCCGGCGCGGCCGTGGAGCGCGCCTCGATTCTCGACATCGCCCCGACCATCCTCTATCTAATGGGGCTGCCCGTGGCCCGCGACATGGAGGGCCGCGTCTTCACCGAGATCCTCGAGGAAGACTTCATTCACGCGCATCCGGTCACGGTCATCCCGAGCTACGAAGGCCTGGCGGTGACGGCGATGTCGGGGCCGGGCGGGGACGATCTGCCGCCCCTGCCGGAGGAGATTCCTTGATCGGGCGCCTGGTCCTGTTTGACATCGACGGCACGCTGCTCTCGGCCAGCGCCATCTCGGCGCGGTCCCTGGGCGAGGTGCTGCTCGAGGTGTTCGGCACGAGCGGTTACATCGACGGCTACGACTATTCTGGGAAGACCGATCCGCAGATCGTCCGCGAGCTGATGCGGGGCGCGGGCTTCGCCGATGCCGAGATCGATCGGCGCCTGCCGGAAAGCCTCGAGAGCTACACGGCGCGGCTCGCGCAGACGCTGCGGCCCGAGCACGTCTGGCCCAAGCCCGGGATCCTTGCGCTGGTCGAGACACTGGCCGCGGTCCCGGACGTGACGCTCGGCCTGCTGACGGGCAATCTCGAACCGTGCGCCCGGACCAAGCTCGCTCCCCTCGCTTTGAACGAGCACTTCGGCTTCGGCGCCTACGGCTCCGACGCTGAAGATCGCTATCAGCTTCCGGCCGTGGCTGTGGGGCGGGCCTTGGCGAGGACGGGACAGCGCTTTACCGGAAAGTCGATCGTGATCGTGGGCGACTCGATCCACGACGTGCGCTGTGGGCGCAGCCTGGGCGTGCGTGCGGTGGCGGTGGCTACGGGTAGGACGGCGATGAGCGTCCTCGCGGCGGAAGGCCCCGACGCGCTCGTCGAGGATTTTGCGGACACGCAGCGTTCGCTGCACGCCATCCTCGGGGGAGGGGAGGGACGATGAAGGACGAGAGGCTCTGCTGGCGCCGCTTGTCCGCGCCGGCCGGCTCGGGGTACGATCCGCCCGCCTTGGTCACCGTCGACGCCTTCCTTGCCCTCGATGTCCGGGTAGGGACCATCGTTTCGGCGCGAGTCCTGCGCGGCGCCCGGACGCCCGCCTTCGCGCTGCGCGTCAGTTTCGGAGACCTGGGAACGAAGACCACGTGCGCCGAGATCGCGGGCCTGTACGCGACCGAGGACCTGATCGGACTGCAGGTGTCGGCGGTGGTGAACCTGCCCAAGCAGGTCGTGGCCGGCGTCAGCTCCGAAGTGCTGCTGCTGGCGGTGGACGATGGCAAAGGCGAGAGGGTGCTGCTGATGCCGGAGCGGCCGATTCCCGACGGCGGCCGGGTACGCTCAGGAGAGTGATGGGGGGACCGGCAGGCTTCCGGCCAAAACACGAGTTGATGGACGCGGCGCGCCTGGCGCGTACGCTGGCGCGCATCGCCCACGAGATCGTGGAACGCCACCCCGACCTGGAGCGGACCGCGCTGGTGGGCGTTCGCACGCGTGGAGTGCCGCTCGCAAAACGCCTGGCCCGGCTCGTGAAGGCCGCCGTCGGCGCTTCGCCCCGGGTCGGTGCGCTCGACATCACGCTCTACCGCGACGATCTCACGACCATCGCGCCCAACCCGGTGATGAAGGGAACCGACATCCCGTTCTCGATCGACGGCTGGACGGTGATCCTCGTGGACGACGTGCTCTTCACGGGTCGCACGATTCGCGCCGCCATCGACGAGCTGATCGACTTCGGGCGCCCCGCCCGGATCGAGCTCGCGGTGCTGATGGATCGCGGCCATCGCGAGCTGCCGATTCGCGCCAACTACGTCGGCAAGTCCCTCACGACCTCGCGGGAGGAGAACGTGCAAGTCATGCTCGCCGAGGAGGATGGAGAGGACCGGGTGCTGCTGCTGGAGAAGCTGCCGGCCCCCGCGCCGGCGAAGAAAGCGACTGCTCGGAAGAAGCGGGCGAGGAGCTCCAGGTGAGTGGCTTTGCGCACCGCCACCTGCTCGGGATCGAGCCGCTCGAGCCGGCGGACATCCAGACCATTCTGGACACGGCCGCGACGCTCAAGGAGATCCTCGACCGGCCGATCAAGAAGGTCCCGACGCTGCGCGGCAAGACCGTGATCAACCTCTTCTACGAGGCCTCGACCCGGACCCGGTCCTCGTTCGAGGTGGCCGAGCGCGTCCTCTCGGCCGACAGTCTCTCGATCGCCACCGCGACCTCGAGCGTTCAGAAAGGTGAAACACTGCTCGACACCGTCCAGAACCTCGAGGCCATGAAGCCCGACATGGTCATCCTGCGCCACCAGTCGTCCGGTGCTCCGCATTTCCTGGCGCGGCACTGCCGCCCCGCGATCGTGAACGCCGGGGACGGCTGTCACGAGCATCCGACCCAGGCGCTGCTCGACGCGCTGACGCTGCGCGAGAAAAAGGGCAAGCTCAAGGGTCTGCGCGTGGCGATCGTGGGCGACATCCTGCACTCTCGCGTGGCGCGTTCGAACCTCTGGCTCCTCACCAAGATGGGCGCGGAAGTGGTGCTGTGCGGCCCGCCCACGCTGATCCCGCCGGGCATCGAGGCCTTGGCACCCGTGACCTACAGCATCGACGAGGCCGTCGAGGGCGCCGACGCGATCATGATGCTGCGCATCCAGCGCGAGCGGATGAGCGGCGGCTATTTTCCCTCGACGCGCGAGTTCCACATCCGCTTCGGCCTGACCGAGGCCCGGGTCAGACGCGCGAAGCAGGACGTGGTGATCCTGCACCCCGGGCCAATGAATCGCGGTGTCGAGATCGCGAGCGAAGTTGCGGACGGGCCGTACTCGGTGATCCTCGAGCAGGTCACGAACGGCGTGGCCGTGCGGATGGCCGTACTCTACCTGCTCCTCGGCGGAGCCAGCCAGACCGAGTCATGAGCCTGTTGTTGAAGGGTGGGCGCGTCGTCGACCCGGCGCGGCGCGTGGACGCGATCCTCGACCTGCTGCTCGACGACGGACGTGTGGCCGAGCAGAGCGAGAAGATCCGTTCGAAGGGCGCCGAGGTGGTGGACGCAACAGGCCTCGTCGTGTGCCCCGGCTTCATCGACATGCACACCCACCTGCGCGAGCCGGGTCGCGAGGACAGGGAGACGATCGCGACGGGCACGCGCGCGGCCGCGGCCGGTGGCTTCACCGCCGTCTGCGCGATGCCGAACACGGAGCCCGTCAACGACAGCGCGGGCATCACCCGCGCAATCCTGGACAAGGCAGGAACCGAAGGCGTCGTGCGCGTGTGGCCGATCGGCGCCATCAGCAAGGGATCGAGGGGCGAGGAGTTGGCGGAGTTCGGCGACCTGCGCGAGGCCGGCTGCGTAGCCGTATCCGACGACGGCCGGCCGGTGGCGAGCGCGCAGCTGATGCGCCGCGCGCTCGAGTATGCGCGCGCCTTCGGCCTCACCGTCATCGATCATTGCGAGGAACCGAACCTGACGCACGGCTTCGCGATGAACGAGGGACCGGTGGCGACCTGGCTGGGGCTTCGCGGCTATCCGCCCGTCGCCGAGACGCTGGTGGTGGAGCGCGATATCCACCTCGCCGAGATCACCGGCGGCAAGCTCCATATCGCACACCTGAGCACAGCGGGCGCGGTCGAAGCCGTCCGCCGGGGCAAGGCCCGCGGTGTCAAGGTCACAGCCGAGGTAACACCGCACCATCTGCTGCTGACCGACGAGCTCGTACGCCAGAGTGGCTACGACACCGCGACGAAGATGAACCCTCCGCTGCGCTCGGAAGCCGACCGGAGGGCCGTGGTCGAGGGCCTGCGCGACGGTACCATCGACTGCATCGCCACCGATCATGCGCCCCACGGCGTCGACGACAAGAAGGTCGAGTACGACCAGGCCGCGAACGGCATCGTCGGCCTGGAGACGGCGGTGGCGCTGTGCCTGGACCGACTCCTCCGCGGCGGAGTGATCGATCTTTCGCGTCTGGTCGCCGCCTTTTCCACGAATCCCGCGCGCATCCTTGGCCTCCCCGGCGGCACGCTCAAGCCGGGCGCCCCTGCCGACGTCACGATCCTCGATCTGGATCGCCGCTTCAAGGTGAATCCGGAACGCTTCGAAAGCAAGGGCCGGAACACGCCTTTCTCCAACTGGCAGCTCACTGGGCGCGCGGTGCTGACGATCGTCGGCGGCCGCAGGGTCTTCGCGGCCTAGGTGGACTCGAGACCGCTTTCCTTGGACGCCGCCAACGCCTTCAATCGGCTCGTCGCCCAGGACGAGGGCACGGCGCTCGCCCAGGCCGAGTGGCTCGACGCCGAGTACCGACGCCGAGGTCTCAGCTTCGGCGCAGAGCCGATGCGCAGCTTCCTCCGGCCGCATTTCATCGAGCGCGCGGCGTGGCAGCAGTTGCGCAGCAACGGCCATCGCCTGCTCGAGATCGCCGCCCGTACCGCGCGCCGGGCCTTTCGTGGCGACGCCTTGCACCTGTTGGCCTGGCTGGGAACGCCCGAAACCCACTCGCGCTGGGTTCGCCTCGATCCGGGCGAGCCCGACGTGGTGCTTTCACGGCTCGATGCCTTTCTGACACCCGAAGGGCCCCGCTTCATCGAGGTGAATAGCGACGCGCCCGCCGGCTTCGGCTACGGCGACCGCATGGCCGAGGTGGTGGCGCAGCTCCGGATCTTCCGCGAGTTCGCGGAGCACACGCCGGTCAGCTACCAGCCCTCGGGGCCGCGTCTGGTCGAGGCGGTGGTGCACGCCTGGGTCGATCACGGAGGCTCCGGCTTTCCTTCGATCGCGATCGCGGACTGGGCCGACGTCAAGACCCGCGCGGACCAGGAGATCCTGCGTGAGGCCTTCGAGGCCCGTGGCTTCGAATCCTTCCTGGCGGATCCGCGGGACTCGGCCGTGCTCGGCGGAGAGCTGTTCATGGGCGGTCGGCGCGTCGACATCGTGTATCGGCGCGCCGTGCTCGCGGAGCTTGTCGAACGGGAGCCGGACGTGCGCGTCTTTCTCGAGGCGTATCGCGACAGCGCCGCCTTCTTCGTCAACTCGCTGCGCTGTCACCTTTCGGAAGACAAGGCGTTCCTGGCACTGCTGACGGATGAAGCCTTCGCGGACCTCTTGAGCGAAGAGGAGCGGCACTTCGTCACCGGCGTCGTGCCCTGGAGCCGGAAGGTGGAGGAGCGGCACACGCAAAAGGGCGGCGCCGTCGTCGACCTGGTGCCCTTCATACTGGCAAAGCGGGAGTCGCTGGTGCTCAAGCCGTCGCACGGCTACGGCGGCCGGTCGGTGTTCGTGGGTGACGAGACCGAGCCTGCCGCGTGGGAAGCGGCCGTCCTTGGGGCGCTGGGCTCGGCCTGGATCGTCCAGGAGCGGGTCACGATCCCGGAAGAGCCGTTTCCGGTTTTCGACGGCGGCGTGCTACGTTTCGAGGCGCTCAAGGTCAACGCGAGCCCGTTCTACGTGGCGGGCGCCGAGGTCGGCGCGGTGACGCGGGCCTCGCGCAGCTCGGTGATCAACGTGAGTGCCGGCGGCGGCAGCGTGCCCACCTTCGTCGTCGGCTGAGGGCGTGGCCGGTCGTCGAGGTTCTCATCGGGACACTGGCTTGGGTCGCGGTATACTGCGCGCAACTTGAGCTCCTGACCTTTGGCCTCCGCCTGTCCCTCCCTCGTGGTGGTCCCGCCGCTCGTCCCGGTTCCGCCGGGGCGATTCCAGATGGGCTCGGAAAGCGGACGAGCCGACGAAGCGCCCGTGCGACTCGCCGAAGTCGGTGCGTTCCGGCTCGGCCGTACCCCGGTCACGAACGCCCAGTACGCGCCATTTCTGGCCTCTGGACGAGCCGCGTCGCCCCCCTGGTGGCGCGACGCGGCATTCGCGGCGGCTGCGCAGCCGGTCGTCGGCGTGACCTGGTTCGAGGCCATCGCGTTCGCTGAGTGGCTCTCCGAGGAGGCCGGCGGCGTCTTCCGCCTGCCGACCGAAGCCGAGTGGGAGCGCGCCGCGCGCGGTGGTCTCGAGTCCGCACCCACGGCCTGGGGCGCCTCGCTCCCGGCAGGCGAAATCCCCGAAGGGCGGCTCGCGGGTCCCTGGCCTGCGGGCCGTGGGACGCCCAACGGCTTCGGGCTCTGCGACATGGGCACGATCGTTCACGAGTGGTGTCTCGATGCCTACCCGGGCGAGCCGCCTCGGCGCGCGAGCCGCGGCGGTTCCTGGCGGCACCGCGTGCGCTGGTCCCCGCCGGCCGCCCGCAGCAGCCTGCTCCCGGAACTGCGCTACTCCGACTACGGCTTCCGCGTCCTCAAGGAGGACGTCTGAGCGGCGAGACCGTGGCGCCGCACGGCTTCGAGCGTCGCCGCGCGGAGCGTATCCCGGTGCCAGCGCGTGGCCCCGCGGTCTCGGTTGTGGGCGCGCGCCTCGTCAACATCAGCAGCTATGGAATGATGATCGAATCGCTGGTAGCGTTGGAACGCGACACGCGCATGGAGTTCCGGCTCGTCATCTCCGGCGAAAAGATCGACGTGGAAGCGCACATCGCGGCATGCAAGTGGCTCTCCTCGGGCAAGCGCCGTCTCTTCGGCGTTAGTTGCGAGTTCACGTCGCTGTCCGAGCCCGCGCGTGAGCGCCTGATCGCGGCGCTTGCGCCGGTCGCGCGGCCGAAGTAACCCGTCGCAGCCTGACCCACCAGCCCCTAAACGACGCCGGTCGCCTGTCGGAGAGCGCGCTCGTAGGCTTCGAGCGTGCGAGCGCCCGTATGCTCGCGGGCGATGAAGGCCGCTGCTCGCTGGCCAAGTTGCACCCGGAGCGCGGGCCGCGCAGCCAGCCGGAGGATCGCCCGCGTCACCTCGCCCTCCTCGTCGGTCACGTCGGCACGGACCACCACGTCACCGGGGATGTCGGCCAGGTGTTCGAGGTCCGAGATCACCGTCGGCAGGCCCTGCGCGAGCAACCGGAGCAGCGCGGCCGAGGTCTCCCGGGCCGTCGGGTAGCGCAGATGCACGGCGAGGTCGGCCGCCGCGAGTTGCGCCGGTATCTCGCCGAAAGGCACACGGCCCGCGATTATCGTGCGTTTCAGGACTCCCTGCCGGCTCAGCAGCGCCTCGAGCTCGGCGCGGTCGGGAACGGGGCCGATCAGCAGGAGCCGCAGTTGCGGCAGCGTGGCGCTGGCGCGGGCCACCGCCCGCGCCACGCTCTCGATGCGCTTCTCGCGCGTCATCAGGCCGAAGCAAAGGACGACGAATGCGTCCGGTGCGAGACCGAGGCGCGCGCGCATCTGTTCGCATTCCAGCTTGCTCACAGGCGTGGCCGAGACCGGCATCGGAATCGAGACGACGCTGGCCCCGGGCACTTCGCCGCGTACTGCGCTCGCCATGAACGCGTTGTGAACGCCGATCACGCGTGAGGCCTCGACTGGACGGCGGAACAGCGGATAGGCATACGGCAGCAGATCGCCCACGGTCCCAAGCTGCACCTCCAGAAGCCTCGCGGCCTGCACCGGATAGCTCTGGGCCAACTCCACCTCGTAGCCCGCGATCGAGGCGAGCGCCGCGCCGCGCCTGACTTCGCTCCAGGGCGCCTGCGCGTAGGCGCGCGCTTCCGGGCTGTCTAGAAAGCTGCGCGCTCGCGAGTGATGAAGGACCAGATCGTGAAGCACGAGCAAGCCCGGAACGCGCTCCAGCAGGGGATAGAGAAAGGCGTGGGTCTCGCCGTTGCCCATCTGATAGACGGCCGCAGCGTACGCCTGCTGCGCATGGCGCTTCAGGAATGTGTCCGCCCGATGGACCCGGCAGTCCGGCGGGATCGCGGAGCGGTCGACCTGTGCCTGGTCGTGGAATACGTCGATCTCGTGGCGCGAGGCCAGCAGGCCCAGCACTTCGGCCGAGTAGTCGGCGATCCCCGTGGCCGCCGGCGGGAGTGGGCTCAGAAACGCGACCCGCACCAGCGCTAGCGGCGCGCGAAGAGCGCGTACTCCTGGTGCCCGTAGAGCAACGCGTTGAGGCGCGCGACATTCTCGTTGAGAGCGACTGCCGCCCCGTCCGGCAGGCCCTGGATGGGCACCGGCTGCAACTGGCTCGCGGCGTCGACCGGCGCCCGCATTTCGACGCGCACGTCGGAGAAGCCCTGAGCCGCCGCGAGGAAGCTCAGCGTGTCCGGATGCAGCGGCCGTTCGTGGGTGAGGTCCCGGTTGTAGACCTCGAGGAAGCCCACCACGGAACGGGGATTCACCGTCTCGAGGATCAGCAAGCCACCGGGCCGCAGCGTGCGATGCGTCTCCCGGAGCATGGCCTGAAGGAGCGCGGGACGCAGGTGTTCGGCTACCTGCGCCGCGAAAACGCCGCCAAACGAGGCGTTCCTCTGCGCCCGCAGGAAGGCGAGCAGATCGCCCTCGGCCACTGCGAGCCCGCGGGCACGTGAATGCTCGGCCATCTGGGCGTTGCTCTCGACGCCGCTAGCCGCGATGCCCGCTTCCTTCAGAAGCGCCAGGAACTCCCCCCGGCCGCAGCCGAGGTCGACGACGGGCGCCAGGTCGACAAAGTGGGACAGGTACGACCTGAGCCGCTCGCGGATCTCCTCGGGCTCGCCGCGGTAGCGATTCTCGAACGCCACGTACGCGGCGTCCTCGGCCGCACGGTTCGCGGCGGCGGCGAGCGGCGGCGGGGGAGCGGCGGTGGCGAGCGAGGCGCGGATCGCGCGCGTTTCCTCCGAGACTGTCTCCAGGCGATCACGCAGGGCGAGCAGGCCTTCGAGCCGGCGGCCGAGGGATTCGAGGCGGCGGTCGAAAGCTTCGAGGATCAGCTCCGAACGCGTCGTCGCGAGCGCCGTGGCCATGCGGTCACGGGCATCCATCACGGGCAGCACGCGCTGCAAGTATCGGACTAGAGCTGCTGCCAGGTCCTGAAGGCGGGCGTGAAGCTGGGCCGTCTTCCCGAACTGCCCGTTCAGGACCTGGACGACGGTCCCGTTCCATTGCTCCTGGCGTGCGGTTGCCGGCGAGCCCTTCTGGAACCAGCCGCCAGCGGCTTCGTCGCTCACGCGCCACAGCGTATTCAAGCGCTCCATCTGCTCCGGCGCTTGCTGCTGGGCGTCGTGCGACAGGGGCGCGTTGGCCAGGGCGTCGATCGCGGCCAGCACCTCGGCGTAGGCAGAGTCCTCTTCGGCGAGCCGCTGCTTCAGGGCCGCGATGTCGGGAGATTCGCTGGCCAATCGCGTGTGCGGTCTGCCTGAGCTACCTGGCGGCCGCCCGGGCCGCGAGATAGGCGAGAACGATCTCGTCGAGGGAGAGGTCCTCGATCATCGTGCGATCGCTCGACGGCTCGAAGCGGCCGCGCTTCACTTCCAGGAGCATGCCTTTGTGCTGGTCCTCCATCAGCTTCGTGATGGCGGTCTCGTCGGAGCGGTCCTTGACCAGCTCGGCGTAGGGCAGCCGGCGCGAGCCGAGGATCTCCCCGCCCTTGTAGACCAGCGTCTCGATCAGGGGGTTCGTAGTGCCCTTGTCCTCGGTCTGAACGTGGTAGACCGTCCCGCGGTAGTTGACGTCGGTATTGAAACCCGTGATCACCAACGCGATTGTCTGGGTGGCTGTCCCTTTGTGTCAAGGCGGGCGGGGCACGCCATAATGACGCCATGGGTTCCCACCTCGAGAACGACGACGAGGCCGTTCCCGTCTTCGGCAGTTGGCCGCGGATTTACGCGGCAGTCGTGATCTCGGCCCTCGTGGTGATGGGCCTGATCGCGCTCTTCTCTTCATTCCCCTTCTAGGCCTTGTCCTCGCTCGACTGGGCGGTGCTGATCGTCTACCTGGTAGGGATCGTCGGCTTCGGGCTGTGGGTCGGCCGCGGCAACAAGCGCATCGACGACTTCTTCCTGGCCGGCCGCCAGATGCGCTGGTGGGCCGTGGGCCTGTCGGTGATGGCCACGCAGATCAGCGCGATCACCTTCATCGGTACGACCGGGCAGGCCTACACAGACGGGATGCGCTTCCTGGTCGTGTACTTCGCGCTGCCCTTCGCGATGGTGATCCTGTGCGTCACGCTGGTGCCGTTCTTCTATCGCGCGCGCGTGTTCACGGCCTACGAGTATCTCGAGAAGCGCTTCGATTTGCGCACCCGGACCTTCACCAGCCTGCTGTTCCTGTTCTCGCGCGGCCTCTCCGTCGGGGTGACGCTGTACGCGCCCTCCCTGGTGCTCTCCGTCATCCTCGGCTGGAGCGAGCCGGCCACGATCCTGCTGATGGGCGGTTCGACGATCGCATACGTGATGTACGGCGGCAATCGATCCGTGATCTGGACCGACGTGGTGCAGATGGCGATCATCTGGTTCGGCATCTTCCTGTGCCTGGGCGTCGCGATCTCGCAACTGCCGGCTGGCATGGGCCTGCGCGGCGCCCTGGCCCTGGCCCAGCTCACGCACCGGACCGAGGTGATGGACACGAGCCTCAGCCTGGCGAAGCCCTACACGCTGTGGAGCGGCCTGATCGGCGGCCTGTTCCTGATGCTCTCGTACTTCGGCTGCGACCAGAGCCAGGTGCAGCGCTATCTGTCGGGTTCGAGTCTGACGCAGAGCCGGCTATCGCTGCTCTTCAACGCGTTCCTCAAGGTCCCGATGCAGTTCCTGATCCTGCTCACGGGTGTCGTGGTCTTCGTCTTCTACCACTTCCACCAGGCACCGCTGCTGTGGAATCCGGAGGAGTTGGCGCGGCTGAAAGCGACGGCGTCGCCGACGGAGCTGGCGCGGCTCGAAGCGCGTTTCGACCAGGCGCAGGTCGAGCGCCGCACCGCGGCTGAGAGCTACGGCCGGAGCCGAAGCACGGAGGCCGCGGCCGCCTACCAGGCCACCGAGCTCGAACTCCTGGCGTCGCGCCAGGAAGCGGTAGGCCTCGTCGAGAGGGCCACGGGGAAGCAGTACTCCGACACCAACTACATCTTCCCGACGTACATCCTGAGCGAGCTGCCGCGCGGCTTCGCCGGGCTCGTGATCGCCGTGATCTTCGCCGCCGCGATGTCGACTCTGTCGGGCGAGTTCAACTCGCTCGCCACGGCCACCACCATCGACTTCTACAAGCGCTTTGTCCGGGCCGACGCGGGCGAGACCCACGATCTGCTGGTGTCGCGGCTGTTCACCGCGTTTTGGGGCGGCTTCGCCTGCCTCGTGGCGCTGCAGGCTGGCAAGCTCGGCAGCGCGATCGAGGTGGTGAACAGGTTCGGCTCGTACTTCTACGGCTCGATCCTTGGCGTCTTCGCGCTCGCGGTGCTAGCGCCGCGCTCTTCCGCGCGGGGGGCCTTCTACGGCCTCGCGATCGGGATGGCGACGGTGGCTGCCGTGGCCCGCCTGACCAGCATCCATTTCCTCTGGTACAACGTGGTGGGGACGCTGGCCGTGTTCGCGTCGGGCCTCGCGATCAGCGCGCTCGCGCCAGCGCCCCGTCGCTAACGAGTCGCGCCCTCGCGGACGAGCAACTGCTTCTTTCGGTCGATGCCCCAGCGGTAACCCGTGAGGGCGCCCTTGGCGCCCACGGCACGGTGGCAGGGAATCACGATGGCCACCGGGTTCGTCGCACAGGCCCGGCCCACGGCCCGCGCTGCGCCCGGCGTGCCGATCTCGCGCGCGATCTCGCCGTAGCTTCGCGTCTCGCCGCTCGGGATCTCGCGCAGGGCCTGGAACACGCGCCACTGGAAGGCCGTGGCCTGGATGTCGACCGGAATCTCACGCGAGAGTCCGCCCTTGACGCGGGCTGCGACCGCCTCGACCCAGTCCGCGTGGGCGCCGCCATCGCGCACGATCTCGGCGTCGGGATACTCGCGCCGCAGCATCGCGGCGAGCGCTTCGTCCTGGTCGCCGAAATAGACCGCGGACACGCCCCTCTCCGTCGCGGCCACGAGCATCCGGCCGAGCGGCGAGGCCACGGTCGCATAGGCGAGGCGCACGCCGCGCCCACCCTGGCGGTAGGTCGCGGGCGTCATGCCCATCCGCTCCCGAGCCTCGGCGTAGGCGCGAGAGCTCGAACCATAGCCGGAGTCGTAGATCGCTTCGGTCACGGGCTTGCCCTTCTGGAGCTTGAGTTTCAGCGCCTCGAGCCGCCGCGCCGCCGCATACTGTCGGGGCGAGAGGCCGGTGGCCTGCTTGAAGGTGCGCTGCAGGTGCCACGGGCTGACGCCGACCTGCTCGGCCAGCCGCTCGAGTGACACGTGGCCGTCATCGGTCGCCGCCAGAGCCTGCTTCACCCGCTCGACCAGCGCTCGCCGCGGATCGCCGGCGGCGCCGTCCTTCGGATGACAGCGGCGGCAAGCCCGAAACCCCGCGGCTTCGGCGGCCGGCGTCGTTTCGAAGAATCGCACCCGGTCACGGCGAGCGCGCTTGGCCGGGCACGAGGGCCGGCAGTAGATGCGAGTCGACGTCACCCCGAAGAAGAACTCGCCGTCCT
The DNA here is from genome assembly GCA_964442185.1 of uncultured Acidobacteriota bacterium. Lineage (GTDB taxonomy): Bacteria > Acidobacteriota > Vicinamibacteria > Fen-336 > Fen-336 > CADEEV01. The sequence goes on from CAYTWT010000157.1 coordinate 25,936, forward strand.
GGCGTCGGTCCCGCCGCAGCACGGCGCTCCAGCGGATTGCGTCTTGGTCGCGTCCCATCGCTTCAGCCATCATGCCCCGAAGATACGCCGCTACACGAGGCCCATCTACCGGGATCTTGCGGTCAAAACCGGCGGGTGCTTGGTTCAGCACCCCCCAGACTTGCCTAGAGTTCCTTGCCGAGGAGGCCCGGGAGCCGGTCGCGATAGCCGCGCGAGAGCGTGAGGCGCGTGCCTTCCCGGAGCACGACCTCGTACTCGCCGTGGAAGAGCGGGTGCAGCTCCTTGATCTGCTCGATGCGCACGATCGCGGTGCGGTGAATCCGCACGAACCGGGCCGGGTCGAGGCGCTCCTCGAGGCCGTTCATCGTCTCGCGCAGCAGGTGGGATTCGTGGCCGACGTGCAGGCTGACGTAGTTGCCCGACGACTCGATCCAGTCGATCTCGTCGGCGCGGAGGAAGGACAGTCGCCCGGCGTTCTTCACGACGATGCGCTCGAGAAACCCCTGCGGCGTCTTCAGATCCTGCAGCAGCGCCAGCAGCTTGTCGCTGAAGCCATGGCCGTTCGCCGCCTGGATCGCCTTGCGCGCCCGATCGAGCGCGCGCTTGAAGCGCTCCTCGTCGAACGGCTTCAGCAGGTAGTCGACGGCGTGGACCTCGAAGGCTTGCAGCGCGTACTGGTCGTAGGCGGTGACGAAGACGGTGACGGGCATCTCGCCCTCGCCGAGGCTCCTCACGACCTCGAAGCCGTCGAGCTCGGGAATCTGGACGTCGAGGAACAGCAGCGCAGGCTTGTCGCGGCGGATGACCTCGACCGCCTCGCGGCCCTCGCGGCACTCGCCGATCACGTCGATGTCGCTTTCCCGCGACAGCAGCTCACGGATGCGTTCCCGGGCGAGCGGCTCGTCGTCGACGATCAGCGTCCGGATCATTCAGGGTTCTTGTGGATGGCAGGAGTCCAACCGGGTGTACGAGTGCCGCGCAGCTCAAGTTCCAGGGAAGTGCGGACTTCAAGTTGTTGTACGGCACGGCCGCACGCCGGGCTTCGGTTCGTTCAACGCTGCCCGACCCCAGGAGGACTACGCGGCGTGCGCCGTATCGGGCGCAGCGAGGCGCAGCGGGAACGAGAGCGTGATCTCGAGTCCACGGCGAGAGGAACGCTATTGGGAGCCGGTCAGTGCCACCAAAGGCGGCCCGCTCGCCTGGCTCCGGAGCTCGCGGCTGCGCAGCGCCAGAGCGACCGCCGACAGGCAGCCCTCGTCGAGCCGACCAGCTTCGCCCGTGAGAAGCCGCCTGTTCACGGTACGTCCCATCAGCCCGCGGGCGGCGTGGGGATGCTCCGGCGCGAAGACATGGACGACCTCATGGGCGATGACACGGCCGAGCGCACGTTCGACCGCGCCGCGCCGCGCGCCAGCGTTCGCATCCTGTGCGCCGACCACCCACCGGACGTTGGGGACGGAGATCCAGATCGGGCTCGGGAAACGGTGGCGGCCGATCACCACGCCCAGCACGCGCTCGCCGTCGTGGTTGCGCAGCTCCGACAGTAGCAGGATCACGGGGATCTCGCTGCTCTCGAAACTGCCGCCAGGCGCGATCTCGCGCCAGCGGATCACGAGCCCTGTGGCAGCGAGCAGCGTG
>CAYTWT010000158.1:0-35263 GCA_964442185.1 uncultured Acidobacteriota bacterium
GACCGCACCCGGTCAAGTTCTTTCTTGGGTAGGCGTCATGGCGCGAGAGGCGTTCCCTCCCGGGCTGAGTCTGCGCCCTTGCCTCCCTCGGGCATGAACAGCTCGGCGGCCGCGGAGCGTTGGGGTGTCGGCCGAGCAGCAACTTCAACGCCGGCGCCTGACGCGGGCCGCAAGCCTTTGTGAAGGCATGGGCACACCTCCCGAGCCGACGCCCCTGCCTTTACGCCGCGCTGCCGATGATCATTCCGGCCTCGGTGCCGGTACGCGCGAGCGTGGGCGAGTGTGACAGGTCGGCGCCCGACTGCTGGGAACATCCCCTCTGGACGGGATGCTCCCAGACAGACCGCCCGACGCCTACGGCGTTACGACCGGGCAGAGGGTAGCGCCACTCGTCGTGCAAGTAATGCGACCCTCGATGGCTGGGGTGATCGTGTCCTCGGCCACGACGTGGTCCGCTAACACCTGGTCCATGATCTCGCGGGTAACGACGCGGCTGAAGACGTTCGGGTAGCCGTCACCGCCGCTGGCCATGAAATCGTTCTCGGCGATCGTGTATGTCGAGCCGGCGGTGAGATCGACCGCGGCGCCTGTACAGCTTCCGTCGGCCGCTTGGCGCACGGCGCCCGTGACGCGGCTTCCGGCCGCCGCCGAGATGTTGTACGTGAAGCACAGGCCCGAAACCTGCGGGAACCGGCCGTTGGCACCCGGCATCGCGGAGACGCCGTTCTCAAGAAACGTCTTCAGCTCGGCTCCGTTGATCGACAGGGTCGCGACGACGTTCCCGAACGGCAGCACGGTCAGGACTTGGCCGCGGGTGATCGGGAACGGCGGCGCGGTATAGGGCGGGCAGAAGTCAGCGAGGTTGTCCATGGTCGGGCAGGTCAGGTTCGCACGCAGCCCCCCGGAGTTCGTGATGGCGAAGTCGACTCCGTAACGCGAACGCATGGCGTCGGTGACCACATTCCCGACGAGCGACTCGCAGAGGCGGCCGTCCGGCCTGCCGCAGGCATCCGTCCGCGGGATGAAGACGTCGCTGTCGCCCAGGACCGTGCTCAGGATCGGGGCGAGCTGAGCCCGATATGAATCGATCAGCGCGGCGATCGTGGGGTCCGGTGTGACCGCGGGGCTTGGTGGGGGGGGCGAAACGAGGGGCGAAACGAAGCTCACCGACCGGTCGAGTATCTTGCGATTCGCGGCGTCCACGGTCAGAGTGGCGCGGGCGTAGGTGAGGCCCCTGCTGCGGTTCTCGTAGACCAGCGCACCATTGATGATGCCGCTGTACTGGATGTCGGTGTGGTCGCCGAGGATCACGTCGATCTTCGGGTTCTTGTTGTTGTCCTTGTTGACGGCCTTGGCGAAATCGATGAGCGGGCCGAACGGGGCACCGCTCGGGTCGAATCCAGTGACGCCCATGTGGCAGATCACGATCACGATGTCGGCGCCGGCGTCCTTCGCGGCGCCCCGCGCCTTGATCGCGGCCTTGACCGGATCGGTGGGAACAATCGTGCCGAAACTGCCGGGGAAGACCAGTGTGGGCGCTTCGGGGTTGGTGATTCCGATCACCGCCACTTTCACGCCGGCGACGTCGAAGATCTCGAAGTCCTTGACGCCCGTCAGGTTGTCGTCGCGATTCTGCAGGTTGGCGGAGACGTATTGGAAGTTCGCGATGTCGATCAGGCCTTGAAGGTGCGCAATGCCGCCATCGAAGTTGTGGTTGCCCAGCGTGTCCGCTTGGAAGCCCATCAGGTTCATGGCCTCGATGGCGGGCACGTCACCGAAGAAGCTCGAGACGGGAGGCGTGGCGCCGACAGCGTCGCCCCCGGTCAAGGTGAGCGTGTTCGGGTTGGCCGCGCGCTCGGCCTGGAAGTATGCAGCGAGGACCGCCGCACCGCCGATTCCGGTTCCAACCGACAGCGGATCGACCTGACCGTGCCAATCCGACACGTTGAGGATTTGGATGTCGACCGTGGCGCGAGGTGCCTCCGCGGCTACGCTCCGCGACGGCGCCAGCGCGAGAGCCACAGCGATCGTCCCGATAACTGTCTTGGCGATGGACTTCATGTTCCTCCCAGAGCGCGATTAACCGAGGAGGGCGGACGGCCTCACTTCTGCGGCCGTCCTTCGGAGTTCGCTGGCCGGGAACCGTACGCCCTTTGGCTGGGTACGTCAAATCGGGGGTCTCGGTGTTTTTTCAAATCTATAGATGAGAAGCGGCTCTGTGGATACAAGCCCCGGGACGTGCTCTGGGATCTCTCCGTCACTTCGCCGGTGGAACCCCCGCGCTTCGTCTCGAAGCGCCGCTTCAGCGACGAGACACCCTCAACATCCAGGGCAGTCTCTGGGTGTGCGGCGGTGCTCTCACTGCGCCGCGCGCGTCCGCTCTTTCAGCCAGGCCTCGATCGACCGCTTGTCGTCGGGCTCCTTCAGCCGCCTCAGGATTCCCTCGGCGTGGGAGGCAACGGTCTCGGGATCGTCGAATGGAAGCCGATCGTACATCCGACCTCCGGGAACGTGGCAGGGAGTGCAGGTGCGCGCCAGGAGGGGCTTGACCGCCTCGTCGAAGGCGGCGCGATCGGACCGCGGTCGGGGCGAGGGCTCATTGGAGAGGGCGAGCGGCGCGGGCGATGTGCGCGCCTTCGGATTCGCCCCGCACGTCATCGCGATCCCGGACGCGAACAGGGCGACGAGCGTTCGGCCTCGCATGGCGGGCCTCCCTGGGTACCCCCACGCCGATTGTAGACCCGGGCGGATTGATCCCGCCTTTTCCCGAAACGCTCACCACCTCGGCCATTGGGCCGAAGCAACTTCCGGTGGTTTGGACCCTGGCCTCCCCATGCACCAATAGCCAATGGCAAGGAGGCCGCCCGGCAGGCGCTCGATCCTCTCTTCAAGATGCCGGCATTCTCCGTCAAATGGAAGGCGGCCAAGGTCGAGGTCGCCCGCGCCGGAGACCTCGGATACGTCCACGGGGCCTTCGACATGACCCTGAACGACCCCTCGGGGAAGCTGATAGCGGAGCACGGCAAGTACGTCGAGATCTGGAGAAAGCAGGCGGACGGGAGCTGGAAATGTATCGTCGACATGTTCAACTCCGACCTGCCGGAAACGCCGCCGCCCGCGAAATGAACGGACGACGCTAGAGCTCCCTGGTTCGAGAGCGGCTTGTAGATCATGGGAGTGGAGGCGTGCTCGCCGGCGGACGCCGCATTGGCTTCGGGCCGTGATCGTTGACCTGCCTCTGACCAAAGCCCTGGGGGACGGCGCTTGGCCGTCCTAGCCGAACCAGATCGAACGGCGCCTAGCCAGACGTCCGTCGATCATGCGCTGGATCGTCCCGCGCACCTGCTCCGCAAGTCGATTGACGAGAATCGGGTCCTCGGCGGCTTCGGGCCCGTACTTCTCCACGGACAACGGGTCGGCAAAGTCCAGGCTCCACTTGGTCGGCAGCGGCACCAGGCCAAACGGCCCTAGCAGGGGGAAGGTGGGCGTGATCGGAAAATAGGGGAGACCGAACGGCCGGCCGATCCAGTCCGCCTTCGCGAGCACCGGATGGATCTCCTCGCCGCCGACCACCGCGCAGGGAACGATCGGCGCGCCCGTGCGCAAAGCCAGGCGCACGAAGCCGCCGCGGCCGAAGCGCGCCAGCTTGTAGCGATCCTTGAAGCGCTTGCCGACCCCCTTGACGCCCTCGGGGAAGACCCCCGTGAGCTCGCCCGCAAGCAAGAGCCGTTCGGCGTTCTCCTGGTTGGCGCGCACCGCGCCGCTCCTGGAGAGCAGCGGCGCCAGGAACGGCAGCAGCGCGAACATGTCGAGGGCCAGCATCCGGCATTCGCGGCGGGCCGGATGCTCGTGGCGCACCGCGACATTGATCATCAGGCCGTCGTAAGGCAATACCCCCGAGTGATTGGCGACGATCAGACCAGCGCCGGTCCCCGGTACGTTCTCGACGCCGGTAGCCTCCACCCGCCACCAGACCGTGTACAGGAACTCGAACATCGGCCGCAGCGTCTCCATGAACTTCTTGTCGAAGCCGAAATCGTCGACCTCCTCCGAGTGCCAGGAGAAGTGGAAGGCGGCCAACGCGCGGGCCACGTTCTCCCAGGACAGGCCCTTCGTCCCTGCCTGGAACAGCCGGGCGATCGCCACCAGCACGCCTTGCCGATCGGCGCCGCCCGCCTCGTCGCTGAGTCGTCGCAGTTCGTCTTCGAGAGCGCGCACCTTGTCCCGCAAGACCTCGGTCTCCGGGGCCACCGAGTGCGTCCCGCGACGGATCGGCACGACCTTGGCCGCCACGCTCATGCCGTGGCCTCGACGTGCCCAAGGGCCCCCTGAGGGTGCCGATAGCGCAAGTAAGCGAGCAGCGCCTCGCGGCTGCTGTAGCGCGGCCGGAACCCGAGCTCGCGTTCCGCCCGGGCGCCATCGGCCACGAACAGGTAGCGCACGTAATCGAGAAACGCGCCCGGGGCCTCTGCCAGACCCGCCGCCCACAGCGCGTCGGACAGCGCATACGCGAGGGGGTGCGGCACTGGCACGGGCACTTTCGCGCCCAGGTGCAGCGCGGAGCGCAGCGGAATCGCCGCCCGCGGCACGATGTTGAAGGCGCCGGCCACGGGCCGCTCGAGAGCCGCCGCAGTTGCGTCCAACGCGTCGTCCGGATGCAGCAGTTGGACGAGCGGATCGAAGCCCATCAGCATCGGCACCACGCGGTGGTCGAAGATGCGGGTGTAGAAGCTGCGAACGCCGGGCCCGAAGAGCGGCGCGAAGCGCAACACGCTGACGGCCATCTGGGGATAGCGGCGGGCGAACGAGGCTGCGTGCTGCTCCGCTTCGAGCTTGTCGCGCACCCAGCCAAGGGAGGCGTTGGGCTGCAGCGGCCGATCCTCGGTCAGGAAGTTGGGATTCTGCCCGCGGGCCCCGTACACGGCGGTGAACGAGCGGAGCACGACACGCGACACGCCGGCGGCGGCCGCCGCCGCCAACAGGTTCAGCGTGCCGATCGACTCCAGCTCGTGGGCGTAGCTCTTGTCACGTCGGGGGTTCGTGAAGAAGGCGAAATGGACGAGGCTTCCCACTTCCTCTTCGCGCAGCACCTGCAACAAGCGCTCACCCGCAGCGGGCTGCGTGAAGTCGACCTCGCGATGCCGGACGCCCAGCGTCACCGGCGGGGCGGCGATGTCGATCGTCACGACCTGGTCGTTGCCGCGCGCCTCGATCAGCCGCCGCAGCAGCTTCGCTCCCAGGAAGGAGCCAGTGCCCGTCAGAGCCAGCCGGGGCAAGGAGCTAGCGCGCCTTCGCCGTACGCTTCTTCGCGGCCGGCCTGGCGCTGGCCTTGACCGCGTGGAGCTCCGCCTCGAGCGCCTCGATGCGACGGAGCGCCTTCTTGAACTCGGTCCGCGTCGGAACGTTCATCGCCTTCAAGGCGCGCGCCGAGGCTTCGTCGAGCTTCTCTTTTCCTCGCAGCGCCGATTGCATCGCGGCGACAAAGCGCGGACTGTTCATCAGCTCCCCGGACACCTGCTGAAGCATCTCCTCGCCGCGCGTCTTCAGCCGCTCGAAGATCGTTTCCTCTTCGCTCATTCATCCCCTCCTCGTTGCCGGCGTGGCCGCCGTCGCTTGAACCCCTTGAGGTCGATCTCCCCTTCGAGCAGTTCCCGGAACTCCGCTGCCGGGAGCGCCGAGGCCTGGCGCCCGGTTCGGTACTCGAGGGCGCCCAGGGCCAGTTCCCAGGCACGCTCGCGACGCGCGATCTCGTCCGCGTCGCGCACGCGGCCGTACTCTTGGACGTAGCGGTTGTGGCGGCACAACATGCGGAAGGCGTGGCGCGTGTCCGGCCGGCGCAGGGCGAGGCCCAGCAGGCGCACGTCATTGCCCACCTCGTGTACGGGCTGGCCCCATTCTCCGTAGGCGCCGAAGATCACCGAGAGCCGCTCCAGGGCCGCCCCCAGCTTGGGCTCGCCGATGCGTCCCAGGACCGCCTTCACGAGCGGCATCGTCAGGTTGCGATACAGCGTGGGGTCGGCCAGGCGCACGTGCACGCCAAGCTCTTCGTAGATGATTCGCAGCATGTCCCCGGAGAGAATCCGGTTGTCGGTGGCGAGGTGGATGCGCGCGCCGATCGAGGCGCTCACGCTGAGCGCGGCCAGGATTCCCGCGGCGACGCGGTCGACCGGGACCAGATTCATCTGGGCACTCGGATCGCCCGGAAAGACACAAGCCAGCGCCGCGATGGCGCGCGCCTTCGGCATGCCGAGCAAGTCGCCGCGGGAGAGATCCACCGCTTCCTTGGCGCGGCCGAAGGCGTTGATCGGCGCATTCACCACCTTGAGGTCGCCGCGATTGTTCCCGGTGCGGGCCTCGCCGATCACGATCGAGGGCAGCAGCTGCGCGACGCGCAAGCCTTGCTCCACTAGAAAGCGGTCGGTCTCGATCGACGCCATCGCCTTCGTGAGCTCGTAATAGTTGTTGTAGAAGTGGCGCGGGAAGACGAGCGCGCTCTCCTGGGCGACGTTACGCTTCTTCCGGCCGTGGATGTACGAGGTCTCGATCGCGACGTGGTGGATGAAGGCAGAGCCCGGCGTCTGCTGGATCTGGAGCGAGAAGCGTAGCGCGTTCAGTGAACCGACCACGTTGGCGCGGAACGAGTTCTCGTAGCTATCGTCGAAGGAAACACTCGCCGCGCAGTGGACCACGTGCGTCAGCGTCTTGCGCAACCGGGCGAGCTCTCCCGCCGCGATCCCGAGGCTGGCCTTCTCGATGTCGCCGGCGACGAAGCGGAAACGCTTCGCGCGTATCCCCTTGATGTGGAGACGCTTGAGGAGCAACGCCCCCCGCTCCGGCGGCGAAAGCACCTTCAGGACTTGTTTCGTCTTCGGATCGCGCAGCGTTTCGGGGCGGAGCACCGCGACGACCTCGGCCACGCGCCGGTCCGCCGCCGCCTGGGCGAGAATCTCCTTGCCGACGAAGCCGCTGGCGCCGGTCATCAGGATCCGAAGCCCTGGATTCCGACCACGGGCCTTGAGGCGCGCCGCGGCGTCGCCCCGCAGCTTCCTGACCCGCTCCCGAAGCTGCCGATCGGAGAGCTGTGTCGTCTCGCGAAAGCGAAACGCGAACGCGGGATCGACCACACCGATCACCCGCTTCACCTGCTCCGCCGCCGCGCGGCTGCCCGAAGCGGCTTCAACACCGCTCGCGAGCCATTGGCCGAGTTTGTTGACGGCCTTCAGGCCCCGACGCACCACGGCTTCCTTGCCGGTGAGCCCGACCACCCGGCTCGCCACGAACTGCATGGCCACCTCGACCGGATGCCGGTCACGGTGGGCGTGCACCAGCAGCTCGTCGGGATCGATCGGCCCTGGGATCTCCTTACCGGTGGCCAGGCTGATCCGCGCGATGTAGCGGCCTGGGGAGAGATCCAGCTCCGCGTCGGCGAGCGCAGCGCTCTTCGGGCTTGCGGCCATCAGCGCGATTCTATCGCGTATAGTCTCTGGCCGGCGCCCTGGTGGGCGACGTCGCATCTTCGTCACGAGGTCGAGATGGCTTCGCTGGCAGGGCGGGTGACTCTGGCCCTGGGTCTCGAGCCCGGCGAGCGCCAGTCCGCCTCGCTCATGCTCGCGCACTCGTTCGCGATGGGCCTCGCCACGGTCTTCTTCGAGACCGTGGCGAGCGCGCTCTTCCTCGCACACTTCGGCCCAGGCGCTTTGCCCTACGTCTACATCGTGGCGGCGGTCCTGAACACGGCCACGGGGCTCGCCTACACATCGCTTCAGGCCCGGCTCTCCTTCGCGAGACTGATGCAGGGGACGCTGGCGCTGCTGCTGATCAGCGTCGTGGGCCTGCGGGCCGGTCTCGCCGCGACTCAGGCAGGCTGGATCTTCTTTGCGCTGCTGGTGTGGTACCGGGCCGTCTCGACGCTCACGGATCTCGAGTACTGGGCCGTGGCCACCCGGCTCTACGACGTTGGCCAGGCGAAACGGCTCTACGGCCTGATCGGCTCGGGCGAGGTCGTAGCGCGGATTGCCGGCTCCTTCTCGGTGCCGCTGCTGCTCAGGTTCATGGATGTCTCGAACCTGATCCTTTTCTCGGCGGCAGCGATCGGCGCGTGCCTATGGCTCCTGGCGCGCATCCTGCCCCTCACTCACGACGCCATGGCCGCGCCGCCGAAGCAGTCGGCAGGCAGCCTCGGCAGCTTCGCGCGGCTTCTGACCAACCGCTATCTGCAGACGCTGTTCGGCGTCGTGTTCTTCGGCATCCTCGCCAAGTACCTGGTCGACTACGCGTTCCTGGCCCAGGTCAAGGGCCGCTACGCAAACGCGGGCGACCTGGCGCGCTTCTTCGCGATCTTCTCGGGCATCACGCAGACGCTGAGCCTGCTGGCGCGCGTCACGCTCTCGGGGCCGCTGATCGCTCGTCACGGAATCCGCCTCGGCCTGCTGGTACTGCCCACGGCCCACGTCTTGTGCACGCTGCTGATCCTGGCTGACAGCGCGTTCCAACAGACGGGCATTGTGTTCTGGCTGGTGATCGCGAACCAGGGGCTCTACAAGGTACTGAAGCACCCGATCGACAACCCTTCGTTCAAGGTGCTCTACCAGCCACTGCGCAACGACCAGCGGCTGGGCGCGCAGATCGCCGTCGAGACGATGCTGACGCCTATCACCACCGGCCTCGCGGGTGCGGTGATGCTGCTGTTCAGCGTCGTGGTTCCATACACGCCGACCCGCTTCGCCCTCGTGATGCTGCTGAGCTTCGCCGCGTGGCTGAGCCTGGCGCGCCGGGCCGGGCACGCCTATGGGAATGCGCTGGTGGCGGCGCTGCGCGGCCGGCTCGTCCACGACGGAACCGTCTCCTTCGCCGACGAGCGCAGCCTCGCGGTGCTGGCGGAAACCCTGAAGAGCGACCATCCCGGCGACGTGCGCTTCGCGCTCGATCTGCTCGAGAAGAACGCCCCGGAGCGCCTCGGCGGCGTCCTCGCGGAGCTCGTCGCACATGCCTCTGCCGACGTCCGGCTCGCGGCGCTGGGCCGCATCGAACGCCACCGGCCCGCGGCTGCACGCACGGCCGTCGAGCAGCGCCTCGCGACCCCCGAGTTGCCGGCCGTACGCGCGGCCGCGATCCGGGCCCTGGCGGCGCTCGGCGCGGGCGCCGACTTGCTCGCCCCCTGGCTCGGCGACGTGGAGGCCGAGGTTCGGGCCGCGGCCGCCGTCGCCCTCTTCAAGCACGCGGCTTCGGCCACGGAGCGGGGCCGTGCGCTCGAAGCTCTCGCGGCGCTGGCGGCGTCCCCCGGAGCTGAGGAGCGCATCGCCGCCGTCACCGCGATCGGCGAGCTGAGCGCCGAGGCCGCACGTCCGCTGCTCCGCGCGGCCCTGGCAGACGAACGCCCGGCGGTGCGGCGTGCCGCGCTCGCGGCTGCCGCAGCGCTGCGAGACCCGGAGCTCGTGCCCCTGCTGCTACCCTGCCTCGATCATCTGCCGGTCGCGAGCGCCGCCGGGAAGGCGCTCGTCGCGATCGGAGACGCCGCCCTCCCGTCCCTCGAGCACGCCTTCGACGCGGCCAGCTCCGCGCCAGCTCGGAGCCTGATCGTGCGCGTGCTTGGCCGAATCCGCGGCGCGCGCGCGAGCAGCTGGCTGCTGGCCCAGCTCGGCGTTCCCGACCCCAACCTGCGGGGCGAGATTCTCGAGGCATTGCGCGCGTGTGGCTATCATGCGGACGAGCACGACGCTCCGCGCCTCGAAGCGGCGCTGCGGAACGAGCTGCGCAGCTGCGCCCAGAGCCTCGGCACGCAGCGCGACCTCGCCTCGGCGCCGGGTCACGAGCTCCTGGCCGCGGCCCTCGCTCGACAAGCGGACGGCGCTCGAGACCGCGTCTTCCTGCTGCTGTCCTTCGTCCACGACGCGAAAGCCGTGCTGTCCGCTCGCGACAACCTGCGCCACTCGGCCAGGGAACGCCGCGCCTACGCGCGCGAGATACTCGAGGTGACGCTGCCTCACGAGGTGCTCTCGCTCGCGATGCCCCTGATCGAGGAGCTTCCGGCCGAGGAACGCCTGGCGCGGCTGGCCGACGCGTTTCCGGAAACGCCCTGTTCCGCGGCAGGGCGCCTCGCCGCCCTGCTCCAAGGCGAGCACTTCGCGGCCTGGCCGAGAGCCCTCGCCGTCAAGCTCGTCGCCGACACCGGGGCCGGCGAGCTGGCAGCGCTCGTCGCGCAGCTCGCCGCGAGCCCCGAGCCCCTGCTTCGCGACACGGCGCGGGCCTATTTGGAGAAGACACCGATGCAGACCCTGGAGCGCATCCTCACGCTGAAGTCGGTCGAGATGTTCGAGCAGGCGTCGGAACAGGTCCTGGCCGAAGTGGCTGAGGTCCTGGAGGAGGTCGAGGTGAAGCGCGGGGAGGTGATCTTCCGCCGCGGCGATCTCGGCGACGGCATGTACATCATCGTGGACGGGCGTGTCCGAGTCTTCGACGGCGACGTGACGCTGGGAGTCCTCGGCGAGCGCGCTATCTTCGGGGAGCTGGCACTCCTCGACCCCGAGCCGCGCTCGGCTTCGATCGCGGCACTCGAGGACACCCGGTTGTTCCGCCTCGACCGCGAAGCCTTCGCGGAGCTGATGGCGGGCAACATCGAGATCGTGCGCGGCGTGCTCCATGTCCTGTGCGAGCGGCTGCGGCAGCAGATCGCGCAAGACACGGCTGGCCAGAGGCGCTGAAGGCGCGGGGCGACCCCCGGACGGCAGGCATCAAAACCTCGCAACGCAGCCGCGAGGGCTCGCGCCCAGTCATCGTAGAATCACGCGACATGCTGTCGAGACTGGGTGAGGTCCGGCCTGAGGAGCGACGAGGCGCGACGGCGGCCTTCGTGACGCTGTTCGGGATCCTGGCGGGCCACACCCTTCTCGAAACCGCCCGCGACGCCCTGTTCCTGGCGCGGATTCCGCCGGCACGGCTGCCCTTCATGTACATCGCGATTGCGGGCCTCGCCGTAATACTCTCGCGCCTGCCCGCGCCGCGCCTGGGCCGGCTCTCGAGCCGAGCGACACTGTCGCTGCTCCTGGTGGGCTCCGCGCTCGCGAATCTCGCGCTCTGGGAGTTGAGCGAAGTCCGCCGTGGGCGCTGGCTGCTTTACACCCTCTACATCTGGTGCGGGCTGTTCGGCACCGTCGTCACGATCCAGTTCTACGGGGTGCTCGCGGAGATCTACGATCTCACCCAGGCCAAGAGGCTGTACCGGATCATCGGCACGGGCAGCATGCTGGGCGCGATCCTCGGCGCCGGCATCGCGGGCGTGATGGCCGCTGCGCTGCCGGCCCGGCACCTGATCCTCGCGAGCGCCGGCTGCTTGCTGGTCTCGAGCCTGGGGCCTGCCCTCTTCTCGAGGGTCACGCCCCAGTCCGCGGCCCCGACCCCGGCCCTTTCGATGTCAGCCTCCCTGAATCTGATCCTCCGCCATCCCTATGCGGGCCCGCTGGCTAGGCTCGTGCTCTCTTCGACGATGGCGCTCACGCTCGCCGACTACATCTTCAAGAGCGCGGTCGTGAAGTACGTTCCCGGGGAGGCCTTGGGCCAGTTCTTCGCAGCCGTCTACCTGCTGCTCAACGCTCTAGCACTGTTCGTGCAGATAGTGGTGGTCGGCTGGCTGCTGCGCCGCTTCGGCGTGCACCGGGCCCTCGTGATCCTGCCCGCCCTGCTCATCGCGGGCTCGAGCGTCCTGCTCGCGGGCGCGGGCCTCGCCGCGGCGCTATGGCTGAAGGGCGCCGACGGGTCGTTGCGCTATTCCCTGCACCGGACGGGGACCGAGCTGCTCTACGTGCCGCTGCCGGATGCGATCCGCGCCCGCGCCAAGCCGTTCATCGACGTCGCCTGCCAGCGCGGCGGACAGGCGCTGGCGTCGCTGTTGATCCTCACGCCCGTGGCCTTCGTCCCCCAGAGCGCCTTTCTCGCTCTCACGCTGCTGATCCTTTCGGCGCTTTGGATCGTGACGGCCAGCGACCTCAAGGACAACTATCTCGATCTGTTCCGGACCGCGCTGCGCCAGGGCTCGATCGTCACCAGCGCCGACGTCCCGGAGCTCGACCTCGGCTCGCTCGAGGCGATCTTCGCGGCCCTGAACAGCAGCGACGACACCGAGGTCGTGGGAGCGCTCGAGCTGCTGGCGGTCCAGGGCAAGGTGTTCCTGATCCCGGCCCTCATCCTCTATCACCCGTCAAAGACCGTCGCGCTCCGGGCCCTGGAGCTGTTCGCGGCGGCAAAGCGCAACGACTTCCTGCCCATCGCGGACCGGCTGCTCGGCCATGCCGACCCCGCGATCCGCGCTGCCGCGCTGCGCGCGCGAGGGGCGATCAAGGCCGACCAGACGGTGCTCGAGCATGCGAGTCACGACCCGAGCCCCCGCGTCAGGGCCACGGCACTCGTGGGACTCGTCTCCGGCGGCTGGGTCTCTCCGGAAGTTCACAGGGCCCTGGCCGAGCTGCTCGACAGCCAATCACCCGAGGCCGGCGCGGCGCTCGCCCAGGCCATCCGCCAGCAGCCTGACCCGGCCTTCGTCGCGACGCTGCTCGATCTGTCCGAGGCCCCGGAACCCGGGGTCCTGAGCGACGTGGCGGAGGCCATGGCGGCGATGCCCGACGAGGGCTTCCTGCCCGCGCTACTGCCGATGCTGGCGCAACGCAGCGTGCGCGACGCCGCGCGCGCTGCGTTCCTCGCGCAGGGCGCCGCGGGCCTCGCATTCCTCGAACGGGCCTCGGCCGACCACGCCTTGCCACAAGAGATCCGGCGGCACCTGCCCCGCACGATCAGCCACTTCCCCGCCGCGGCCGCGGCGCCGCTGCTGCTGCGCCAGCTCGAGCTGGAACCCGACGGCATGGTCCGCTTCAGGATCCTTCGCGGCCTCGGGCGGATCCACAACAACCACCCGGACCTGCCACTGGACGCGGTGATCCTCGAGCGAGCCACCACCGCCACGCTCCAGGCGGCGCTCAAGGTCATCGACTGGCGCCTCGTGCTCGAGGCCGGGGCCGCGGCTGAAGAGCGGCGCCGGACGCCGACCCACGAGCTTCTCGTCCGCCTGCTCCGCGACAAGCAGGCGCATGCGGTCGAGCGCCTGTTCCGCCTGCTCGGGCTGCAGTTCAGACACGAGGACCTGCGCAGCATCTACCGAGCTCGCAGCAGCGCCAACGCCAGGATCCGTTCGAGCAGCCGCGAGTTGCTCGAAAACCTGCTTCTCCCGCCTGTGCGCGACGCGGTGCTCTGCCTCCACGACGAGCTTGCCGATGGCGAGCGGCTGGCCCGGGCTTCGGCTTTGTACACGCCCCGCGCTCTCCACTACGAGGCGCTTCTCGGGGTGATGCTCGAGGAAGCGAGCGAATCGCTTCGCTGCCTGGTGGCGCATCACGTCGCCGAGTTGGGGCTCGTCGCCTTCCTGCCCCGGCTCGAAGCGTTGCAGGCGAGCGAGAAAGGCTTCTTCGTGTCACGCGTGCTGGAGCGGGCCCTCACCCTGCTCGGCCCGCCCGGGAGGCTGGAGCGTGCCTGAGCGCGGCGGCATGATCGGTCAGCTGGAGCGGATTCTCTACCTGAAGAAGCTGCAGGCGTTCTCGCTGCTGCCGAACGACGCGCTCGCGGCACTTGCCGAGATGCTGCGCGAGCGTGCTTTCCCGAAGGACGCCGTCGTGCAACGCGAGGGCGAGCCCGTCAGCCGAGTCCAGTTCGTGCTGGATGGCTACATCCGCGGCTCCCGGCGGGGCCTGCCGATCGCGGGCGCGGGACCGGGAACGCCGATGGGCGCCCTGGCGGTGCTCGCACGCGACAGCCAGGGCTACCTCGGGATCGCCGACGTCGACACCTTCACGCTGGAGCTCGACTCCGACGCGCTGCTCGAGGCCTGTGAGGACCATTTCGTGATCGTGCACCGGGCGCTCCAATACCTTTCGCGGTGGGCGATCTCGGTGCAGCAACGCGCCGGGCTGCAGCAGCGCCCAGCCGCAGCGCCGGCGGTCCGGCTCGCCTCGGGCGAGCTCGACTTCGTCGAGCGGATCCACTTTCTCCGGCAGATCGCGCCCTTCGCGCGCGGCAGCATCAACGCGCTCGCCGAGCTGTCGCGCGGCCTCACCGAGGTCCACTTCGACGCCGGCATCTCACTCTGGGCCGAGGGCGATCCCGCCCACTACGTGCTGCTGATCGCCGATGGCTCTGTCGGCTGCGCGTCGCAGGCCCACAAGCTCAGCTTCGAGGCAGGTCCTCTGTACGCGGTCGCCGCGATGGAGGCCGTCGCCGAGGTCCGCCATTGGTTCTCGGCCACCACCCTGACACCCGTGCGAGCCCTTCACGGCACGATCGAAAGCATGCTCGACGTGTTCGAGGACAACTTCGAGCTGGCCATGGACTACACCGCGCTGCTCGCCAGCCGCATGCTGTCGTACCTGGAGCAGGCTGGTCCGGAGGGCTTCGCCCCCCCCGACGCCTGAAGACCTATCGAAAATTCCGCGACATGGAGATCGGAGCCTGGCCGAGCGGACTCACAGCCAGTGCGCGGATCGAAGTGCCTTCGCGGTTCTGCAAGATGCCCTCGACCTCGAGAATGCCGGTGTTCACCAGAACGGCTTTCGCGCGCTGAAACAAGTCGGGTCGCACGGTCACGTTGGCGAGGCCGGTCTCGTCTTCGAGCGTCAGGAACAGGAAGCCCTTGGCTGTGCCCGGCCGCTGCCGGCAGATCACGGCGCCTGCCACGCTCACACGCGCGCCGTCCTCGAGCCGCGGCAACTCGGCCGCGCGCCGCACGCCGCGCGCCACCAGCGCTTCGCGATACAGCAGCATCGGGTGCGGCCCGGCCGTGAGCCCCGTGCCGACGAGATCCCGGGTCAGGCGCTCGGGAAATGTCATCTCCGGCAACGGCGAGGGATCGAGCGCGTCGGGAAGATCGCGCAG
This sequence comes from uncultured Acidobacteriota bacterium, assembly GCA_964442185.1. Classification (GTDB taxonomy): domain Bacteria; phylum Acidobacteriota; class Vicinamibacteria; order Fen-336; family Fen-336; genus CADEEV01. The sequence continues at coordinate 14,911 of CAYTWT010000158.1, forward strand.
CAGCGGTCCGCGCGGGCGCGCCGCGCGCTCCACCTGCCACAGAGCGCTCCGCCGCGTCAGACCGAAGGCATTGAGCGCGCCGATCTCGGCCAGGATCCGCAGCTCGTGCTGGCGCAGCGATGCGCGGTCGACGAAGTCCTGGAGCGATACGAACGGCGCGCGGGAACGCTCGGCGACGATCCGCTCCCCCGACTCGCGGCGCAAGCCCGCCACGCAGCCGAGTCCGAGGCGCACGCCGGGATCCGTCAGTGTCGCGTCCCAGGCGCTTCGCGTCACGTCCACCGGCTCGAAGCGCACGCCGTGGCGTTGCGCGTCTTTCACGAGCGTCGCCGGATGGTAGAAACCCATCGGCTGGTTGTTGAGTAGCGCCGCCACGAAGGCCGCCGGGTGGTAGGCCTTGAGATAGGCGCTGGCATAGGCGATGAGCGCGAAGCTCGCGGCATGTGACTCGGGAAAGCCGTAGAGCGCGAACGAGGCGATGGAGCGCACGATCTGCTCCTGGGCTTCGCCCGTGATGCCGTTGTGCGCCATGCCTGCGCGCAGCCGCGCCTCGATCGAGGCCATCCGTTTCTGCGAGCGCTTTCCACCCATGGCCCGGCGCAGCTCCTCGGCCTCGCCGCCGGTGAAGCCGGCCGCCGTCATCGCCATGCGCAACAGCTGCTCCTGAAACAGCGGCACGCCCAGCGTGCGCGCGAGGATCGGCTCGAGCGATGGATGCGGGTAGCTCACCGGCTCGCGCCCGGCGCGCCGGTCGAGGTAGGGGTGGACCATCTTGCCCACGATCGGCCCCGGCCGGATGATCGCGACCTCGACCACGAGATCGTAGAAGCGCTCGGGCTTCAGGCGCGGCAGGGTCGCCATCTGCGCGCGGCTCTCGACCTGGAACAGGCCCACGCTGTCGGCCTTCTGCAGCATCGCGTAGACCTTCGGGTCGTCCTGTGGAAGATGCGCGAGGTCGACCTCGATGTCCCGTCCTCGCAACATCGAGAGGCAATCCTCGAGTGCCGCCATCATCCCGAGGCCGAGCAGGTCCACCTTGATGATCCCGAGGTCGGCGCAGTCTTCCTTGTCCCACTGCACGATCACGCGGCCCGGCATGCTGGCGGGCTCGAGCGGCACCACGGCGTCGAGAGCGCCCTGCGCGATCACCATCCCGCCCGAGTGCTGGCCCAGGTGCCGCGGCAGATCCTGGATCTCGCCCCACAGCCGCGCGAACAGGGCGATGCGCGGATCACCTTTGTCGAGGCCCGCTTCGCGCAGCCGCTTCTCCAGCGTGTCGTCGGGATCGACGAACTCGAAGCGGCGCATGTAGCGGGCCAGCCGGTCGAGCTCGTGGAGGGGAATGCCGAGGGCCTTGCCGATCTCACGCGAGGCGCTGCGGTCGCGATAGGTGATGACGTTCGCGGTCATGGCCGCGCCACGCTCCCCGTAGCGCTGGTAGACGTACTGGATCACGCGCTCGCGTTTGTCGCCGCTGGGCAGGTCGAGGTCGATGTCGGGCCACTCGCCACGCTCCTCGGACAAGAAACGCTCGAAGAGCAACTCCATGCCGACCGGATCCACGGCCGTGATGCCGAGGCTGTAACAGACCGCGCTGTTCGCCGCCGAGCCGCGGCCCTGCACGAGGATTCCTTCCCGCCGGCAGAAGTTCACGATGTCCCAGACGATGAGGAAGTAACCGGCCAGCTCGAGCTTGCCGATCAGCGCCAGCTCGCGTTCGATCTGCCGGCGGGCCTTCTCGTGGTACGGCCGGTAGCGCTCGCGCGCGCCCGCGTCGGTGGCCTGCGCCAGGTGCGACTGCATCGTCTCCCCCGCCGGCACCGGATACTCGGGGAAGCGGTAGCCGAGGTCGTCGAGCGTGAAGCTGAGGCGCTCGGCGAGCGCCTCCACGTTGCGCAGCAGGTCGGCGCGATCGCAATAGAGCGCCTCGATCGCCTGTGGCGCCTTCAGATGCCGCTCGGCGTTGGCGGCCAGCAGGCGCCCGGCCGTGGCGAGCGTCCGCTTCTCGCGGATGCAGGTGAGCACGTCCATGAGCGCCCGGCCCGGAGGGCGCGCATGCCGCACGCCGTTCGTCGCGACGGCGTGAAGGCCAACGCTGTCGGCCATCTCGAGCAGGGCCCGGTTCGCGGCCTCCTGCTCGCGGCGGCGATGCCGCTGCACGTCGATCGCCATGTTCCCTGGGCCGAAAGCCGAAAGCAGGCGCGCGAGTCGATCGGTGTCGGGCGGACGGCCCAGCGTCTCGGCTCCCGGCAACGCCACGAGGCCGGCGACGTTGCCCTCCAGGGCCTCGAGCTCGAGCGTCCCCGTGCCCTTCGGCACGCCGGCCTTCATGCGCGTGATGATCCGGCACAGGTTCTGGTAGCCCTCACGGCTCTCGACGAGCAGCGGCAAGGCGCCACCGCCGCGCAGGCTCAGCTCGGCGCCCACGATCGGTCGGATTCCCACGGCCTTCGCGGCCTTCAAGAAGCGCGGCGCGCCCGAGACGCCGTCGCGATCGACGAGCGCCAGGCTTGGATAGCCCAGCTCCGCCGCGCGCGCCACGAGATCCTCAGGCAGGGACGAAGCGCGCAGGAACGAGAAGGCCGAGGCGGCGTGGAGCTCGACGTACACGAATAAATATTCGCCTTTTCTTCGCCTATTCGAGCAGAGTTGCTGCCGGCTGTCAAAGCGTGGCTATGCCCGCGCCTGCAATCAGCCGCTCGGGGTCCTTTGGCGGTCTAGCCGGCCCATAGATGAGGTACGCTCTCCGGCGATGAACACCCGCGCCGCGATCCTGCTCCTCAGCCTCCTGCTGATCCCTTCCTGCGGCGGCGGAAACGACAACGCCGGACCGCCCGCCGTCTCGGGTCCCGCGGCCTGGCCGCAATGGGGCCAGAACCCTCAGCACACCGGGAGCGTCGATGTCGCCGCCCAAAGCCCGGATCGCCTGATCTTCGAGTCGATCGTGGACCCGTTCGTGGCGCAGGAGATCCAGAGCTCGGGCCGCGGGGCGTTGCTCGTCCACTACCCGGTGCCGCTGGCCTCGGGCAACGACGTGTTTCTGATGACGAAGTCCGGCACGTACACGAGTTCCGACAACTGGGCCTCGCAGGATTGGAACTGGAAGCGGCTGCACTGGCAAGACGGGAGCCTCGGCGAAATCTGGAACTATCGCTCGGACTGGAAGCCGGTGCCTTCGGGCGGCGTGCTCCGCTGGGAGCCCGTGAATCAGGCGGCTCTCGCGGGCGGCTTTCTCTATGTTCCCGGCTTCGGCGGGACGCTCCTCAAGCTCGACGCGAACGACGGCTCGCTGGTCGCGCGGATCAACCCGTTCGGCGCCTCGCCGGATCCGCAGATCTTCGCATCCGGCCCGCTCGCTGCCAGCGCCGGGGGCGAAATCTACTACAACGCCCTGCGCCTCGATGCCGCGGAGCCGTGGCGGCGCGACGTGCTGGACGCCTGGCTGGTGCGGGTCACCACAAACGCGCGCGCCAGCGTCGCCCGTTACGCCGAGATCGTCAGCGGCGCGCCGAGCGCCGGCGCAGAGTGCCTGACCGCCTTCACGACCGAGCCTCTGCCCTGGCCGCCGAGTGCGAATGCAGCGCCGCCGAGCGCCGCCTGCGGATCACAGCGGCCGGGTATCAACGTGGCGCCGGCGATCGGGCGCGACGGGACGGTCTACACGGTGAGCCGCACGCACTTCAACTCGCGCTACGGCTACCTGGTCGCCGTCAACGCCGACCTTTCGCCGCGCTGGACCTCGACGTTGCGCGAGCGCCTGGCCGACGGTTGCGGCGTGCCGGCTTCGGCCGGAGGCGTGCTGCCACCCAACGGCGCCGCAGGCGGCTGCCGGAGCGGCGCCCGCCTGGGCGTCAACCCGATCACGAATCGCCTCGGCGACGGCGAAGTGAACGACCTATCGTCCTCCTCGCCCGTGGCCGCGCCCGACGGCAGCATCCTGTACGGCGCCTACTCGCGCTACAACTACTCGCGCGGCCACCTGATGAAGTTCGACGCGAATGGCCGCTATCTCGCGGCGTACTCCTTCGGCTGGGACACGACCCCGGGCGTGCGCGCGAACGGCGCGAGCTACAGCATCGTGGTCAAGGACAACCACTACGATGGCGTCGGCTCCTACTGCGGAGGCTGCGCCCCGGAGGCGCTCGAGGGCCAGTACTTTCTCACCCAGTTGCGCGGCGACACGCTCACTCCGGAGTGGCAGTTCCCGAACCCGAACGGGTACGAGTGGTGCATCAACGCGCCTGCGATCGATCGCAACGGCGACGTCTTCGGGATCGCGGAGGACGGCTTTCTCTACGCGATCCGTTCGGACGGGACGCTGCGCAAGAGCCTGTTCCTGGAAGAGCCGCTGGGCGCCGCCTACACGCCGCTCGCGATCGACGCCGAGGGCCGGCTGTACGCCCAGAACGCGGGCCACTTCTTCGTCGCGGGACGCTGAGGCGATCGCCATGCCCGGACGCATCGATGCGCGCCTGAAGACGCTGCAGATCGAGCTGCCGCAGCCGAGCACGCCCGGCGCGAACTACCTGCCCTTCGCCCGGCATGGCGCCCTCGTCTTCCTCACCGGACAGCTGTCGCAGTGGAACGGCGAGCGGCGTTTCGTCGGGAAGCTCGGCCGGGAATACGGGGTCGAGCAGGGGCAGCAGGCCGCGCGACTCTGCGGGCTCAACCTGATCGCGCATCTGCGTGTGGCGCTGGACGGGGACCTCGATCGCGTGCTGCGGACGATCCGGCTTGCGGGCTACGTGAACTCGACGCCCGACTTCGTCGGCCAGTCGCAGGTGATGAACGGCGCGTCCGACCTGTTCGTCGAGATTTTCGGCGAGGCGGGGCGCCACACGCGGATGGCCGTGGGCGTCTGCTCCCTGCCCTACGACGTGGCCGTCGAGGTCGAAGGCGTGTTCGAGCTGGAGTGAGGCCTTAGCGCCGGAACTTCGGCGACTCGACCAGGCCCGCGCGGTGCAGCAGAAAGCGCGTCGCCGTCCATAGCGTGCCCAGACCGTAGACGACGCCTGCCCGGAAGCCGACCGACGACGCGTCGTCGAAGTAGCGCGTCGAGACCGGCACCTCGACCACCGGCAGGCCGAAGTGCACCGCCTGGAAGATGACCTCGGTGTCGAACACGAAGCCGTTCGAGTTCCGCAGGAAGGGCACGGTCTCCAGAAAGCGCCGGCTGTAGGCGCGGTAGCCAGTGTGGCACTCGCTGAACTGCTGGCCCATCGCCAGGTTCTCGAACGCCGTGAGGAAGCGGTTGGCAATGCGCTTCCAAAGCGGCATGCCGCCGCGCCTGGCCCCGCCGGGAGTCATCATCCGAGAGCCGAGCACCATGTCGGCCCGGCCCTGCGCGATCGGCTTCACCATCTCGGGAAGGATCGTCGGGTCGTACTGGCCGTCGGGGTGGAGCATGATCACGATGTCCGCCCCATCGCGCAGCGCCTCCATGTAGCAGGTCTTCTGGTTGCCGCCGTAGCCGACGTTGTGCGGATGGCGGATCGCCTTGAGGTTGAGCCGCTGGGCGAGTCCGGTCGTGTCATCGCGGCTGTGATCGTCCACCACCACGATCTCGTCGAAGTATCCCTCCGGAATCGCTCGGAACGTCTCCTCGAGCGTCTTGGCCGCGTTGTAGGCCGGCATCACGATCACGACACGCGGCTTCGCCTTTGCCGCAGCGGACAGCTCACTAGTCATGGAAGGCTTGGGAATTCTATTCGATTCGGCCCATGTTAGGCTCCAGCCCGGTGATCCTGGACCGGCTCTTCGAGAGGCGCCTGCTCCTGCTCTCAGGCAAGGGCGGCGTGGGCAAGAGCCTCACCGGCGCGGCACTCGCACTGGCTGCCTGCGAGCGCGGCAAGCGCACCCTGCTCGTGGAAGTGGATGCGCCACGCGAGGCCGCGCGCTACCTGGGCGCGACCGAGTCGGGTGGATCGATCACGGAGCTGCGCCCCAGCCTGTTCAGCGTCAACCTCCGGCCCCAGGCCGTGATGGACGAGTACGTACGCCATGTCGTGAAGCTCGACATGCTCGCCAGGAGGATTCTCGACAACACGATCTACCACCGCTTCTTCGCCGCGGCTCCGGGCCTCAAGGAGCTGATGATCCTCGGCAAGATCATGGTGCTCGAGCAGGAGACGCTCGGCTGGTCCCGCAAGCCACGCTTCGATCTGGTGATCGTCGACGCCCCCGCGACCGGGCACGGCCTCTCGTTCCTGAAGGTGCCGCTGGCGGCGGCGGACGCCGCTCCGGTCGGGCCGATCGGCGTCAATGCCCGGCGCATCCTCACGCTCTTGCGCGATGCGCGACGCACGGCGCTCGTGGTCGTCGCGATCCCGGAGGAGATGGCCGTCGTCGAAGCGGCCTGGTTCCACCGCCTCGCGACGCAGGAGATCGGAATCGTCTGCGCGGCGTCGGTGCTGAACGCCGCTCACGAGCGGCGCTTCACGAACGACGAAGAGACCGAGGTCCTGCGCCTGTGCGCCGGGGGGGCGAGCGGACGACTCACCGGCGACGCCGATCTCGGCGCGGCGCTCGACGCCGCCCGGCGCCAGATCCGTCGGCGCAAGCTGACGCAGTTCTACGAGAAGCGCCTCCGTCGCGAGATCGCGGCGCCGCTCGTCTCGCTGCCGTTCCTGTTCGAGGACCCGATCGGCCCCGAGGCCTTGCGGTTGCTCGTGAAACGGCTCGAGGCTGCGTGAGCGCGGATCGGCAGCCGGCCGCGCGGCTCGAGGCCGCACTCAGGGAGCGACGTGTGCTCGTCGTATGCGGGGCGGGGGGCGTCGGCAAGACGACGATCGCCGCAAGCCTCGCGCTCCAGTCCGCGCTGCTCGGCCGGCGGGTGCTGGTCTGCACGATCGACCCGTCGCGGCGCCTGGCCACGAGCCTTGGTCTCTCCCAGCTCTCGCAGGAGCCACGACCGTTGCCCCTCGACCGCTTCGGCCGAAAGGCCGCGGGCGAGATGTGGGCCATGACGCTCGACACCAAGGGCACGTTCGATTCGCTCGTCGAGCGCTTCGGGAGCAGCGCCGAGGCACGCCGGCGCATCCTGGACAACCGCTTCTACCAGCAAGTCTCGGCAGCCCTCGCCGGCACGCATGAATACATGGCCATGGAGAAGCTCCTGGAGCTGTCGGCCGACGAACGCTTCGACCTCGTGATCCTCGACACGCCGCCGACCCGGCATGCGCTCGATTTTCTCGAGGCGCCGGACAAGATGATGAGCTTCCTCGACGCCAGTATCCTGCGCTGGTTTCTCAAGCCGTACTTCGTGGCCGGGCGCCTGACGCTGAGAGTCGCGACCCGCACCGGCGCTGCGGTGCTCGGTCTCGTGGACCGTTACCTCGGCCTTCAGTTCCTGCAGGATCTCTCGGAGTTCTTCCTCGCCTTCGAGGCCATGTACGATGGCTTCAAGGAACGGGCGGTCCGAGTCTTCGCCCTGCTCCGTGAGCCGGCTTCGGGCTTCGTCTTGGTGGCGAGCCCGGCGCGGCTCACACTCGACGAGGCCCTGTACTTCCACCGGCGCCTCGAGGAAAAGAAGATGCCCTTCGTGGCGCTGGTCGTGAACCGCCTGCATCCGGATTCGGCTGAGGCCACGGCAACGGCGGGGCGCGCGCCGAGTCCGGTACTCGGGAAATCGCTCGTCGAGAAGCTGGCGGCCGTGCTGCGGGATCAAAGGCTCGTCGCCAAGGCGGAACGCAAGAGCCTCGCACGGCTCGAGGTCGAGATTGGCCAGGCGCCGGTCCTGGTTCCCGAACTCGAGGCCGACGTGCACGACCTGCGCGGCCTGGCGGAAGTCGCCGCGGCGATTTTCGCACAGATGCCCAGCGCCGGCCGCGCGCGCCGGCGGGCCAGGGTCTCCTGACGATGCGGATACTCCTGTATTCCGGCAAGGGCGGCGTCGGAAAGACGAGCCTGTCCGCGGCCACGGCGGTGCTCTCCGCACGGCTCGGAAAGCGCACCCTCGTGATCTCGACCGACTCGGCCCATAGCCTGTCGGACGCCCTCGACGTCGAGGCCGGCCCCGCGCCCGTGCGCATCGCCAAGAACCTCGATGCGCTCGAGATCGACGTGAACGAGGAGCTCTCCAGCCACTGGGGTGTGATCCACGACTGGCTGACGCGCTTCATGACCTTCAAGGGGGTCGAGGACGCGGTCGCCGAAGAGATGGCGATCCTGCCCGGAATGGAGGAGTTGTTCAGCCTGCTGCGCGTCAAGCGCCACGCCGAGAGCAAAAACTACGACGTGATCATCGTCGACTGTGCCCCGACCGGCGAAACCGTGCGGATGCTGGGCGTGCCCGAGATGCTCAATTTCTATTTCCAGCGCATCTTCCCCATCCAGCGCACGGTGGTGCGCTCCGTGCGGCCGGTGGCACAGCGGATGACCGACATGCCGCTGCCCTCGGACGACGTGTTCGGCGCCGTGAAGGCGCTCTACCTCCAGATGGAAGGGATGGGACCGCTGCTGCGCGACCCGAAGACCAGCTCGATCCGCCTGGTGCTCAACCCCGAGCGGATGGTGATCAAGGAGTCGCAACGGCTGCACACGTACCTGGGCCTGTTCGGCTTCCCCGTCGACTGCGTGATCGCAAACCGCGTGCTCCCGGAACAGGCCCGCTCGAGTTACTTCGACCGCTGGTTCTCGATCCAGGCTGGCCACCTCGCGGACGCCCGCCAGGCCTTCGATCCGTTGCCGTTTCTGACGGCGCGGCTCTTCGACCGGGAGATGGTGGGCCTGAAGCTGCTCGAGGAGTTTGGCCGCGACGTCTTCGGTGACGACGACCCGACCGCCGTGCTCCACGAAGAGAAGCCGCTCGAGGTCAAGAAGGAAGGCAAGGGCTACGCCCTCTACCTGAAGCTCGCCTTCGCGGAGAAGGACAAGATCGAGGTCTGGACGCGGGGCGAGGATCTGGTGGTACAGGTCGACAACCAACGCCGCAACATCACCTTGCCGCGCACGCTCGCGTCACGCCGGTTGCTGGGGGCCGCCTTCGAGGGCCAGCGCCTGCGGATCGCCTTCGGCGCCAAGGCCAAGGAGGAACATGGTTCGCGCTGAGAGTCGCTCGAAGAAGGCCTGCTGTCTGCTCTCCGAGATTCTCGAGGAGGCGGGCCTCGACCGCAAGAAGGCCCGGCAACTGCGCCGCCAGGTGCTCGAGGGCTTGATTCTGCTTTGCCAGTGGCAACTCGAACGCATGAACGAAGCTCGCCCGGCCCCCGAAGGCCGCAAAGGGCGGCGCGTCAAGGTCGAGTAGTCAGGGCTTTTCGGACTTGACCTCGGTCAGGCGGACCGGCTCGGTGCCGTAGTTCTCGATCTCGATGGTCCGCGTGTCCTTGTTGTAGGAGATTTTCGTGGAGAGGGCCAACTTTCCGACGCCCTTGCCATCCGACCCGAAGCGGATATCGATCAGCGTGAACTCGTACTCCGACGATCGCGTGTTGCGCGCGGCCTCGCCAAAGCCGACGTGCCGGTCGGTCCCGAGGATCACCTGGCGACCGGTCGCGGTCTTGATCTCGCGGGCGTACTGGACGTCCCACCCGAGCTGGCCGGGGATCTGCACGAAGCCGCAGCGAGGTTTGATCTTCTGGAGAGCGCTGAGCAGCTTGTCGGAGCCGCTCTCGATCAGCGAGGCGCGCAGTTGTTCGCGCTCCTCGGCGCTCGACCAGCGTTCGACCACGATGTCGACGCGACCGGCCGAGGCCCGACCGACGCCCGACATGTTCACGGCCACCGCTGCGAACCGCTCGATCGGTTGGACCTTCTCGGCAGCGTCGGCGCGCGAGGCCGCACCGAAACACGCGGCGACACCGATGGCTGTGCCAAGGATGCGCCTGAGAACCTGGACGTTCATGACTTCACCTCTTCTCGATTGACGGTTCGCTCCAAGCGATTCACGGATCGAGGCAAGATCATATCATCTTGAAACAAACCGTTGTCTCCCCTAGACTTACGCCAATGAAGCACTGTCTCGCCGTGTTCGCTTGCCTCGGCCTCTTCGGTTCCGCTGAAGCGCAGGCGGCCGAGCTCACGGCCTTTCTCGCCGTGGCAAAGCCCGGAGAACGCTGGGCCGGAGGCGCCGGCGGGGCTTTCGGCGTCACGTTCTTCAAGATCCTCCACCTCGAGGCCGAGGCCGCGCGTTTGCCCGGCGAGATCCTGGATCAGAGCCAGTGGTCGGTCGTCGGCAGCGCCCTCGTCGCACCGGCATTTGGACGTCTCGTTCCCTATGCCGGGCTGGGGGTCGGCGGCTACCGGCAGACGGACCGCGGCCGGAGCGACACCGGTGTGATCCGCAACCTGGTGCTCGGGATCAAGCTGAACCTCGGGCTCGTGCTCGTGAAAGGCGAGTACCGCAAGCTCACGCTGCCCGAGGAGGCGCTGCTCCCCATGACCGACCGCTTCTCCGTAGGTGCCGGCATTAGTTTCTAGCGTGTTAAACTCGTCGCAGCGTGGTCTTCTTCAACTACACGACGATGCAGATGACGGCCAAGATCGTCTACTACGGCCCGGGCCTGTGCGGGAAGACGACCAACCTCCAGTTCATCCACCAGAAGACGGCGCCGCAGTCGCGCGGCGAGATGATCAGCCTGGAAACCGAGACGGACCGCACGCTGTTTTTCGACCTGCTGCCGATCGATGTGGGCGTGATCGGCGGCATGAAGGTGCGCCTGCAGCTCTACACCGTGCCCGGTCAGGTCTTCTACAACGCCACCCGCAAGCTGGTCCTGAAGGGCGTCGACGGCGTCGTGTTCGTGGCCGACAGCCAGGTCGAGGCGTTGGAGCCGAACCTCCAGTCGCTTGCGAACCTCGCGACCAACCTGGCCGAGATGGGCCTCAGCGTCGAGCGGATCCCGCTCGTGATGCAGTACAACAAGCGCGATATCCGCAACATCTACCCGGTCGAGAAGCTCAACGAGGCGCTGAACCCGAAGCGCTTCCCGTGGTTCGAGGCGGCGGCGTTCCACGGCGTCGGCGTTTTCGAGACACTGAAGGGCATTTCCCGGCTTGCGATCCAGTCGACGCGGAAGAAGCTCGCCATCGAGACCCCTCGCCTGGCCGTCGCCGAGCCAGCCGCGGCGGCAAGCCCGGCGCTGAGCCCACCGCCCAGCGCGCCACCGGCGCTCGTGAGCTTCGAACCTCCGCGCCCACGTCCCCCGAGTGCCGTTTCGGCGGCGGACCCGCTCTCGCATCTGCTGGGCGGCGCCAGCCACGGCGAAGACGTTCACGTGGAATTCGCCGAGGAGGACACGGGCAAACACCTGGTACGCGCGGTCGAGACCAAGGGCCACCTCGACATCCAGAGCGAGCTCGAGCGCCTGCGCGCCGTCACGGGCACTCCGAAGCCAGCGACCGTGGCGACGAAGGACGCACGGAACACCGACCGGCGCCTGCAGGAAATGCTCGCCTCGGAGCGCGACTCGAAACAGGAGCTGCGACGAAAGAACACCGTCGACGTCCCGGCCAAGCTCTTGAAGGGTGCCTCCGGCCTGCGGCTGCATCTCGTTTTCGACGGCGAAAACGGAGAAGAGGTCGTCCAGGACGCCCTGACCTTGAAGCTCGTCGGCAACAAGAAGCTGGAACGCCTCACGCTCCACCTCGATCTCGAGCTCAAGGGCAAGAGCTAGAAGCCACGCCGAGCCACCGACTCACTCGGGCGCGAGCTTGGGGGAGAGCGCTTCCGCGAAAACCAACTCGAGCTTGGCGAGGACGCCCTCCCAGGCATATTCGCGTTCGACGTAGGCGCGACCCTGGCGGCCCAGCGCAGCCCGGAGATCGGGCCTTTCGAGCAGAAGCCCGGCGGCCGCGGCGAACTCTTCGTAGCCGAGGTAGGCCAGTCCCCCGCCCGAGCGCAGGCACTGCCCGCGCAGTACCCGGCAGCGGCCGTTCGCCAGCACCGGAGCGCCGAGCGCCCAGGCCTCCAGCAACACGAGCGAGAGGCTCTCGTAGGGAGACGGCATCACGAGCGCAGCGCAGCCCTTGAGCAGCCCGACCTTCTCCGCTTCGGTCACGAAGCCGAGGTGGCGGATCCGGGGGTGATCCGGCAGGGGCATCGTGGCGCGACCCGCGAGCACCAGGTCGAGAGCGCTGCCCGAGTCGCGAGCCAGCGCCTGAAAGTAGGCGAAGAGCAGCCCGCAGCCCTTGTTCGGCTCGATCCGGCCCAGGTAGAGAAGGAAGGGTCGCGTGAGCCCGAAGCGCTGGTTGGCCTCGGGAGCCATCTGGGCCTCGGGCAGCGAGAGCCCGCACCCCACCACCTGGCCCGGCAGGCTCGTGCCGCCCGCGGCGGCCTCGATCAGCCCCCGTTCCTCCGGCGTGTTGAACGCGATCGCGCGCGGCATGCGGAACAGCTCGGCATAGACGCCGAGGCCGAGGGCGTCGTCCTCCTCGGCGGTCGGCACGAGCACGGCCTTCTCGCGCACGCCGTATAGGCCGAAATAGCTGTGGTAGTAACGGTACGAGAAGAACACGAACACGTCGAAGCGCTCGCGGGCGGCCGCCACTGCCGCCACGAGGTCGGGCGACTCGGGCCCCAGCGCCCGCACGAAGGCCTCCTCGTCCTCGCGGGTGTGGGGTAGCCTGAAGACGCGGGTCGAGAGCGAGGCGATCTTACGCGGGCTCGCGGCGCGCGCGACCGCGAAGCGGTGGACGGGAATGCCGTTCACGTTCGCCGTGCCGGCAGGATAGCCGTGGGTCCAGCCCACGTGGTCGAGGGCCTGGGTGGTGAAGACCTCGACCTGGTGGCGGCGCGCCAACTGCTCCGCCACCCAGCGACAGTGCAGTTCCGCCCCGCCCGCCACCTCTGGACCGTAGCGCTGGACTACGAACGCCAGCCTCACTTGGAAGTCCGGGGGGGTACTGGCACGACGCACCCCCCCGCGCGCAAAGCGCTCCCCCCCAGCCGCTCGCGGCGGAGTGAATTATGTCTCATCGCTTTTCGACTTCGACAGGTCCCGTCGCAGTCGTGTCGTCTCCTCCAAGAGCGTCTCGATGACGTGGAGCAGGTACTGGTTGATCTGTGCCTGGCGCTCGACGAGCGGGTCGGTGTAGAAACGGATGAAAGGCCGCAGCAGCCGCTTCGCTCCGACCACCACGCTGGCGGCGAGGCCGCGGCGGTGAGTCACGATCTTGTAGTCCGCCGCGAGGTTCCAGCGAGCATCGCCAGCGAGGAGGCTTTCGAGCAGTTCCGGATCCAGCCGGTCCGAGTCCGCAAGCGCCCGGAGGCGACGGGCGACCGCCTCTTGCAGCGGGGCCGCATCCGCGCGGCGCTGGATGCGTTCGCGGATCGCTTCCATCACCGCAACGACGTCGACGTTGCCGTCCTGCGGCGCGAAGGGGTCGGCCATTGGCGAGATTGTAACGGCGGGCGCCAGACCGCCGTTAGCCTGCCTACCTATGCTGCTTGGGTTTCTTCTCGGCAGCCGGGCTCGGGCTCGCCGGCGGCGCCGGGGCGCCGGCGGGAGCGACCTTGACCGGCGTCTTGGCCACGGTCTTCGCTAGAGCCGGCAGCACCATCGGAACCGCGTCCACGACGCTGCCCTCGGGCAACGTGCCCAGCTTGCCGGCCTCGGCTACGAACAAGTGCGAAACCATCAGCCCCAGTTCCCGATCGTCGTTCTGCGGCGGAGTCAGGTTCTTGGGGACGAAGGACTGGTTCATGCTGAGCCGAAGGTCGACCCAGTCTTCGGCGCCGAGGTCTTCGGCCTTCACGCGGACCTTCTTCAAGAGCAGATCCCCGTTCTCGATCGGGATCGTCACTCCCACCTTGGTCCCCACGGCCAGCGTCAGGACCGGCGGCTGCGTGAAGCACTTCACGCAGGTGTCGGCCTCGAGATAGACGACCACCTCTTGCTTCGGATTCTTGAAGGACACGAGCGCGTCCTGCTTCGTCCAGGTGCGCTCGAGGCCTGGGTTCTGGGGGCTCGTCTCGGGGTTGTGCCAGCCGTCCTTGTAGACCAGGAAGATGTTCTCGGTCTGGGGCTGGAATTCCATCATGCCGACCTTGTAGGCCCGCAGGCCGACGTCTTCACCCTTGAGGGCCACGCGCTCGCCCTTGCCCTGGGCGGGATAGAGTCCCATCACGACGCTCACGTCGCCAACGTACGGGTAGACGGGAATGAAGACCGTGCGCTTGTAGCTGATCGTCTGCCCGGGCTCCCAGCCTGTCGTCGGCGTGGGCGGCAGATGGTCGTCCGTGAACAGCACGACCTTGTGGGAGTCCAGGAAGTGAACGAGTGCCCGGTACTCGCCAAGCTTCTTGGCATTCGCCTCCAGCGTCCAGGTGTAGGTCATCTCGATCGCGCTGCCCAGGGGGGCCTTGGCCCGGTTGACCTGGAACGAGGGCACGATCGGATTCACCTCTGCGGAGCGCCGCTTGCAAGCGGGCATCAGGGCGAGGGCTGCGAGCGCGACTACCGCGCCGGCCCTCCACGAACGTCGCTGCATGATCAATTCTCCTGTGGCCAAAACCCCTGGATTCTAGAGACTTCGGGGCATCCTTGTCAACGCTGCTCCGCCTCGAAGCTTTAGGTCCGCCTCGTGATATAACGCCCGCGGCTTGGCCACGAAGTCCATCGACGAGGCACGAGCCCTCGCCGCGCGAGCGCGCGAGGCCCAGAAGGGGCTCGCCGCCTTCTCGCAAGAGGAGGTCGATCGCGTCGTCGACGCGATGGCCGCCGCCGCGCGCGTCGAGGCCGAGCGTCTCGGCCGGCTCGCCCACGAAGAGACCGGCTTCGGCAACGTGGCCGACAAGACCACGAAGAACCTGTTCTCCGCCGTGACCGTTCACGCCTTCATCCGGCCGCTGCGAACGGTTGGCGTGCTGCGTGAGGACCGCGCGAGCCGTGTGGCCGAGATCGCCGAGCCCATGGGCGTGGTCGCGGCCGTGATCCCGTCCACGAACCCGACCTCCACCGCGATCTTCAAGGCCCTGATCGGAATCAAGGCCCGCAACGCAGTGGTGCTGTCCCCGCACCCTGCGGCGAAGGGCTGCATCCTGGAGACCGCGCGCGTAATGATCCGAGCCGCCGAAGCCGCGGGCCTGCCCGCTGGCGCGCTCTCCTGTATGACGGAAGTGAGCCTCGAAGGCACGCAGGAGCTGATGCGCTGCCGCGACACGAGTGTCATCCTGGCGACCGGCGGCATCGGCCTGGTGCGCGCGGCGTATTCGTCTGGAAAGCCGGCCTATGGCGTCGGGCCGGGCAACGTGCCGGCGTACATCGAGCGCACGGCCGACGTGAAGAAGGCCGTGGCCGATGTCCTGAATGGCAAGACCTTCGACTACGGGACGCTGTGCTCCTCGGAGCAAGCGCTGGTGTGCGACGAGGCGATCCGGGAAGAGGTCGTGGCGGAAGCCACGCGCCAGGGTGGCTATTTCCTGGGGCCGGCCGAGGCCGCCGCGGTGGCTCGGATCGCCGTCACCGAGCAGCGCCTGGCGAATCCCGAAATCGTCGGCCGCCCAGCCACGCTCATCGCACACAAGGCGGGGATCGCGGTACCGGCTGAAACACGGGCGTTGCTCGCCCCGCTCACCGGTGTCGGGCGCGACTTCCCGCTCTCGATCGAGAAGCTCGCGCCGATCCTGGCCTTCTATACCGTGCGCGATTGGCGTGAGGGCTCGGAGCGTTGCCTCGAGCTGCTGCGCTTTGGCGGACTCGGGCACACCGCCGGGATCCACAGCCGCGACGAGGCTGTGATCCGCGAGTTCGCGATGCGCACGCCCGTGTTCCGCGTGATCGCCAACTCGCAGACTTCGATGGGCGCAACCGGCTACACGACCGGCCTGGCGCCGTCGATGAGCCTCGGCTGTGGAGCGCCTGCGGGCAACATCACCTCCGACAACATCACGCCTCTGCATCTGCTCAACGTGAAGCGGCTGGCCTTCGGAATCCGGTCCGCCGGGCGCTCGGGCGGCCCCAGCCCGGGTCCGGCGCTCGACTTCGTCTGCGAGGCCGACGTGCGTCGCGCGCTCACCGAGGGCCGGCGCCTGCGCCTCTCGCCCAAGGCCATTCTCACCCCCTCGGCGCGCGATCTGGCTGAGGGCCGGGGCGTTTTCGAATTCGAAGTTTGAAGACGGCGCGGAGCGCGTGGCGGTCGTGTTACGATTTCAGCCTGCCGTCAATCGATACGGGGTGGCGTTGAAACTGGCCGGCTGCCGGAAGGGGATTCTCGTTGCGTTTGCGGTGCTCGGCGCGGCCTGTGGTCATGGCACCGCGGTCGCGACGCGCAGCGCTCCCGCCACTCCAGACAAGCCCGCTCCTGGCGACCCTTCGGCCCGACTGATCGAGCAAGCCGACCGACATCTCGAGTCCGGCATCGGCGAGCTACGCCAGGGCCACCTCAACAAGGCTCGCGAAGAGTTCGACGTCGCGGTGGACGTGTACCTGACCGCGCCCGGCGGCGCCTACGGGGCGCCGCAACTGGCCGACGCCTACCGCCGCACCCTCGACGCGATCCACCTGCGCGAGATCGAGGCTCTCGCCGCCGGTGACGGTTTCACGGAGCCGCTGTCAGAACCGGCCTCGATCGACGAGGTGGGCGAACTCGCCGTAGCCGAGGCGGCCCCGAGCGACGAGACCCGCCGCACGGCCGAGGAGGCGGTTCAGGCGGAGGTCAATGATTTCCCCGTCGAGCTCAACGACCGGACGCTGGCCTGCATCGATCTCTACCAGGGGCGCCTGCGAGATTGGTTCTCCGAGGCTCTCGTGCGCGGGGGCCGCTATCTTCCCGACATCCGGGAGGTCTTCGCGGCCCATGGCATCCCTCGAGACCTGGCGTACCTGGCGCTCGTCGAGAGCGCCTTCAAGACGAACGCCCTGTCCCGTGCCAAGGCCAAGGGCGTCTTCCAGTTCATCCCCGCCACCGGCAAGCGCTATGGCTTGCAGCAGGATTGGTGGGTCGACGAGCGGGGCGATCCCGAGAAGGCCACTCGCGCAGCGGCCAAGTACCTGAAGGAGCTGTACGCGCTGCTGGGCGACTGGAACCTGGCGCTCGCGGGCTACAACGCGGGCGAGTCCAAGGTCCTGCGCGGCATCAGTCGCTACGGGACGCGCGACTTCTGGGAGCTGGCGCGGACCCGCTCCGCCTTCCGCAGAGAGACCCGCAACTATGTTCCGATGATCCACGCGGCGATCGTGGTGGCCAAGGCCCCGGAGAAGTACGGCTTCAGCGTCTTGCCCGAGGCTCCGCTCGCCTACGACAGCGTGGCGGTGGCCGGGCCGGTGGACCTTCGCGTCATCGCCGAATGCCTGGAGACCCCGCTCGACGACGTGCGCGCCTTCAACCCCGAGTTGCGGCGGCTCGCGACACCCGCGACGGAAAGCTACCGGCTCCGCGTGCCCGAGGGTCGCGCTGCGCAGCTCTCGGAGTGCCTCGGCGGCTTGCCTGCGGAGAAGCGGGTGCAGTTCCGGACCCACATCGTGGCACGCGGGCAAACGCTCTCCTCAGTCGCGAAGAAGTACGCCATCCGGACCCAGGACCTGGCCGACGCCAACGGCATCTCCACCAAGAAGGCGCTCTCTACGGGCACGCAGCTGATCATCCCGATCGAGCCAAGGCCGGCCAGCACGGCGACGCGAACGGCCGCGACCACGCTCACGCGCGCCTCGAACGCAAGCGCCACGGACCGCACGCCGCTCAGATACCGGATCCGGCCCGGCGACACGCTCGGCACGATCGCGAGCGAGTACGGGACCACGGTGCGCGAGCTGCAGTCGTGGAACCGCCTGCGCAGCACGCGGATCGCCGCCGGCAGCCTGCTGACCATTTACAGGAAGAATTAACGACCGCGCACTTCGGACCTCCGTTGCCCTGGGTCCGGGTTAGGCTCGGCTTCGTTCAAAGCGCGGACTCTCCCGCTGCCCTGATCCGAGGAGGAGGGTCCCTTGCTTGCCACTGCTCTGACGGCGGCCGTTCTCGGTGTCGACGCGCATCTGGTGCGGGTCGAGACCGACACGGCGTCCGGTTTTCCCGGCTTCACGATGCTCGGCCTTCCCGATTCCTCGGTGCGCGAGAGCGAAGGCCGTGTTCGCGCCGCGCTCCGGAATTGCGGCTACGCGTTCAAGTGGGACCGCCGTATCACGGTGAACCTGGCGCCCGCCAGGCTTCGCAAGATCGGGCCCGGCTTCGATCTGGCCACCGCAGTCGGCCTGCTGGCCGCGGACGGCATCGTCCCGCCGGAGCCTCTGTGCTCCGTCCTGCTGACCGGCGAGCTCGCCCTCGACGGTTCGCTGCGAGGCGTCGTGGGCATCTTGCCGATGCTGCTGGCGGCCCGGCGCGCTGGGGTGAGCGCTGCGATCGTGCCGGTCGAAAACGCGAACGAGGCGCGGCTCCTGTCAGGCCTCGAGATCCATGCCGTGCGCGGCCTGCGCGAGGCCGTTGAGCTCGCGGGCGCCACCCAGCGTCCGAAACCACCGGTAACGACGCAAGCCGCAGCGCCGCCACCCTCCCTTCCCGACCTCGCCGATGTCCGCGGCCAGGCTCTGGCCCGGCGCGCCCTCGAGATCGCGGCAGCGGGCGGCCACAATCTGCTCCTGCTCGGCCCCCCAGGCTCCGGCAAGACGATGCTCGCGCGGCGCCTGCCCGGCCTGCTTCCGCCGCTCTCCCAGGACCAGGCGCTCGAGACCGCGACGATTCACTCGGCCGCCGGGCTTCCAGTGGCGCTGAGCGGCCGCTGCCCGCTGCGCGCGCCCCACCACTCGGCGAGCGACGCGGCGCTCGTGGGCGGCGGCTCGATCCCACGCCCGGGCGAGGTGAGCCTCGCGCACAACGGCGTGCTGTTCCTCGACGAGCTGCCAGAGTTCCGGCGCAACGTCCTCGAAGCCCTGCGGCAGCCTCTCGAGGAGCGCTGGGTCAGCATCGCCCGCAGCCGCGGGTCGTTCCGTTTCCCTGCGCGCTTCCAGCTCATCGCAGCCATGAACCCGTGCCCTTGCGGCTGGTACGGCGACACCCGGCGGGTCTGCCGCTGCAGCCCCGGCCAGGTGCGGGCCTACGGGGCGAGGATCTCGGGCCCGGTGCTCGATCGCATCGACCTCAGGGCCGAGGTCCCGGCAGTGCCCTACGCCGAGATGACGGGGCCGCCGGGCGAAGACTCGTTCAGCGTAGCCAGCCGGGTGTGCCGGGCACGAGCCCTCCAGGAACTCCGAACCGGAGTCGCGAATGCCGAACTGTCCACCTGCCAACTGCGCGAGGTGGCTTGGCCCGAGGCCGAGGGCCAGGCGCTGTTGGCTGCCGCCGTGGATCGCCTCGGCCTGACCGGGCGGGGTCATGACCGGATGCTGCGGGTGGCCAGGACGATCGCCGATCTCGACGAATCCGTGACGGTCGGAGGGCGCCACATCGCAGAGGCGCTTCAGTTCCGGGGCCTGGGCGGTACCCTCGACTAGCGCGATCTCTTTCAATGCATTGGAAAAATGGGGTTGACCGGCCAAAAGGGGCTGTGGTAGCCTTCCCAGGTTTCTCGGGCCCACGGCACCCTCCGGAGAGTGGATGGCAAACGAATTCTATACCCTCATCGTCGTCCCCCACGCCAAGGCACGCTTTCGGAAGCTCCAGGTGTCGGTCCGCGTCACCCGCTGGGTTGCCGTTGGGGTCACGACGGGAGCCCTGCTCACCGGGAGTCTCGGTCTTCACTACGCGCGGATCGCGACCGAGGTCCGACAGTTACGACAGATAAAGGCCGAGAACGACGCGATCCTGAGCCGCCAAAAGGAGTACGAGTCCAGCCGTCAGCGCCTTCACGCGAAGGTGCAGAACCTCCAGAGCATCGTGAACAAGCTCGGCGTCATGGCCGGGCTCGAGCAGGCGTTGCCCGATGCCCAGGTGGGCGGCGTCGGGGGCGGCTCGGGCGTCGAGTCCCAGGCCCCGACCTTCTCCATCAGCAACATGGACGCGAACCTCTCGAGCCTGACTGAGAAGTCGACCAAGCTGGAACAGTTCTACAAGGACCAGTCGATCCTGCTGGCTTTGACGCCTTCCGTGTGGCCCGTCCACGGCTATCTGTCCGCCGGCTTCGGAAACCGCATCGACCCGTTCACGGGACAGCGCGATTTCCATCCGGGCATCGACGTCTCGGCTCCGATCGGGACCAGGGTTCTGGCCCCGGCCGACGGCATCGTGATCTCGACGGCGGCGAAGGGTGGCTACGGCAACGCCCTCGTGCTCAATCACCAGTACGGCGTCGTGACCCGATATGGCCACCTTTCGAGCTACAACGTCCGGCTCGGGCAGCGCGTCAGGCGTGGCGATGTCATCGCCTTCGTCGGCAGCACGGGACGCTCCACCGCGCCGCACCTGCATTACGAAGTGTGGGTTCGCGATCAGGCCCAGAACCCGATCCACTTCATCCTGGACGAGTACCGCACCTTCGGTTAGT
>CAYTWT010000159.1:0-4615 GCA_964442185.1 uncultured Acidobacteriota bacterium
CGCGGTCGATCTCGACCCCGAAAGGCGCAGCTTCGTGCCCGGCAAGACCTTGCCGGAGCTCGCGGGTCGGATGCGTTGGTTCCTGAAGGACGGCTTCGGACCGAAGGCCCAGTACGGCGCGGGGCCGGTCATCACGCGCGAACGCGAAGCATCACTGGTCCTTCCCTGCTTGCAGCCCGAGGACTTGAGGCTGGGCCTCGTGGCGAGTTCGGAGACGCCGATGCGCGTACGGCTGGTGCTGAACGGTCACGGCGTGGGCGAGTTCGAGCTGACAGCGGAGCCGTCGAAGCAGCGGGTCGTGCTGCCAAGCGGCGTGCTGTTTCGCGGCGACAACGAACTGCGCCTCGTGGCGGACGCGCCCGGCGTCCGGCTCCACGAGCTGAGGCTTCGGGCAGCGCGCTGAAGCGTTCTGCCTGAGGTCGCTCTGACCAGAAGGATTACGGCAACACGTTCCCGTCCGCGTCAAGAAACTTCACGGGGCCCAGGTTCAGCTCGCGGACGCTGGCCTCGACCTTGGCACGGTCCCCGACGACCACGTAGATCATCCGCGCGGGTTCGACGAGCTGGGCAGCGTCCGCGAGATCCTTCACTCCCAGGGCCGCGACCCGCGTGGCGTAGGTGTCGAAGTAGTGCTCGTCGAGCCCGTACGTCACGATCTGGCTGAGCGAGCCGGCTACCGCGTCGGCCGTCTCCCACTGGCCCGGAAGCGTGAGCGTCGCGGTGTTCTTCGCGAGGGCGAGCTCATCCGCCGTCGGCGGCTTGCTGCCGCGCACGTCCGTGAGCTCCTTCACGACCTCGGCCAGGGCCTCCTTCGTCTTGTCGGTCTGCACGGGGGCGTAGGCGAAGAAGGGGCGCTGACCGCGGGCGTCGAAGAAGAAGGTATAGGCCCCGTAGCTCCAGTGCTTGTCCTCGCGCAGGTTCATGTTGAGCCGCGCCGAGAACTGGCCCCCGAGGACGGTGTTCATGGCCTCGATCGCGATCTCCTTCGGGTTCGCCTTGGGCGGGGCGAGTTGGCCGGCGAAGATCACCGACTGCTGGGCGCCGGGCCGGTCGAGGATGTAGACGGCGGTGGCCGCGGGCCCTCGGGCCGTGCCGATGTTCTTCTTCGGCGCCTCGCCCTTCGCCCACGTCGCGAACAGCTTCTCGAGCCTCGGCTGGATCTCGGCGAGGGAGGTGTCGCCCACCACCACCAGCGTCGCGTTATTGGGCCGGAACCACGTGGCGTGGAAATGCTCTGCGTCGTCGCGGGTGATCTTCGCCACCGAGGCCGCCGTGCCCGAGCCGGTGAGCGGCGTCGCGTAGGCGTGGCCTTCGCCGTAGAGCAGCTTCGGCAGCACCCGCAAGGCCATGGAGTTGGGCTGCACCTTCTCACGCTGGATCAGGGCGGACTGCTGGCTCTTCAGGCGCTCGAAGTCGGCCTGGGGGAAGCTCGGGTTCTGGATCACGTCGGCGTAGAGTTCGAGGGACTTGTCGAGGTTGGCCTTCAAGGCCGAGAGCGTCACGGTCGTGGTGTCGACGCTCGAGCTCGTGGCGAGGTTTGCGCCCAGCTGGGCGAGTGCTTCCGCGATCTCGAGCGAGGAGCGGGTCTTCGTCCCCTGGTCGAGCATGTTGCCCGCGAGCTTGGCCGTCCCGGGAAGTGCTAGCTGGTCCGACGCGTAGCCGGCGTCGACCAGGAGATCGAAGTTGACGACCGGCACCGCGTGGCGCTCGGCGAGCACCAGCTCGAGGCCGTTCTTGAGGGTCGCGCGCTGGAACGCTGGGAAGGCCGCGGCCGGCGGAGTTCCGGGTTCCGGCTTCTTCGAGCGATCGGCGCCTGACTTGCCTTCAGCCATGTCCGGGAAGGGATGAACCTCGAGAGCGTAGACGCCGTCCGAGAGCCACTCCTTCGCGGCAGCTCCGAGTTCGGCCGGGGTCGCGGCCTTCACCCGCTCGAGGCGCTTCTTCCAGGCATGGGGCTCCCCGCCCCAGACCTGGCTCTGGGCCAGGACGTCCGACTTCCCGCCAAAACCGCCAATCCGCTCGACGCCGCGAACGAAGCCGGCGAGCTCTTCGGTGCGGGCCCGCTGCACCTCCTCGGGCTTCGGTCCTTCGGCGAGGAAGCGTCGAAGCTCCTCGTCGATCGCCGCTTCGACCCGTGCCAGCTCGACCCCGGGCCGCGCCGTCGCCTGGATGATGAAGCTCGAGCCGATCTCGCTCGCGTCCTGGACCGCCGACACCTGGGTCGCGATCTGGTCGTCGTAGACGAGGCGCTTGTAAAGCCGAGAAGTGCGCCCCGACGCCAGCACCGAGGCCACCAGGCTCAGCCGGACGTCGTCCTGCGTACCCCACTCCGCCGTGTTCCAGACTTTGTAGAGGCGCGCCTGGGGCACGCGATCCTGGAGGACCTGGCGGTGGACGCCGCTGCGCTTCGCCACCCAGGTCTGGTGTTTCGCGATCGGCGGACCCGGCGGGATGTCGCCGAAGTACTTCTCGACAAGCACCTTCACCTCCTCGGCCTTCACGTCCCCCGCGACCACGAGGCTGGCGTTGGCCGCCCCGTAGTAGGTCCGGAACCACTCCTTCACGTCGTCGAGGGAGGCCGCGTTCAGGTCCTCCATCGACCCGATCACCGTCCACGAATAGGGGTGGCCTTTGGGGTAGCTTGCGTGGGTGATGAGATCGTAGGCGAGGCCGTAAGGCTGGTTCTCGCCCTGCCGCTTCTCGTTCTGCACGACGCCGCGCTGCTCGTCGAGGACGCTCTGGTCGATCGCGCCGAGCAGGTGGCCCATGCGATCGGACTCGAGCCACAGCACGGTATCGAGGGCCGTGACCGGCACGTTCTGGAAGTAGTTCGTACGGTCGTTGTTGGTGGTGCCGTTCAGGTCGGTGGCGCCGAGCGCCTCCAGGGTCGCGATGTAGTCGGCCCGGTTGTTCTCGCTCTTCTGGAACATCAGGTGCTCGAAGAGGTGGGCGAAGCCGGTCTTGCCCGCCTTCTCGTTCTTCGAGCCCACGTGATACCAGAGGTTCACGGCCACGATCGGGGCCTTGTGGTCCTCGTGGACGATTAGTGTCAGGCCGTTGCCGAGCACGTACTTCTGGTACGGGATGTCGGGAACGTCCTGCGCGCGGGCGGGCGTCGCGAGCGCGAGGACGACGGCTGCCGAAGCGGCTGCCGGGAAGAAGAGCGGGTGGAAGCGCATTGGTTTTCTCCTGAGACGTTGGTGTCAGTCGGTTCGCGCGGATGCTCGCGCGACTGAGCCGGATTCTAGCGGAGACGGGCGACCAAAGGCTTGAACGCGGCCGCTCGGGGATACAATCCCGCATGCTCGGCCAGACCGTCTCGCACTACCGTGTCGTCGAGAAGCTGGGCGGCGGCGGCATGGGCGTCGTCTACCGGGCCGAGGATACGCGGCTCGGGCGCAGCGTCGCGCTCAAGTTCCTCCCGCCGGAGACGTCCCAGGACCCCGCGGCCGTCGAACGCTTTCAGCGGGAAGCCCGGGCAGCCTCGGCCCTGGACCATCCGAACATCTGCGTCATCCACGACGTCGACGTGCACGAAGGGCAGCACTTCATCGTCATGGAGCTGCTGGAGGGACAGACACTCAAGCACCTGATCGGCGGCCAGGCCGTCGAGACCGAAGCGCTGCTGGACCAGGCCATCCAGATCGCCGACGCCCTCGACACCGCGCACGCAAAGGGGATCCTCCACCGCGACATCAAGCCCGCCAACATCTTCGTCACTCGCCGCGGCCAGGCGAAGGTGTTGGATTTCGGCCTCGCCAAGCTGATGCCGGGCAAGTCGGGTGCGGACTCGGCGCTGCCGACCCGGGTGGCTGAGGCTGAGCATCTGACGAGCCCCGGCGCGGCGGTCGGCACGATCGCCTACATGTCGCCCGAGCAGGCCCGCGGCAAGGAGCTGGACGCGCGCAGCGACCTCTTCTCCTTCGG
The DNA here is from genome assembly GCA_964442185.1 of uncultured Acidobacteriota bacterium. Lineage (GTDB taxonomy): Bacteria > Acidobacteriota > Vicinamibacteria > Fen-336 > Fen-336 > CADEEV01. The sequence goes on from CAYTWT010000159.1 coordinate 3,928, forward strand.
CATCGTCCTGTACGAGATGGCGACGGGCCGCCAGGCGTTCCCCGGAACCACATCGGCGGTCGTGTTCGAGGCGATTCTGGGCAAGGCGCCTCTCCCGCCGCAGCGGATCAATCCCAACCTGCCGGCCGAGCTGGAGCGGATCATCCTGAAGGCCCTGGAGAAGGACCAGAAGCTGCGCTACCAGACCGCCGCCGACATGCAGGCCGACCTGCGACGGCTCAAGCGCGACAGCGACTCGGGACGCTCGGCATCACGGGCCATGGTCGACAGCGCAGCCGCGCCGCCCTCCCAGCCCGCTGCGCCGGCGGCGGCGACGTCGTCGGGGACCCGCAGCGCGATCTCCACTAGCGTCGCGCGCGTGTTGCCAACGCGCCGCTCGCGCTTCGTCGCGGCCGGTCTCGTGGTGGTGGCGATCGTCGCCGGGACGTTTCTGCGTGTCGGGCGCGGCCAGGCGCTGACCGAGCGTGACGAGGTGCTGATCGCCGATTTCGTGAACACGACCGGCGATGCTGTCTTCGACGGCACGCTGCGCCAGGCTCTCGCCGTCCAGCTCGGGCAGTCGCCGTTCCTCAACATCGTCTCCGACGAGCGCATCCGCCAGACGCTGGGCTTCATGGGGCGACCCCCCGGGGAACGGATCACGGCGACGATCGGGCGGGAGATCTGCGAACGCGAGGCGATCAAGGCG
>CAYTWT010000160.1:0-2424 GCA_964442185.1 uncultured Acidobacteriota bacterium
CATGAGCTCGCGCGGAATCGTGAGCCAGTAGGACGTGGTGTGCATCTCGTTTTCGGGCATCTGCAGCTCGCCCGAGCCCACGTTCTCGTTCGTGTGGAACTTGATCTTCTTGAAGCCCACCACCTGCGACGTCACGTGCACTTCACCATGGTTGCGCCGCGCGTTCTGGACCGCCTCCTCCTCGAAGCGTTCGAGGATCTTGACCTTGGTGTAGGTAATCGCGTCCGTGTAGTAGTCGACGTCGGCTTCGCGGACGTGGACGCGCCGCTCCGCGTGATCGTATTTCTCCACGAAGTAGCTCTTGCCTTCCAATATGTAGACGGCCTTCTCGTGGACCATCGTCGGCGCGCTGTCGTAGTCGACCTCGGCGATGATGCGCGGCTCCCGGGTGATGTCCTGCACCACGAAGTTGTCCGAGGAGATGCTGCGCAGCGAGACCGCGTCGGCCGGGTAGCTCTCGCTCGTCCAGTGCCAGCGCTCCCCCGCCCGGTGCACGACGCGTTCTTCTTCGAGGAACTTCAGGACCTCGCCCAGGTCTTCCTTGCCGAAGCCCTCGCCCGCCTCGAAGGGCAGCTCGAAAGCGGCGCACTTCACGTGGTTCACGAGCAGCTGCAGGTTGTCCGGGTTGATACGCCCCTGCTCGATCGGCGAGCCGAAGAAGTACTCGGGGTGCTTGGCGATGAACTGGTTGAGCGGGGACGAGTTCGCCACCAGCACCGCGACCGAGGCGCCCTGGCGCCGGCCCGCGCGCCCCGCCTGCTGCCAGGTCGAGGCGACGCTGCCCGGGTAGCCGACGAGCACGGCCACGTCGAGCGAGCCAATGTCGATGCCCAGCTCGAGCGCGTTGGTCGAGACGACACCGAGCACTGCGCCCTCGCGCAGGCCCCGCTCGATCTCGCGGCGCTTCAGCGGCAGATAGCCGCCGCGATAACCGCGGATCACGCCCTCGGAGCCCGGCTGCCGCTCGAGGGCTTCTTTCAGATAGGTGACGAGCACCTCGGTCGCGAGCCGCGAGGGCGCGAACACGATCGTCTGCAGGCCCTTGCCCAGGAACGAGAGCGCTATGTCGCGGGCCGAGTTCAGCGCGGACTTGCGAATCCCCAGCTGCCGGTTCACCACCGGCGGGTTGTAGATCGCGAAGTACTTCTCGCCGCGCGGCGCGCCGTTCTCGTCGATCAGGCGCATGCTGCGGCCGGTGAGCGCCTCGGCCAGCTCCTTCGGGTTGCCGATCGTCGCCGACGAGCACAAGAACTGCGGCGAGGAGCCATAGAAGCGGCAAAGTCGGTGCAGCCGCCGGAAGATGTTCGCGACGTGCGAGCCGTAGACGCCGCGCAGCGAGTGCAGCTCGTCCACGATCACGTACTGCAGGTTCTCGAACAGCTTCACCCACTTGGTGTGGTGCGGCAGGATCCCCTTGTGGAGCATGTCGGGGTTCGTGACCACGACGTGGGCTCGCGCCCGGATCGCCTTGCGCGCGTCTTGCGGTGTGTCGCCGTCGTAGGTAAAGGTGCCGATCTCGGCGCCGAGCGCTTCGATCGTGGCGTACAGCTCGGCGAGCTGGTCCTGGGCGAGCGCCTTGGTCGGAAACAGGTACAGCGCCCGCGCATCGGGGTCCTTCAAGATACGGTCGAGAACCGGGAGGTTGTAGCAGAGCGTCTTGCCCGAGGCCGTGGGCGTCACCACCACCGAACTCTCCCCCGCCCGCGCTGCGTCGTAGGCCGCGCGCTGGTGCGTGTAGAGCTGCGTGTAGCCCCGGGCCTTGAGCACCGCGAGGAGCCGCACGTCCAGCTCTTCGGGGAAATCGGCATAGCGCGGGGGCTCGGCCGGGAAGCGCTTGAGCGCCGTCAGCACCGGCTCGTCGCCGAGCGTCTTCGTCAGTTCGAGGGACTTGAGCGTCGCGACCAGCGACGCTTCGGTGTTCTCGGGTCGCACGACCAGTTGCTGGCTCAAGAGCGCGCCTCCCCCTCCAGTTGTGGTGGCAGCTTAGGGGCCGAGGCTGTCAGGCGGGGTCCGAACAGGTTACCGGGCTCGGCGGGCCTCGGGCTAGACTGGTCGTCCGTGAGCAAAGATCCTACCTTCCGCATCCTCGGTGGGCTTCCCACGCGCAGCGAGCGCTACGAGACCTACCGCAAGGAATGGGACCGGCGCGAGACCGCGCTCGAGGCGGCGGACCATCCCGTCCACGTGGACCTCGAGAGCGTCGCGGTGTGCGACCTGCGCTGCGGCAGCTCCGAGGAGGATCCGCAGGGCTTCTGCCAGATCTGGACCCACGAGCACATCCGCACCCAGGGCTTCGACGAGCACACCTACCAGCGCGGCTACATGGACCCAGTGCTCTACGGCCGGTTATTGCAGCAGTGCGCGGACATCGGCGTCAGCTCGATCAAGCTCAACTACCGTGGCGAACCCTCTCTGCACCCGCGC
>CAYTWT010000161.1:0-2192 GCA_964442185.1 uncultured Acidobacteriota bacterium
GGGTCTTGCAAAGGCCTGGCCCAAGCGCTACACTTCAGACGAGGCGATTCCTGCAGAGAGGTCTGTAAATGCGCAAGAGCCTGTCGATCGTTCTGGCGGTCCTGATGGCGATGCTGCCTTCGGTTTCGCTGAGCGCCGCTCCGGCGCTTGGAAAGGTCGAAGGCACCGTGACGCTCAGCGGCCGACCGCTGGCTGGCATCGATGTCGTGTTGATGGACGCGAGTTCGGGAGCCGTCTACCGGGCGCGCTCGTCGGGCGCCGGTTCCTTCCAAGCGCAGGTGGCACCTGGGCACTACCTGGTAACGACCGAGAATTCCAAGGGCCTGGTCGTCGGACGTGCCCCGACGCTTCTGCCGGTGGTTGCGGGAAGGGTCGCCTCGGCGAGCATCGACCTCCTGGCGCTCGCCGTTCCGATGGGACAGGACCCCGCCGCGGCAACCCCCGGGGAAGGAACTCCGGGCGCCGGCACGATCGGATTCTCGCCGGAGCTCACGTGCTTCGTGACAGGCGAGTTCCCGTTGCTTTCGGCCCTGGTAACGCCCGCCGACAAGGTCGCCCGCGTACGGGTCTACTTCAAGTCCGCGCTAGGCGATGCCTATTACTACATCGAGGCCGGGCCTGGCGAGGGCGCCATGAGCGTGGGCAAGCTGCCCCGCCCGAAGCTGGACGCCAGCCCGATCACGTACTACTGGCAGGCGACCTTCACCGACTTCGGCGAGGTGACGGGCAACGAGATTGTCGCCGACGTGGTCGAAAGCGCTGACCAGTGTGGCGATAAGCCAGTCGCACCCTTCGGCCCTCCGGGCCCTGTCCAGGTCTTCTCGGCCGCCACCGGCGCGGCGATTGCCCCGGCCGGCTTCGCGGCGGGTGCGCTCGGTGCGGGGGCCATCGCGGCCATCGTGGCGGGCGCCATCGGCGCTGGCGTGGTCGGCGCCGTCGTGATCGTCGGCAGTCCGACACCGGGTCCGACCCCGACCCCGACGCCGGGTCCGACGCCGACGCCGACGCCGACGCCGAAGCCGACGCCGACGCCGACGCCGACCCCGACCCCGAGGCCTCCGCCCACAATTCCGCCCGCCAGTCCGTTCCGATAACCCGTCGTCTCGAACGCTGATCGGCTCACGAGCCCTGGTTGAGGGTCGTCTCTTGTGCCTTGAGAGAAGCCGGAGTTCCTACTTCCAGGTGAGGACGTTGCGGAACGCGTCGCCGCGGCTCGAGGAGACCAGCACCTCAGCCGACCAACTGGTCGTGCCCGCTTGCCATACACCCGGCATCTCGGCGAGCAGGACGCGCTGCTGCGGCTCGATCTCCTTGACCTTTGTCTGGACCGAGCCACTCGACTTGGCGCCGTTCACGGCCGTCGTGACGGAGGCCGATCCCAGCTTGAAGCTCTTCTTCCCGTCGTTCATCAGATAGGCCCGGATCGTGTAGTTGTCCCCGGGCTTGACGTTCTTCGGGTTCGCTTCGAATTCGATCCGGCCCGAGTAGTCGGGGGCCTTGGCGACGCTGACGTCCTCGGTGTCGAAGCCGGCCGGTCCCTTGGCGGCCTTCTCGCTGCGGACCGTGGTCTTACCGGCGACGAAGGTCTTCTTGAGTGACAGCGCCGCCGTCTGCGCGGTGCTTCGGCCTTCCATCGCTTGCGGGTTCTGCGGCTCGAGCTTCAAGACGTCCTCGTAGACCTGCGCTGCGCCCTCGAAGTCACGCGCGTCGGCGGCCGCTTGGGCCCGACTCAGCAGCGACGCCACTTGCGCCGCCGTCTGCTGCGCGTGCGCCGCCTCGAGCGAGACCGGCCGCGCCGGCGCGACGGTTGCCGTCTTCGGTGGCGGCGTCGGCTTCGATGCTGGCGGTGTCGGCTTCGTGTCGGGCGACGGGCGCGCGATGGGGGAGGCGGACGGTGGCGGGGACTTGACGATCGTCACCAGCTCCTCGACCACGGGCTGTGCGGGGGCCGTTTCGGGCGGCGCCGTGGCTCGGGGGGTCGGCGCCGTGCCCAGTGTCATGGCTGGGACTTCGGCCACCCTGGCTAGCGTCGTGGGCGGTGGCGAGGGCGGCGCAGGCTTCGACTGCACGAGCCGCCACGCGACGAAGCCGCCGCCTCCCAGCATGAGCAGAGCCACGGCCCCGACTACCGCGTAGCGACCGCCGCCTCCCGACGAAGCCGCACGAGGCCGCGGGGCCTCGGCTGCGGAAGC
>CAYTWT010000162.1:0-2232 GCA_964442185.1 uncultured Acidobacteriota bacterium
CCTGGCGCTGATGTTCAAGCGCAAGCTGACAGCGTTCGTCGGCGCACTCTCGGAGCGGAAGCTGCGCGAGCTGGACCGGGCGCTGGTCGTGGCGCTGGATCTGCCGCTCGGACAGGCGCCAAGCTGAGGCGACAGGGGGGGCCTACACGTCGCCCAGCTGGTCAGAAGTTCATCGGCCATCGCTGCGCCGAACGTGAATTCGCCAAGGACCGTCGTGAGCAAGCTGGCTGGGGCCGAGGACTGAGGGAGAACCTGAAGACGGCCCGCGAGCCCCTCACCGCGACGCGTTGAGGCGAGCCTCGATCTTGCCCGCGGCGCTCCGCGGATGGTAGGCTCGCCCTTGGACCATGGCTACGGCACTCGTCGAAGCGCGCCTGACTGACGACACCCTCCAGCCGATCCGCGAGAAAGTACTGGGCGGCAGGCGCTTGTCCTTCGAGGACGGTGTCGCCCTGTACCGGAGCCACGACCTGCTCGGGCTCGGGCAGCTCGCCAACCACCTGCGCGAGAAGCGCCACGGCGACGTCGCGTACTTCGTGTGGAACACCCACATCAACCACACCAACGTGTGCGTCGCGACGTGCGATTTCTGCGCCTTCGCCGCGAAGAAGAACGAGCCGCGCGCCTACACGATGAAGCTCGAGGAGATCTTCGACAACGTCGGCAAGCTCCCGAGGACCGTGCGCGAGATCCACATCGTCGGCGGCCTGCACCCGGACTTGCCCTGGGCCTACTTCGTCGACATGCTGCAAGGCATCAAGCGCGTCCGGCCCGACGTTCACGTCAAGGCCTTCACGGCGGTCGAGATGTTCTTCTTCCACAAGCTGTATCGCAAGAGCGTCGCGGAGGTTCTCCGCGAGTTGAAGCAGGCCGGCCTGGATTCGATGCCGGGTGGGGGCGCCGAGATCTTCGCCAAGGAAACGCGCGACAAGATCATCCAGGGCAAGGCGGACGCGAAGCAATGGCTGGACGTTATGCGCGAGGCCCACAAGCAGGGCATCCCGACCAACGCCACGATGCTCTACGGTCACATCGAAACGGTCGAGGACCGGGTCGATCACCTGATCCGCCTGCGCGAGCTGCAGGACGAGACCGGGGGCTTCGTGACCTATATCCCGCTCGCCTTCCAGCCGTGGGAGGCGCCCGCCATGAAGCTGCCCGAGACCACCGGTTTCGAGGACCTGAAGGCGATCGCCGTGGGCCGCCTGATGCTCGACAACTTCCCGCACATCAAGTCGTACTGGATCATGATCGGCCCGCGGCTCGCCCAGGTCGGCCTCTCGTTCGGCGCCGACGACATCGACGGCACCGTGACCGAGGAGAAGATCGCTCACGACGCGGGTGCGCCGACGGCCCAGTCCATGACCGTCCACGAATTGGTGCGCTTGATCCGCGAAGCCGGACGCCGTCCGATCGAGCGGGACACGGTCTTCGGCGTGATCAAGGAGTGGTAGCGGGCGTGAGACCGCTCCGGCTCGGCGTGGTGCCGTACCTGAACGTCGAGCCGATCCTCCACGGCCTCCGCAGCGACACGCGCTTCGAGATCGTGGCCGAAGCGCCGTCGCGGGTGGCCGAGCGGTTGCACGCCGGGGAGATCGATCTCGGGATGATCCCGTCGGTGGAGTACGCCTTCGGCGACTACGCGATCGTCCCCGGGGTCGCGATCGGCAGTCGCGGCCGGGTGCGCTCGGTGAGCCTGTTCCTGCGGCGCCCGCTCGAGGCGGTGCGGCGGGTCGCGCTCGACGACTCGAGCCGGACCAGCGTTGCTTTGGTGAGGATCCTGCTGCGCGAGCGCCTCGGCCGCGACCCGGAGTACGTGACGATGGCGCCCTCGGTCCCACGGATGCTGGAGGCCGCGGACGCCGCGCTCGTGATCGGCGATCCCGCGCTCTACTTCGACGACGACGTGCCGCGCCTGGACCTGGGCGAGGAGTGGGCGGAGCTGACCGGGCTCCCGTTCGTCTTCGCGTTCTGGGCGGGCCGCCTCGGCGTGCTCACGCCGGACGACGTGGGGCGGCTCCAGGCGTCGCTGCAAGCCGGGCTCGCGGCGCTGCCCGCGATCGCGTCGTCCTATAATGGCCACGGGGCCGGACGCGGCCCGGACAACGAGCGCTACCTCCGCACCAACATCGTCTATTCCCTGGGGACGCAAGAAGCGGCGGGGCTGTCCGAGTTCTACCGGCGCGCGCACGCCCTGGGGTTGATCCCGAAGGCGCCCGAGTTGAGGTTCCA
>CAYTWT010000163.1:0-1579 GCA_964442185.1 uncultured Acidobacteriota bacterium
GCGTGCACATCGACCGCATCGCCAGCGCCTGGCTGATCCGGCGCTTCATCGATCCCGCGGCTCGCTTGAAGTTCGTCCACGGCCGGCAGTACGCGCCCGAGGCCGGCGAGTTGCGCTTCGACATGTTCGAGGCCGAGTTCACGCACGAGGGGGAGATGTGTACCTTCGAGGTGCTCCTGCGCCGCTTTGCCGTGAAGGACTCCGCCCTGCGCCAGATCGGGGAGATCGTCCACGACGTCGACTTGAAGGACACCAAGTTCGCGCGGCCAGAAGCGGTCGGCATCGACCGGCTGATCGTGGGCGCCGCCCTGCGCCACAAGGGCGACGAGGCGCGCATCGAGGCAGGCGGGGGAGTCTTCGAATCGCTCTACGAGTATTTCAAGAGGAAGCGGTGACGGTGTGAGCAGCACACTCGTTCTCACCCGACGGGACGTCCAGCAGCTCCTCGGCATGGACGACTGCATCGCTGCCGTCGAGGCCGCTTTCCGCCTGCATGCCGAAGGCCGCAGCTTGTCACCGGGCGTCCTCGGTGTCCCCGCGCGGGAAGGCGGCTTCCACATCAAGGCCGCTGGGCTGGCGCTGGGTCGCCTCTACTTCGCCGCCAAGATCAACGCCAACTTCTCAGGCAACCCGCGGCGCCATGGGCTGCCGGCCATCCAGGGCGTGATCGTCTTGTGCGATGCCGACAACGGCTGCCCGCTGGCGGTGATGGACTCGATGGAGGTCACGGCGCGCCGCACGGCTGCGGCCACGGCCGTGGCCGCGAAGTGGTTGGCGCGTCAGGACGCGAGCACGGTCACTGTCTGCGGCTGCGGGAGCCAGGGCCGCGAGCAACTCCGGGCGCTGGCCCGCGTGTTGCCCTTGCGACGTGGCTACGCATTCGATCTGGAAGAGGCGAAGGCCCGGGACTTCGCGCGGGAGCTATCGGGAGAGCTGGGTTTCGGGATCACGCCGACCCGGGACCATGCGGAGGCGGTTCGGAGCAGCGACGTGTGCGTGACCTGCACTCCGTCGCGGGCCCCGTTCCTGCTGCGCGAGCACGTGGTTCCGGGAACCTTCGTGGCGGCGGTCGGCGCGGACAGTTCCGACAAGCAGGAGCTGGATCCGCTGCTGATGGCACAGGCGGTGGTCGTCGTGGACGTCCTCGAGCAGTGCGCCTCCATCGGGGAGCTGCATCACGCCCTGGAGGCGGGCGTTCTCACTCGGGAGTCCGTTCATGCGGAACTGGCCGACGTGGTGACCGGACGGAAGCCGGGGCGTCGTTCGGAGCAGGAGATCACGATCTTCGACTCCACGGGGACGGCGCTCGAAGATGTGGCGGCAGCTGCGCTCGTCTACGAGAGAGCCGTCGCGGCTGGCCTCGGGCTTTGCGTAGAGCTCGGGAGCTGAGCGGTGGACTCGCGACTGATCGCCACGACTCGTTTCCTGGAGGTGAAGGCATGAATCTGACGCTGTTTACTACCCTGTCGTTCATTTCGGCCGCAGCGCTCGCCCAGGGCAAGCCTCGTAGGCCAGAACTCCCGGGGACCGTCGTTTTCGTGTGTGAACACGGCAACGGGAAGAGCCTCGTCGCACGGGA
>CAYTWT010000164.1:0-49837 GCA_964442185.1 uncultured Acidobacteriota bacterium
CGAGGCCGAACAGCACTATCGCCGCGCGCTCGCCATCGATCCCGAACTGGCGGCGGCGCACAACAGCCTGGGCAGCCTTCTCGGCGCGCGGGGGCGCCTGCCCGAGGCCGTACGCCACTTCCAGGCGGCCTTGAAGGCGGAGCCCCACAACCAGGAGGCCCACAACAACCTCGGCCTCGTCCTGCGCATGACGGGAGACCGCGAACAGGCGCTCGTGCATTTCCGGGCGGCGCTCGAAGGCCGCGCCGACTGGGCGGCGCCGATGAGCGAGATGGCGTGGATCCTGGCCACCCACCCCTTGGCCCGCGTCCGCAACCCGGCCGAGGCGGTGAGGCTCGGCGAGCGCGCGGCGGAGCTGACGCGGCATCGGGATCCGGTCGTCCTCGATGCGCTCGCCGCAGCCTACGCAGCCTCCGGCGACTGGGAGCAAGCTCAGGTCACGGCCGACGCGGCCATCGCGCTGGCCCGTCCCGGCGCGAAGGACCTGGCGGACGATATCGCCCGGCGGCTGGCCCTCTACCGTCGCGGGCAGGCCTACCGGGAGCCTTCGTGAGCGAGCGCGGGACCGATCGGGCTTCGCCTACTATTGTCGTCGTGTGGCTGCGATGGATCTCCGTCCTGGGAGCGCTGGCCGGCAGCCTCGCCCTCGCCCCGCCCGGAACCGAAACCGGCGGCCTGGGAAGCGTCCGCTTTCCGACGACGGGGGCGCCCGAGGCGCAGGGCCACTTTCTCAGGGGCGTGGCGGCGCTCCACGACTTCGCCTACGAGGAAGCCATCCTCGAGTTCCAGGAGGCCCAGAGCAAGGACCGGGGGTTCGCGATGGCGTATTGGGGCGAGGCCATGGCCCAGAACCAGACCCTCTGGCTCAACCAGGACCTGGAAGCCGCCCGGCGCATCCTCGAGCGCCTGGCGAAGACGCCAGAAGCGCGGGCCGCCCGCGCGGGCTCGGAGAAGGAGAAGGCCTTTCTGGCCGCGGTCGAAGTGCTGTTCGGAGCGGGAGACAAGCCGGCGCGCGATGTTGCCTACGCCCAGGCCCTGGAGCGTCTCTACGCACGCTACCCGGACGATCACGAGGTGGCCTGCTTCTATGCCCTGGCCCTCCTCGCCACCGCGCTCAGAAGCCCGGCCCTCTACTCGGAGGCGAACGAGGAGGTCCATCAGCACGCGCTCGTGGGAAGCGAGACCCAGGCTCGAGCGGCCATGATCCTGGAGAAGGTGCTCCGCGAGAATCCCCGGCATCCGGGGGCGCTCCACTACACCATCCACAACTACGACGACCCCGAGCACGCCCGGCTCGCGCTTCCCGCGGCGCGGGCCTACGCCAAGGCCGCCCCCGAATCGTCACACGCGCTCCACATGCCCGCGCACGTGTTCGTACAGCTCGGCCACTGGCACGAGGCGGCGGCCGCCGACGAAGCCTCTTTCGCCGAGTCCGTGGTGTGGGCGAAGCGGCGCGGCTTCGGGATCGGCATGCGCGACTACCACAGCCTCTCCTGGCTGTGCTACGAAGCCCTCCAGCAGGGCCGTTTCCAGCGGGCGCGAGAGACCCTGGAGCAGATCCAGCCCGCGGTGGCGGAGACGGGGTCGGACCGGCTCAAGGCGATCCAGTCCGTGATGCGCGCCCAGTACGTCGTGGAGACGCGCTCCTGGGAGATCCTCCGGCAGGAAACCAACTTCAACACCTCGGCCGAACTCTTCGCCATCGGCATGAGCGCCGCGCAGACCGGCCTGCCCCAGGTGGCGGCGCTGGCCCAGAAAGAGCTGCAGCGGCGCGCCCAGGACCACAAGCTCGACGCCACGATCATGGAGATCGAGGTGGCGGCCATCCTGGAGCTCCGGCAAGGACGCGCCTCGCGCGCGGTCGAGCTCGCAGAAGAGGCCGTGGCTGTGGAGAAGGCTCTTCCACCTCCCCTGGGCCCGCCCCGGCCGATCAAGCCCTCCATCGAGCTCTACGGCGAAATCCTGCTCGAGGTCGGCCGGCCTCGGGAGGCGGCCGTCGCCTTCGAGCACGCGCTCGAGCGCTGGCCCAACCGCTCGGCCTCGCTGCTGGGACGGGCCCGTGCCCTGGCCGCGGCGGGCGACGCGGTGGCCGCGCGGAAGCAGTACCAGAAGCTCCTCGCCAACTGGAGCCAGGCCGATGCCGAAGTGAGCGGGCTTCAGGAAGCGCGGCGGGCCGTGGCCGGGTCCCGGTGAAGCAGGCCTACGAGACGACGCGGCGCGCCTTTCTCGAAGCCGCGACCGGCCTGACCGCCACGGCCCTCTGGCCTCGGGTGGCGGCTGCCGGCGGCCGGGTGTCGAGAACGGTGCCCTTCGTCGGAGAGAACCGCTTCCCGTTGGAGGTCACCTTCGGCGCCGGCCTGGGGCAGCGCCGAATCCTCGACCTGGCCCGCCTCTCGGGCGATCAGCTCGTCATCCCGCAGGACCGCTTCTTCATCCGCACGGGCGCTCCCGACCGGCTGCCCGCGGCCGCCGCCTGGAAGGTCCGGATGCACGGTCTGGTCCAGGCCCCCCTGGAGATCGAGGCCGCGGAGCTGCAGCGCCAGGCCGGCGACCAGGGTGTTCACCTGCTCGAGTGCGCGGGGAACTCCCGGGCCTTGCACTTTGGCCTCATGAGCGCCGCCCGTTGGACCGGGGTTCCGCTCGGCCGTGTGTTGGAGCGGGTCCGTCCCCTCGCTCGCGCCACCCAGGTCCTCATCTCCGGATTCGACGAGCACGCGGTCGAGGACGCGGGCTCGGTGCCCGGAGCGAGCTGGATCTTCGGACTCGACCCGATTCGCGCCTCGGGGGCGTTCCTGGCCACAGGGATGAACGGTGCTGCCCTCCGACCGGAGCACGGCTTCCCGCTCCGTCTGGTGGTGCCCGGCTGGTACGCCTGCACGGCGATCAAGTGGGTGAACGAGATCGCCTTCGTCGATGACGACGCCCCGGCCACCGATCACATGCGCGAATACGCGGGACGCACTCATCAAGATCCCGTGGGCCCCCGCGACCTGGCTCTGGGCCAGGCAGGGCGTCGGCCGGAGGGACCGCCCCTGGCTCGCGACTTCCAGCCGGCCAGCATCGACCCGGCGGCGTTGCCGGTGCGGGTCGAGGAGCAGATCGATGCCGAAGGCCGGATCGCCTATCGCGTGGTGGGGATCGAGTGGGGAGGAGTGACTCCGGTGGCCGACCTGCGCATCCGCTTCGACGCGGAGCAGGACTGGACGAGCGTGGAAGGGACTGGCCGCGTTGCCGCGGGTACCTGGAGCCTCTGGTCCCACAGCTTCCGGCCGAAACGGCCCGGGCGCTACCGAATCGAACTCCAGGTGACGGGCGCCTCCGTGCGCACCCGGAGGCTCGACGCCGGCTACTACACACGGGAGATCGAGATCGAGAGCGTCTGAAACCGCTCTGCGCCTGACCCGCCGCCCACGCGCATCTCAGCTCCGCGCCGCACGAATCGACGCGCTGATGTTCGCGAGTCCTTCCTCGAGCTCTTTAGGCGTGGGCCACCCGAAGCCGAGGCGCATGAATCGGTCGTCCTGCTCGAACCAGTGACCCGGGCCCACGAAGGTCGAGAACTGGCCGTTCAGCGTCTCGTAGAAGCGAGCCACGTCGACACCCGCGTCCGCGCGGATCCGGGGAAAGGCCACGACACCGCCCGCGGGCGGCACCCACTCCAGCGCCGGCTCGCTCGCCATCCATGTCGCGAGCGCCGCGACCCCCCGCCGTACCTCGGCGGCGATGCGCGGGAGTTCCTGGCTGCGCCGCAGGTAGACACGATAGGCGATCTCCTCGTCCAGCACGGCGCCGCAGATCAGCATCTGCTCCTTGGCGGCGAGGAAGAGCTCGTTCAGCGCCGGATCGCGCGTCATCAGCCAGCCCACGCGAAGCCCCGGCATGCCGTACGCCTTGGAGAGCGACGCGACGCTGATCACGCGATCACCGAGCGTGGTCGCGAAGGGGCGTGGCGTGCCGAGCGTGAGATCGCGATACGTCTCGTCCACGAGCAGATAGGCCCCGCGCGAGCTGACGAGATCCACGATGCGCAAGAGCTCGGCGTCGCTCAGCAGCGTGCCCGTGGGATTGTGCGGCGTAGTGATGCTCACGAGCCGTGTCTTCGGCGTCAGCTTCGCGGCGATCTCGTCAGCGCTGTACTGGAAGCCTCGCTCCATCGAGAGCTCCACGAAGGCGATCTCGCAGCCGATGGCGCGCGGCGTCTCGATGTTCGTCGCGTAGTTGGGGCGCAGCACCACCAGCTGATCGCCGGCCGAGAGCAGGCTCGTCGAGACGATGAACAAGGCGCCCGCCGCCCCGGGCGTCAGCAGCACCTGGGACGCCGCACAGCCGCCCTCCGCCGCGAGCAGTTCGCGCAGCGCCGGCTGCCCCCGGTGGTCCCCGTAGAGCAGGATCGTCTTGGCCAGATCCAGATCCAGCCGCAGATCGCCGAGCACGCGGTCGCGGATCGAGCTCTCGGCGAGATTGCAGCGGATCGCGCCGTAGCCCACCTCTTCAGGCGACTCGACTTCGATCGGCATTCTACGGTAGCGCATCAACTGCTCAGGGCTTGGCAGTCAGGAGCGAGTCGAGGCTGCTCGGGCCCAGGCCGGTTCTCTCGAGCTTCGGGTAGCGCAGGCCACCGTCGTAGTTGAAGTCGATCGTGCGGTAGATCTCGCCGGTCTTGAGCAGCAGGCTGAGCGGTGATTTCTTCGCCTGGATCGCGGCCGTGAGCTCGTCGGTGTCGAGGGCGCGGCCATTGACGGCGATCAGTCTTGTGCCGACGGTCAGGCCGGCGTTGAAGGCCGGGCTGTCCCAGGCCACGGCGGTGATCTCGCCTTCCTTGCCGACGACGAAACCGCCGGAATAGCTGAGGTCGGTGAGCTTGCCCCGTTTCTCCCTGGCCTTCCACCACTCGCTCGGCGTGTCGGTGTAGGCAAGCCGGTAGCCGCCGCGCGTCAGCCCGTCGAGCGGCGCGCGCGCGCTCGTATCCTCGACGCGGGAGCGCAGGAAGGCGCCCCAATCGTGGGCCTGGACTTGTTTGAGCGTCCGCACGACGGCGTCGAGGTCATACGTCAGTTCACCCCAGTCGCCGTCGTTCACGCCAAAGAAGGCCTTCGCGAAATCGTCGAGCGAACGGGCGCCGCCGGAGAGCGCGCGGATCAGGCTGTCTGCATCGAGCCAGATAAGGAGTCCCTCGTCGTAGTAATCCTCGGAGCGCTGCCAGCTGGGCCAGCCCCTGGGCCGGCGCTGGGAGAGGATCGGGTCGCTCGTCGTGTCGAGGAGCGGACGCCAGTTACGTCCGGCGCTGTTGTCGAGGGAGGCGGCGATGCCGGCGAGCGCGTCGAGCGTGTCCTGTTTGGAGATGATCCCGGAACGCGCGGCGAGCACGTAGCCCCAGAACTGGGTCTGGCCTTCGTAGACCCAGAGCAGGCTGTCCCGCATCGGGGTGCGGTAGTCGGGAGTCCACAGCTCGGCGGGACGGCGGTACTTGCCGTTCCAGCTGTGTGTGTATTCGTGGGGCAGCAGATCGCGGTCGATCACGCTGTCCTTCCACTTGGTGAAGTAGTCGGCGTCGACGCCGTTCTCCGAGCTGCGGTGGTGCTCGAGACCGATCTCGCCCTGGCGGGTGCTCAGGGCCAGCAGGAAATCGTAGTGGTCGTAGTGCTGCGCGCCGAAGAGCTTCACGGCCTGCGCCACCAGGTTGCGATGGAACTGGAGCTGCTCTTCGGTGGCGGCGAGTTGCTCCGGTTGGTCGGCGACGATGTTGAGCCGCACGCCCGGTGCGAGCGCTTCGACACGGACGTTGGCGCCCGCGAATACCGGGCTGTCCACGAGTGTTTCGAAGCTGACAGGCTGGTAGCGGATCACAGCGCCTTGCTGTGCTTCGACCTCGAGCGCGGTGGCGGCTTTCCAGCCGGCTGGGAGCTTTACCGAGGGGGCGAAGCGGATCTGTCGCACGTAGTGGCCGGCGGGGTAGAGCGCCACGGCGTTCCATTGCAGGTTGAGCATGTCAGGCGTCGTGACGATCCGGCTGCGGCCCTGATTGAGCTGCGTCGGCGCCAGGAACTGAAACTGCACCTGGAGGCTGGAGGTTCCCGGGGGGATCTCGACATGGAAGGCGAAGACCTCGACCGGATCGCGCCGCCAGGGGAGCGAATGACCGCCGGCACTGAACTTGATTCCGGCGAGGTTCGAGATCTGGCCGGTGGGCGAGTGATTGCCGGGCAGCCATTGGGGATACAGCAGCGTGAGCGGACCGGCTGTGCTGAGCGGGATCGTTTCGCTGACCTGAAAGATCCCGCGGGTGACATCGGTGGCATCGACCAGAAGCGTGATCACCCCGGGCCAGGCCACGTCTTGCGCCGCCGGGATCGTATTGGCGATGGGCTGGGCCGCGGGTGCGCTGTTTTGGGCGAGGGAGAAGATCGGGAAGAGGGCGAGGCAGACTGGCAGGGTCGGATTACGCATGCGGCGGCAAGGCTACCACACCGTCAACTGGCCCCGAGCATCGGCTGGAACTCGGGGCTGGGCCGGTCGAAATCGGGCTGCGCTGGTGCGCCCGAACCTTGACGATGTGACCAAGACCATAATCAAGTCATGAACAAAGTGGGCATCGCGGATCTGAAGGCGCATCTCAGCCAACACCTGCGCAAGGTGCGCGGTGGTCGGACGCTGATAGTGCTCGACAGGGACACCCCGGTCGCGCAGATCATCCCGTACGACGCCCACACGCCGCTGGAAGTCCGACGTGCGACGCGGAAGGCCAGCGGGCTTCGGTTGCCGCCGCCTTGCCCTGGTCCGACGGACAGCGTCTCCGTGTTGCTCCAAGACCGCGCCTCGCGGTGATCGCCTACCTCGACACCTCGGCGCTGCTCCGCCTCGTGCTGGGCGAGCATGGAGCCCTGCGGGAACTCAGATCGTGCGAGGCCCTCGTCTCGAGCGAGCTTCTGGCCGTCGAGTCCCTGCGCACGATCGACCGGCTGCGGCTCCAAGGCGCACTGCCTCTCGAAGAGGCCGCCTCGCGGCGCAAGACGACCGGCGAATGGCTCGAAGCCGTTACCAGCCACTCGTCATGGCGACGCACGATCGCGACCTCGCCGTCGCGGCGCGCTCGTTTGGGATCGAGAGCCTCGGCGTCTGAAGAGGGCCTGTGCTTACTGGATCCCGCGCACCTCGTAGAGCGTCGCGGTCGGCTCGCCGTACGTGTAGGCGTACGCGCCGGCGTCGGGCGCGATGACGAGGGCAGTGATGCCGCCGAGGCTCGAGGCGCCCACGGGGGCAATCTCTTTCCACAACTCCCGCGTGCCCTTTGCGAGGTCCACGCGGAAGACCCGGGCGGGCAGGCGGAAGCCTGGGCCATCCGGGAGCGCGCGGACATAGAGGAAGCGGCCGTCGGCGCTGAAGCGGAGCATCTGGTCCGTGGCTTCGGCGCCCTTGATGGGTTGCGGCTCTCCGCCCGCTACCGGGTACAGCGCTGGCCCCGCATCGCTCGTGGCGGCGATGACGCTGCCGTCGGGCGAGATCGCGTTGCCGCCGAAGCCGACGTTCCCGGCCGCGACGCCTTCGGCCGAGATCGGCTTCGGGTCGCCTCCGCTCAGGTCCTGAACCCACAGCTGCGTGGCCTTGCCCGGCTCGTTCCCGGAGAAGGCGATCCGCTTTCCGTCGGAGAAGAAGGCTCCCCATTGCAGTTGTGTGAGTGTGCCGCGCGGCAGCGGCCGCGCGTCGCCGGCGCCGGTCGGAAGCAGCGCGAAGTGCGCGGGGGCCGTGAGATTCAGCACCAGTGCTGCGCGGCCGTCGGGCGAGAGCGCGACTGCGGCCCCCTTGCCAAGCAGGGTCGGCGCCGAACCGCCGGTTCCGCGGATGTAGACCGCATACTCGGGCCCGGCCCCGTCGCCCTGCTCGCCGAACAGGAACGTCTTGCCGTCCGCCGAGAGATCGGTGGCCCAGCCGAAGTCGAGCCACGAGAGGTCGCGCTCTTTCGTCTCGCTAGGCGCTAAGCCGATGAGGCTCGGCTTACTCCGGCCCACGGTCAGCAGAATGCGGCCGTCGGGCGCGCTGTCTTGGATCTGCAGGTTGCCGGGCGCGCGGTAGACCTGGCGCTCTCGGCCGTCCGGGGTCACGCCCCAGAGGTTCAACTCGATGCCTGCGCGCGTGGCGGTAAACCAGATCTCCCGCCCGTCCGGTGACCAGACCAGGCCACGGATGTCGGACCAGCCCGTGGAGAGCGTGCGTTTCTTGCCCGCAAGGTCCACGACGGCGACGTCGCCGCGGTTGTCGCCCGCCAGCGGGTGGTCGCTGAAGGCCACCAGGTCGCCGCGCGGCGAAACCCTCACGTTGTCCACGTAGACCGCGTCGTAGAGCGGCTTGCCGATCGGGAACTCGATGATGTTCTGGCCGCCCGCGGAGCGCACGACAGCGAAGGACGTGCCATCGGGCCCCCAGTCCGCGCTCACCACGTGCTCGGTCACGTCGCGCGGAGCGCCACCGCCCATTGGCAGCCGCGCCAGCGTCAGGCCGGGTCCCGCTCCGTGCTGCAGCAGGACCGCCAGCTCGCCAGAACGCGACACCCCGACGAAGCCCGCGTTCTTGAGGTCGAGGCTGCGCGATTCCGGACTCCCGGGCTGTGCGACGTAGATGTTTCGGTCGACACCCGGCCATTGCGCGGCATACACGATGCTCTTGCCGTCGGCCCCGAAGCGGGAGTTGCCGACGAAGCCGCGCTGGAACGTGATCGGCCGGAAGTCTGGGAGCGAGTGGACGGCGGCACTGCGGCGCCCCGACACGAACGCAACGGCGGCCAGCACGATCGCCGCCAGCGCGAGCGCCACGCTGCGCCAAGCGGGCAGCCTGCGCCCTTCGGCTGGCGCGAGTGCTGTATGCGACGTCGCCGATCCCGAGAGCTGCTCGAGGTCGAAGGCGATGTCGCGGGCCGACTGGAAGCGCTCCTCGGGGTTCTTCTCGAGGCAATGGCCGACGATGCGTTCGTGCGCTGCGGGCAGGCTGCGGTTGGTCTCGGTGAGGTCGGGCGGATCCTCCTTGAGGATCGCGTTCATCGTCTCGACGGCGGACGCGCCGCGGAAGGCGCGCTTGCCCGAGAGCATCTCGTAGAGCACCGAGCCGAACGAGAAGATGTCGGAGCGATGGTCCACGGGCCTGGCTCGCACCTGCTCCGGCGACATGTAGCCCGCAGTCCCGAGCACCTTGCCGGCGTCGGTGCCCGGCATGCCGCCCGTGTTCGTCTCGGAGTCGGTCAAGGCGTCGCCGCCCGTGAGCTTGGCGAGGCCGAAGTCGAGGATCTTGAGGCGTCCGTCCTTGGTGATGAACAGGTTTTCGGGCTTCAGGTCGCGGTGGACGATGCCCTTCTCGTGAGCGGCCGAGAGGCCTCGAGCGATCTGCGTCGCGAAATCGATCGCCTTGCGCGTGGGCAGCGGCGTGCCGCCGATGCGGTCGCGCAGCGTCTCGCCTTCGAGCAGCTCGGAGACGACGTACGGCGCGTTCTCGTGGGAGCCGATGTCGTAGACGGCCAGGATGTTGGGGTGGTTGAGGACGCCGGTGGCCCGGGCCTCCTGTTCGAAGCGGCGCAGCCGCTCAGCGTCTTCGGAGAAGGACGCCGCCAGGACCTTGATCGCGACATCGCGGCTCAGGCGAGCGTCGCGGGCTCGATACACTTCGCCCATGCCACCTGCGCCCAGGGGCGCCGTGACTTCGTACGGCCCGACCTTGGTTCCCGCGGCGATGGCCATGCGACGCGGATCTTAGCAGACGAATGGCTCGCTACACTCGGCTCGCGCCCGCGCGCTCCGCGTCAGGGCAGCCGTCACGGCGCCGCTCCTATCCCGAACGCACAACCCAGTAGCGATAGCTCTTGAACCCGGGATGCGGGTGTCGCTCCGCCACGACGATGTGCGCTCCGGCCGCCTCGATGAGCGACTCGACCTCGGCCAGCGGCAGGCAGTTCATCTCCATCGCGCGCCAATTCGGCAGCGATTCGGGATGCAACAGACGCTGAATCGCCCGCACCAGCCTGAGGCCTCCGGTCCTCTCGAGCCACGCGAACGTCGACGGATGCCGCTCGCGGAATCGGGGGCGCACTTTCGCGGGGTTCAGTGAATCCGAATCCAGGGCGACCGTGACGGAGTCAGCGGGCGTGGCCGGAGCCGGAGTCACCACGATCGGCAGCCGGGCCACGTCCGAATCGCGCTCGCCGAACCAGCAAACGCCCTCTTGCACCATGTCGAAATCGAGCAGGTAGTGGCCTGGCTGCAGCGGCGCCGTGGGACTGATCCAGAGCTCGAGATCGTCGCGCGGGGCCAGGTCTCGCGGCAGCAGCGCGCGGGCGTCGTCGCGAACCAACAGGCTGCCGTCCGCGCGCCGCCACTGATTGCCGAGGGTCACGTGGCCGCCCGCGTCTCCCCCGGGGAGCGCCGGCCACAGGCCCCGGCCCAGGTTCTGGATCGTGACCCTGACGGGAAGTGCTCGGCCTGCCGAGGCTGTCGCGGGCGGGCGCTCGAGAAGAATCTTCGCCCGGAAGGAGTCCGCAGTGAGCGGCCCTGCCGCAGCGGAGCAAACGCCCCGCGCGCCGAGCGGCTCCACACCGGCTTCTTCGCTGGGGATCTGAAAGACCAGCAGGCCACCCGGCGCCAACACCCGCACGAACTCGCGAATGTAATCGCGGGCGCTCGGCTTCGGCACGTGCTGCAGGACGAGGAAGCTGCAGATGAAGCTGAAGGCGCCATCCGGGAAGATACGAAGATCGCTGGTCTGGTTCAGGTGATAGTAGCAACGCTCCGGGTAGCGGTTGTGCTGCCGGGCCAGCGCCAGCATCGCGGGCGAGATGTCGACACCGTCGCCGCGCTCGAAGTGCGCGCAGAGCGCCTGCGTCAGGCGACCGGCGCCGCAACCGAAGTCGAGCGCCCGGCGTTTCTCGATCGCGAATCCGAAACGCCGCGCCGCCAGCAGCAGCTGGTCGATCTCGCGGATGCCGTCGGCGAAGAACTCGCCGGGAGTCCAGCCGCCGTCCCGCTTGTCGTCGCGGGTCAGGATCGCCCAGAACGGGTCCCGCTGCGCGAGTCGATCCCAGTGCCGCTGCAGCTCGGTCAGTTCCATCTTGAAGCCGGAGTCAAGAGCGTGGGCAGGCCTCGGGGAGAAGGGAAATCGTAGCACGAGCTCCCTGGAGAAAGCCTGGGGATCGAAGACTCCCGCGAGCAGGGGAGTAGGCCCCCGCGTATTCTTGTCCTAGATTGGATCGAGTCCAGAACCGACAACGGAGGAATGTGATGAGTGTCGAGACTCGAACCGCGCCAGACGCCGTCGGGATCCGTCCCCGGGATTTCGGCACGGGACGCTGGGCACTGGTGGTCCTTTGTGCCTGGACCATCGCCGCGACCGCGGAAGGGCAAAGCACGGCTCCGGCAGGCGTGCCGGCCAGTGCCGACGAAGCGAGGCAGGCGATGCTGGCCCGCGCCAAAGCCGTGGAGCTCACCACGCCCTACGTCCCGCCTCCAGGCGACGCCCTCTCACACCACGCGTCGGGCTTCGCGAAGGTGATGTGTTCGGCCGTCTTCATCACCGGGCTCGATCCCGATTTCGCGGCCGAGAACGTCGGCTACTTCACAGCGCCTTACGCGGAGCGGAGGAAGGTCTCAAAGCCCGTCGTAGACCGCGCGGCGAAGACCGTGTCCATCACCCTCCCGAACGGCGTGGTGCGTACGGCGGTCTTCACCGGCGGGCAAGGCTGCGTATCGTACCCGGAGGGCAAGAGGCAGCTGTTCTTCAAGCCTGTCGATCTGAAGTCTTCGTTGCCCGATCCGTCGAAGCAGCCCTGGCCGATGGGCGACGTTCTCGAGACTTCAGCGCTTCCCCGGGAGATCGACAAGGCGAAGCTCGAGGCCGCGCTGGAGGCAGCCTTCGATCCCGCCGGAATGACCGCGGCGTTCGTGGTGACCTACAAGGGGCGTCTCATCGCCGAGCGCTACGGCCAGGGCATCACGCACACGACACCGCTCGAGAGCTGGTCGATGGGCAAGAGCCTCACGGGCACGCTCATCGCGCGCTTGATCCAGCAAGGCGCCTACGGACTCTGGGACGGAGCGCCGATTCCCGAATGGCAGAAGACGCCCGGCGATCCGCGGGCGAGGATTCGCATCGGCGACCTCATGCGAATGTCCAGCGGGCTCCGAATCCGCGCGCCCCAGGACCCTGACTACGACCCGGCGCCGGGCTATCCCGATCACCTGTACCTCTACACGGGCGGCGGGAACTCATACGAGTACGCGGCCACGCGCCCGCCGCAGTGGCCGCCCAACAGCATCGGCCGCTATCGCAACACCGATCCCGTCCTCGCGGGTTACCTCGTGCGTTTGGCCGTCGAGAAGCGCGGCGAGGACTACTTGTCGTTCCCGCGTCGCGCGCTCTTCGACAAGATCGGTATCCGCACGATGGTCTTGGAGACAGACCCGTACGGCAACTTCCTGACCCAGGGCTACGAACTGGGCTCGGCCCGTGACTGGGCCCGCCTTGGAAACCTCTATCTCCAGGACGGCGTGTGGAATGGCGAGCGGCTGCTGCCCGAGGGCTACGCCCGGTACGCGCGAAGCGTGGCGCCCGCCTGGCAGGCGGATGGCCGGCCCGTCTACGGCGGCGGCTTCTTCTGGGTGAACGGCGACGGCGCCAACCCGGTGCCTCGCTCCGCGTTCTCGATGCTAGGCGCAGGCGGCCAGACCACAATGATCATCCCTACCCACGACCTCGTGGTGGTGCGCCTTGGTCACTACAAGGGCGCCGGGCCAGGGGATCGGGCACTGGACCGCGCCTTCGCACTTCTGGTCGACGCGGTGCCGAGCCATTCCCTGAAGGACTGAGCCCGGGGTCGCGGATGGATCACTCGATCCAGCTCAATAGACGAACTCGCGAACGTCGTAGCGGGCCGAGCGCGGGGGCCGGCCGGGGTCGGCCGGACGCATCGAGGCCACGATCGCCTCGCGCTGCGCGACGCGCTCCTGGGCGTCGAGCGGCCACAGGCCATCCCGCGCCGCCCGACGCGCGTAAACCGAGGTCGGGGACTCGACCAGCTCCGAGAAGAACACGATGTCGTTCGGCCCGAGCCGCATGCGCGTGAGGACGTTCGCCGTCTCGCGGGCATGCCGCGCGGCGAAGTAGCGGCCGCCCGCTCCGACCAGCACCACGACGCCCACCGCCACGCCGGCCGCATGCAGCTCGTGGACGAGCGACACCGCGTCGATGGGAGCGCCCGGTTTGTTGAGCCAGGCCAAGAGCCTGGGATCGCCGGACTCGAGGCCGAGGTAGACGCAGCGCAGTCCGAGGCGGGCGTAGGCCGCGTATTCCGCCGCGCTCTTGAGATGCCCCGACCAGATGTCGACGAAGGCGTAGAGAGCGTGGGCCGGAAAGGCGCGCGCGGCGGCCTCGAGAAGCGGAAGCAGGCGCGCGTGGGAGACGCAGAGCGCGTTGGCGTCGCCCAGGAACAGCGAGCGCCGCAAGGCGATCGACGCGCCGAAGTACCCACGCACCGCCGCGACGTGAGCCTCGAACTCCGGCTGTGTCTTGACGCGGAAGTGGACGCCCCGCGCGAGTTCGCAGAAGGTACACGCGTTCCAGGAACAGCCCTCGGTGGCTTGCAGAACGAGCGAGAGATAGCGATCCGGCGGCAGCATCCCGACCGGCCGGTAGATCTCCCGGAAGTGCGCCGCGTCCTCTTTGAGCGCGCGCGCATCCATCGTGACGATGCGCCGCAGCCGGTCGAGCGCCTCGTCCCTCGCCTCGGGAGCGACGAGCGAGCCACTCCGCACTTGCTCGGCGAGCGCCTCGGCCTCGCGCCGCGCGGCTTCGAGGACGGCCCCCGCGTCCTCGCCGGAGAGCAGGCGTCGCAGTCGCGGCTGGCCGTCGGCCGCCGGCCGCTTCTCGAGAACGCGGCCGTCGAGCGCGCGGCGGTAGCTGGCGTCCTCGCGGGCGAGGAGGTAGGGGCGGCCGGCCAGGTCGTAGGACGAAACGCGTTCCTCGTCGACGGCCAGGACCGTGGCGTCCGGCCGGAGCGTCAGGCGAAAGGCAGCCACGCGAGTGCCGCCACGACCAGCATCAGCAGACACCCGGCGAGAAGCCCCACCCCGTCACCGATCATGGCGCAACCCCTCCTTCTATCATCGGCCTTCGCCTGGCCTCGGGCCATGGATCGTTTGCATCACCAGGCTGAAGGCAGGACTTGGGCGGCTTCGCCTCTGAGATCCCTCCACCTACACGGCGTTACCCGTTCAGCGTTTCCTGAACCGCTCGCCACGCCTGCGTGATCGCACAGTTCGTGTCGGCCCTTGCGCCCGCATCCGAATTGGCGATGGCGATCCGGCCAAAGCGCTGTCGCCCGATGACCCACGGCTTCTCCGCCTCCGACTTCCACTCGGGCTCCCACAGCAATTCCGGAGAGTAGGCATAGCCGTGCGACCAGCGGTTGACCGTGATCGCCCGGACGTCGCGCTCGGCGTCGAACCCCGCGCTACGGAGCGCCTGGTCGAGCTGGTCTTTCACGTGCTGCTCGAAGACGCTGAAGGGCGTCGTCAAGAGCCTGCGCCTGCCCTCGCGCCACAATTCGGGTCCCTTGTGCTCCTGGTCGTGGTGCACGTAGCACATGTGGAGGATCATCGGCTGATCCGGAGTCTGCGAGCGCTCGTACGAGCCGAGGGATACCGGGTAGTCGAGCTCGACCTGCTTGAAGAAGTCCTTCGTGTAGTAGACGAAATCCATGCCCAGCTCGGCGAATGGCCGCCAGTGGGGGACCAGCACCTTCGTGTAGGTGAGCGGCACCTTGACGCCGTACGCAAGCCCCTGCTTCTGTGCTTCGGGGAGTTCGGGACAGATGAAGGGGATCGTCATGTTGTAGCAGGCCATGACGCACTTGGCCCCGCGCACCGTGTGCGCCTTCCCCTGCGTCACGTATGTGACATCGACGGCCGAGCCGCCCCGGCCATGCCTGACGTGGACCGCGGTGCTGTTGAGGCGAATTCGGACTCGCGACCCGAGGCGGTCCAACTGCATGTAATCCGCCCGCGCCGTGACGACATCCTCCATGCTCGATCCCGGCATCGCGCTCGGAATCAGTGAGCGCACCAGCAGCCGCGCCACCGACGCGTTGCCGTCAGGGAAGTGAAAGATGTAGGGCTCTTCGCCGCGCGAGCCGTAGCGAGGCAAGGTGTCGTCCAGGCCGGGCATGCCGCCGTCGTAGTCGTGGATGGAGGTGCAGGGGATCTGGTCGATCCCAACGCACCAGAAGGAGATGCCCCATTTCCGCCACAACTCGAGGAGTTGCGGGTCCACTTTGCAGTAGTCGCGCAGGAACGCTTCATAACTCACCTTGTGCAGCTTCTTGTATTTCTCGTCGCGGGAGAGCCCGGGGAGGTAGTCCACCTTTTCCGTCTGAAGCCGAATGAAGTCCTTGCGCGCCTGGTCGTTCAGGGGCGCGAGCGCCGCGAACTCCTCCCACGGACGCTTGCCATAGCCGGTCACCAGCTTCTGCTGGCCGAAGTTCTCCGTGTCGAAGACGACGCCCCGGGCCAGCCCCAACGACGCATACAGGCTCTGGTCGAATGCCTGGTAGAACTTGCTGGTGTCGATGCCGATGTCGATCAGTGTTTGTTTCGCGGCCTTGCTGTACGACGAGGGGGTGTCGATCGACTCCGTGCCGCCGTAGCCGATGCGGGTCGTACCGTTGATCTTGAACTCGTTGCGCTTCGCGTGACCGCCGAAGTCGTCGTGGTTGTCCAGAATCAGGATGCGGGCATCCGGTTTGTGCTGGCGGTAGAAGCGCGCGGCGGCAAGTCCGCTGATGCCGCCGCCGACCACGACCAGGTCGTACTGCTCCTCGGGCTTGCCCTCCGGCCAGATCTGGCCGGAGACGCGGGCATGCATGGTCTCCCACGCGCCGTCGTGGGTCCCGCGCAGGCCGGTCTTCGCCGGCGGGTAGTAGTCCGCCCCTGGACCCGAGTCCCCGGCGAACAGCTCTGCCCATGGCGACAACAGCGGCGCCCCGATCGCGACGCGGGCGCCGTTCAGGAAATCTCGTCGAGTCACTCCATCGTCTTTTTTCATGCGTTCCACTCCGGGGAGAATAGCTGGAAAGATGTGGCGCCGTGCCATCCAGCTTCTAGCACACGCGAGCCCGCTCTGGAGGTGACGTTCTGGGACTTCGGGGCGAGCGAGTGCCGGAGCATCAACCTGTTCTCGAACGGCACGCTCGGGACGTCCTACCTCCTCACGCAGACGCCTGAGTTGAGGCGGGAGATCCGCATGGACACGCGGCCCGATCCGGGTGTCGCCGGAGCTGCGAGAAGGGTCCTCGAGCACACCGAATCAGGGGCGCCGCCCATTAGCGCCGTTACTCCTTGAGGCTGAGGTTCAGCTTCGCGGATTCGCCCTCGCGGACGCTGAGCTTCGCCGAGACCGGCTTGAGCTTGTCGTGGATCGCCTCGAGCTCGTACGTCCCGGCAGGCAGCCGCTTGATCGCGAACGAGCCGTCCGCCTCGGTGACGGCGTGAAAGGGGTGAGCGACCACGGCAACGAAAGCCCGCATCCACGGGTGCATGTCGCAGCGGACCGGGAACAGGGCCTCGGGCTTGTCGAACGTGCGCGTCGCCTCCATCCCCTTGCGGGGTTGTGCGACGTTGAAGGCCGCGTTCGCGGTGGCGAAGCCGTGGACGTTGTGGAAGGTGGCGTCGCTGTTTCGGATCTTGAGGGCTTGGCCGAGCTGGAGGACCACCACCGAGGGAACATATTCGCAGCCCAACTGATCGAGCACGACGGGCTCGGCCGGCGGGGCGTAGGTGCCCTCTAGCCCGGCTTTCACGTATACGACCACGCCCGCGAGACCTCCGTCCTGCACCTCGAAAGCTCGTCTCTCGATGCCCTCGGGATGGAGGGCCTGGCACGCGGCATCGCTGGAAACCTGCATTCTGACCGGTGTTGGAACGGCGCCCTCGAAGGAAACCCTGCCCGACACGGAGGCGCTCCCTGGCTCCGGCTGGGCGCCCGCAGTCAACGCGCCGGCAAGAAGGACTGCGAAATGCATGAAGCTCCGCATCGGCGCGCGATTGTGGGTGCGCGGGCTCGGGTCTGTCAAGAATGCCCGCAGCTGGACAGCGACGGCGCCGTGACGGTAGCCTTCGCTAGCGATGGGGATCGGGAGCCCGAGGCTGCGTACGCTATTGCCGCTGGTTGTGACCCTGGCTGCGGTGACGGTCCACGCCGACAGGGGCCTGGACTTTCGTCTCTTCGAGGCTGCCCGCGAAGGCAACGACGCCTCCGTGGCTACGGCCTTGAAGCAAGGCGCTTCCGTCGAGGCGCGCAACCGCCTGGGCGACACAGCCCTCAATCTGGCGGCCCAGGGCGGCCATACGGAGACGGTCCGGCTGCTCCTCGCACACGAGGCGGACGCGAGCAAGCCCAACCTGCGCGGCGCGACGCCTCTCATGGGCGCGGCCTTCATCGGCGCGTTCGAAGTCGCGCGCCTCCTCATCGAAGCCGGGGCCACCGTGGAGCCGAGCGACAACACCCAGAAGACGGCCATGATCTATGCGGCCGGCAACGGGCACACCCGCATCGTGGCGCTGCTGCTGGAGAGCGGAGTGGAGGTAAACCGGCGCTATCACAACGATCTCACTGCGCTCATGTGGACCGCCGGCTACGGGCGCACGGAAACCATTCGGCTGCTGCTGGAGCGGGGAGCTGACGCTGCGCTTCGCGACAACCGTGGCAAGACGGCCCTCGCGATTGCCTTGGAGAACGCTCACGCGGAGGCGGCGAAGCTGCTTCAGGATAAAGACACCGCGAACGGGCGGAGCCGGCCGACTCAGTAGAGGCCGGCCAGATACTGCGCGATGTTCTCCACGTCCTCGTCGCTGAGGGTGTAGGCTACGCTCGTCATCGTCGCCGCGTCGTTGGTGCGCGCGCGGCTCTTGAAGTCCCTGAGCTGTTTCTTCACGTATTCGAAGTGCTGCCCGGCCACGCGCGGGACCTCGTTCTGGCCCTGGTAGCGCCCCTGGTGGCACATGGTGCAGAGTGTGGCGTCGGCCAGGTCCTTGCCCCGGGCGGCGCGCTCGGCGTCGGGCTTGAAGGGGATCGAGAGCAGCTTCTGCTCCGAGTAGTAGCTGGCCACGGAAAGCATGTCCTCTTTGCTCATGTTCGCCGCCACCGCGGTCATGTCGGGATCCAGACGCCGACCCTCTTTGTAGTCCTTGAGCTGCAGGTAGCTGTATCGCATCGTCTGGCCGGCCAGGATCGGGTACTGGGGATCGGTGGAGTTGCCGTTCGTACCATGGCATGCCGCGCAGGCCTGCGCCAGTTGCTCGCCGCGCGCCGGATCCTGGGCCCGCACAAACGCGGATGGCAGGGTCGCGAACAGGACCGTGAGCGTCGCGACTCTCTTCAATCCTCGCTCCTCGTCGCGCATACCCGAACGAAAGAGCGGCCGCCCCGGAGGGCGGCCGCTCGCGCGGAACCGCTTTCGCTCAGTCGGTCAGGCTGAAAACCAACACGCTGTTGCCGCGCTTGTAGTTGAGCTGCACGTTGCCCCCTGCAGCCACCGCGATGTACTGCTTTCCGTTCACGCTGTAGGACACGGGCTGGGCGTTGACGCCCGCTCCGCACTGGAACTGCCAGAGCATCTCGCCGGTGGCCGAGTTGTACGCCTTGAAGAGGCCATTGCCTTCGCCGGCGAAGACGAGGCCGCCGGCCGTGGCCAGCGCGCCGCCGATCATCGGTTGCTGGGTCTTGACGGTCCACACGAGCTTGCCGGTGTTGTAGTCGACGGCTGCCACGTTGCCCCACTGCTCCTCGCCCGGGATGACCTTGAAGGCGCCGCCAAGCCACAGCTTGCCGGAAGGGTAGGGTGTGCTCTCGACATGGTAAGTCATGGGCTGGTGCAGGTTCAGTGCGAAGGCCAGGCCCCGGTTCGGGTCGACGGCGAGGGGCGACCACTCCACGCCACCGTTCGCGCCGGGCAGCATGCGCGCCCCCTCCTTGGTCGGCAACACCCACATGTTCTCCTGCGGGACCATCGCCTCGGAGAAACGAATCAGCCCGCAGGTCTTGCGGTCGTGCACGTACACGTGTCCGGTCTTGCCCGCGTGGAGGATGCCGGGCACGGTCTTCCCCAGTTTGTCCTTCACGTCGACGAGCACGGGCGGGCTGACCGCGTCGAGGTCCCAAACGTCGTGGGCGATGTACTGATAGTGGCAGACGTACTTGCCGGTCTCCAGGTCCACGGCCAGGAGCGAGTCGGTGTACAGGTTGTCCCCGGGCCGGAGCGAGCCGTCGAGGTCGGGGGAGGGATTGCCGGCGACGAAGTAGATCTTCCCGTTGGCGCGGTCCACGGCCGGGTTCTGCCAGACCCCGCCGCCGAGGGTCTTATACGGGTCACCGACCTTCAGCAGGGCCGCCTTTTCCGCGACGATATCGCGCAGCAGGTTGCGCCCCGTGGCATCCTGGGTCGCCCACACGCCGACGGAGTTCTCGGGGATCGTGTGGAAGGTCCAGATCAGCTTCCCGGTGTCCGTATCGAAGGCCTTGACGAAGCCGCGGATCCCATACTCGCCGCCGTTGGTGCCGATGAGGATCTTGTTGCCCACGACAGTCGGGGCCATCGTCTCGCTGTAGCCGAGCTCAGGGTCCGCGATCTGGGTCTCCCAGAGCAGCTTGCCGCTCTTGGCGTCCAGGGCCAGAAGCTTGGCGTCCAGCGTGCCCATGAACAGGCGATTGCCCGCGATGGCCACGCCGCGGTTGTTCGGCCCGCAACAGTAGGTGGTGATGGGGCCCATCTTGTGCTTGAAGTGCCACAACTCCTCGCCGGTCGTGGCACTGACCGCGTAGACGTGGTTGAACGAGGTCGTCAGGTACATGATCCCGTTGACCACGATGGGCGCGGTCTCCATGGACTCCACGACTTCGGTCTGGAAGACGAAGGCCGGCCGCAGCTTGCCCACGTTGGCGGTGTTGATCTGCGTGCCCGGGTAGTAGCGCGTCTGCTCGTAGTTGCCGTGGGTGTGGAGCCAGTTGCTGGCGTCGTTGCCGGCGCGGTCGAGCATCTGCTGACTGACGCTCCCCATGTCGCCGTAGAGCGTGGCCGGTTTCACCTCTTGGCCGAAGACCGTGCCGCCAGCCAGCGACAGCGTGGCCCACAGCGCCGTCAGGGAGGTCAACCTGCCCCTAGGGTAGGTTCGAACTTTGTTCACGGTGTTCCTCCTCATTCTTTCCTTTGATCGCGCGACGTCCACAGGAGAGCCCCCCCTTTGAGCCCGGAGTGGCTCTAGGGGGGTCGGATACGATTTCAGGGATGGCGTCCCAGTGTCCCCTATAGTGATGGCGTCGATTATCGGCCCATCGCCCATTGGTTTTCAAGCGTCCAGCTCGCACCTTGTGCGCTACCGTCCGAGCTGCAGGTTCTGGGCGCTTGATGGCCAACCGGTTATTCGGCGACCCGCGAAGTCCTTGTCCGTCCCTCCGGCATGGAGGTAGCGGCGGGTGGCGCGGGGGCTCCCGGCGGCGGCCGCCTCACGACGAGGAGCGTGAGGTCGTCCGCGGGCGGGCGGCCTGTTCCGGCGAACTCCCCCACCGCGGCACGGATCGCTTCGACCCGATCGAGGGCGGCCACATCCCCGCTGCCCTCGAGGCAGTCCGTGAGGCGGGCATGGCCGAACAGCTCGCCGGTGGGACTTCGAGCCTCCGTGACACCGTCGCTGAAGAGGACGATCGCGTCGCCAGCAGCGAGGCGCGCCCGCGCGGTCTCGAAGACGAAACCGGGGATCGCGCCGACCACGATTCCGCGCGGCATCGGCAGCCGGCTCCAGCGCCCGCCGCAGCGGACGAGCGGGGCGCCGCCGCCGCCATTCGCGTAGCGCAGGGTGCCGCTCCCGACGTCAAGGATGCAGCAGGCGAGCGCCACGAACGTGGCTTGCTCGTTGCCGAAGGCCAGGGCTTCGTTGAGCCGGGCGAGCAGGTCGTGGAGGGGTCGTCGCCTCAGCGCCTCGGCCCGGAGCAGTGCGAGCGCACGCGCCATGAAGAGCGCTGCGGCGATACCCTTGCCCGCCACGTCCCCCACCGCGAAGAAGAGATGACGCTCGTCG
This sequence comes from uncultured Acidobacteriota bacterium, assembly GCA_964442185.1. Taxonomy (GTDB): domain Bacteria; phylum Acidobacteriota; class Vicinamibacteria; order Fen-336; family Fen-336; genus CADEEV01. The sequence goes on from CAYTWT010000164.1 coordinate 21,099, forward strand.
AGGAAGAACGCGTCGTAGAAGTCGCCTCCGACCTCAGCCGCCGGGTCCATCGCCGCCGCGCAGTCCACCTCGGGGTGCTCGGGGAACAGGCCGCCCGCCCGGGGCAGCATGCTCGACTGGATCTCGCGAGCGAGGCGCAGCTCCTTGCGTACCAGCTCGAAGGCTGCCTGACGCTCGAGGATCTGGCGGAGGCGGCCGGTCAGCAGGCGCAACAGGCTGCGGGCGAAGCCGGGCTGCGAGAGGAGATCTGACCACAGCCTCTCCTCGGGAATGCGCAGGATCTCGCACGGACCGTCCGCCACGACCCAGGCCGAGACGGGCTGGCCGTCGATGACCGACATCTCCCCGAGGCAATCCCCGGGCCCGACGCGGCTCACGACGCCCGACGACTCCTCGAGCCGCACCTCGAGTGCCCCCGCCAGGACGAAATGGAGCGCCTGGTTGTGTTCTCCGGGACGGAGGACGACCTCGCCCGGCCTGAGGCGGACGACGCGGCCAGCGCTGCGGATCGCTTGAAGCACCTCCTGGGAGATGCCCTCGAAGAAGGCGCTTGCCGCCATCGCGTCGACTCTTTTCACGAACCCTCGTGGCGGGAGCAGAGGACGCGGGCGAGGGTCAGGACGTTGCGTCCCATCTCCCGGCGATAGTGAATTTCGTCCGTGAAGTGCCTCATCAGGTGAACGCCCTGGCCACCGGGAATGACGTTCTCGAGCCGTTGCGGCGCGACGGGGGCGGGCACCGAGAGCGGGTCGAAGGCGCGAGCGTCGTCTACGATGACGACCTCGACTCGCCGGTCGTCGCCGCGGATGGTGAGCCGGATCCGGTGGGGCGCCGCGTCCCCGCACCCGTGCCGCACCACGTTCTCGACGGCCTCGTGCACGGCGAGATCGAGGTCGAAGGCGACCTTGTAGGGAAGCCCGCCGTCGCTGGCGGCTGCCGCGAGCCACCGGCCGAGCGTGCGAACCGACTCGAGGCTCGCCTCGACCTCGATCGTTCGGTCGATCACCGAGCCGTCAGGCCGCGAGCGCCGCCCGGGCCGCGTCGAGGTCGGGCGCGATCGGCACGACGTTCGCCACCCCCGCCGCCTGGAGGATCTCCTCGATCAAGGGTGGCGGAGAGAGGAGCACCATGGCCCCGCGCCGCATCCGATGCGCCCGCGCGTTCTGGAGGATGGCGCGGACGCCGATGGACGCGAGGAAATCGACACCCGACAGGTCCACGATGACCCGGCGGTCGTCGGTGGCAGCGAGCGCGGCGAAGCGCACCGCGATCGCATCGACGCCTGCGATATCCATCCGGCCCGACAGCCTCACCCTCAGGACGCCCCCGTCCAACTCTTCGGTCTCGAGCTTCATTCCCCGCTCCTCCTTGTTGCCATGCGAACGACTAGTAAAGCCGCCACGTTCGACGATTCTGTGACGAGCCGGAGTCTCTACGGCCGGAATCGGCGATCACGATGCTCCGGAATACGCTGAAACCGACAGGCGGCGATCAACTGACCCCTCCGGAGGAAACTCGGTTACTTCCAGCCGTGCGCCCTCAGGGAAGTGAATCAGTTCGGCGTCGACTCTCGGATGGGCCTCAATCGGGAAAGTGACCATTCCGAAACTCACCGTCGCGGTCACGTGCATTAGCGATTCCGCACAGTGGTCGGCTTCCATTTGGGGTCGGGTCATCGGCATCGACTGCGGCGGTTCATCCGCGGCAACGGCTACGGAGGCACCGTCTGGGGAGAACGGGGCTTCCAACCCTGCTCAACCCCGCCGAGCGGGATGCGAGAGTGCGGATGCCGCGGCTCATGAGCCCCAGAAACGCATCTGACCCTCCTCGACATCGCCCTGCCTACGCTGACGGAGACACTACCCCCTTCGCGGGGCGAGCGCCAGTATCGAAGGTGGCTGTGCTCAGCCTGCCAGGATCTCGCGCCCCTCGTCGTCCACCGGCACCCGGGCCAGCTCCGGGGTCGACGCCGGCTCCGGCCGTGGCGGGCTCAGGCCCAAGTCGAGGATGCGCTTGATCAACTCTCCAAGTTCCTAGGGACCGTGCTTGAGAGGTGCCCAAGGCTCTCCGCGCTGTTCCTGACGATGGCAAGGACTGGGCTCCGCATCGGCGAGGCCCTCTCGCTTCAATGGGGCGATGTGGACCTCGTGTCCCGGAGCATTCGTGTCGAGCGCGCCATTAGCAACAGCGGGGAGATCAGTACGCCGAAGTCCCGTCATGGTCGAACGGTGGACGTGAGCATCGGCTCGCGGGAGGTTCTCGAGCGTCACGAGGCTCGGCTGAAGGCTGCTTGGCTGGCACTGCCATCGGAGAAGGATGCTGACGGAAACGTCTTGCCCAAGGACGAGATGCCTCCCTGGGTCTTTCCGTCCGACGTCTGGACGCCCATGGACCACAGCAACGTGAGCAAGGAATCCGGCGGGCGGTCAAGGAGGCTGGGCTACCGGCGCACCTGTCGCCTCACTGCCTGCGACACACGTATGCGGCCAACTCCTGGCCGATGGCGTGAGTCCGGCCTACGTGTCCGAACAAACTTGGCCACGCGAGCATCGAACTGACCGTCGGCACCTACGGCCGCTGGTTGCGGAAGAAGGCTCCGGGTGCCGTGGATGGTCTCGATGACGTTCTTCCGGTCGCTGAGGAGAAGGTCGTCATCGCCGCCCAGAACGCCTCAAGCGCACCCCGATCCAGGCCTCATGGTAGCAATTTGGTAGCAACTGGCCCGCGTCGTCGGCCTCGTCACCCACAAGTTGTTTATTCTGTGGTGACTCGGGAAGGACTCGAACCTTCAACCCAGAGATTAAGAGTCTCTTGCTCTACCATTGAGCTACCGAGCCACGAACGGCGGACGCAGAGAATACAACAAGACCGCTTTTTCGCGCAAGGCATGGCGCCTCGCGCGGGCTTGGTAGACTGATGGCCATGGAGTTCACTCGCGAGTGTGCCTGCCCGGCCTGCAATCTGCTCTACGTCGTGACCGGCACGGCGCTGAACCCAGCGAACGAAACCCAGTTCACCTATGAGTTCCGTTGCGAGTGCGGCTCGAGGGTCTCGGCCCACCTGCCGGGCAGCGTCAACCGGGACCGCGTGAAAGTCGCGCCCGCCGGCTAGTCGTGCCCAGGGCCTAGAGCCGCATGCCGCCGTCGACGCCGACGACGGCCCCATTCATGAACGACGCGATGTCCGAGGCGAGGAACAGGTAGACGTTCGCGACCTCTTCCGCGCGTCCCAGCCGCCGCGCCGGTGTTCCGGCGACGAAACGCGACACGACCTTGGCCGGCACGCCGCGAACCATCTCGGTATCGATGAAGCCCGGGGCGACGCAGTTGGCAGTGATGCCCTCCGGTCCCAACTCGCGCGCCCAGGTGCGGGTCATCGCGATCACGCCGCCCTTGCTCGCCGAGTAGGCCGTCTGCCCGAAGTTGCCGTCGCGCGCCACCACCGACGCCGCCGACAGGATGCGGCCCCGGCCCTTCGCGAGCATGTGGGGGAGCGCGGCCTTGGTACACAGCATCGTGCCGCGCAGGTTGACGTCCATCGTGACGGCCCAGTCCTCGTCGGTCACATCGGAGAGCCGCGCATCGCGCAGCACGCCCGCGTTGTTCACCAGGATGTCCAGCCGACCCCAGTCCTCCACCACACGATCCACGATCCGCTCCATCGCGAAGCCGTCGGTGACGTCGCCAGTGAAGTGATGCGCCTCGCCGCCCGCCACCGCGATCGCCTCTGCCGTGCGCGTGGCCGCGCCGCCGTCCTTGTCGACGGCGGCGACGTGTGCGCCGGCCCGTGCCAGCGCCAGGCAGGTAGCGGCGCCGATGCCGCGGCCCGCCCCGGTAACGAGCGCCACGCGCCCCGCCAGCGAGAGCGGATCGTCCATGCGCGGACCGTAGCGCAGCTGCGCCCGTGCCGCAACCACAGGCGCTTCTGGACGGAAGCAGCGCGGGCGGTTATCGTTTGCCCGTGAACCTCGACAGTGCGATCGGCGGGGCCGTGGCCGCGGTCCTGATCGGCCTGCTGCTGGGCTTCGAGCGGCAACGGGCCCATAGCCAGGACGAAGAGCTGTTCGCGGGCGTCCGCACCTTCCCGCTCCTCACGCTGGCCGGCTACCTGGGCGCCCGGACCGGCGAGCCGTGGCTGCTGGCGGTGATGCTCGCGCTCATCGGCGCGCTGGTGGTGACGGCGTACGTGCGGACGTCGCACCAGCAGGCCGGCGTCACCACCGAGGTCGTGGCCTTGATCGCGCCGCTCCTGGGCGTGCTGGTGCAACACGGCGAAGCGATGCTGGCCGCCTCGGCGGCCGTGCTGGTGGCGCTGCTCCTCACGCTCAAGGCCCCGCTGCATCGCATCGCCGGGAGTGTCAGCGAAGCGGAGGTTTTCTCGATCCTGAAGTTCGCCGTGGTGGCGGTGGTGCTGGTGCCGGTGCTGCCGCGCGAAGCGATGGGCCCGTATGGCGCCGTCGTGCCCTACCAGGTCGGACTGGTCGTCGTGATCCTGTGCGCCGTGAGCCTGGGCGGGTATCTGCTGGTCCGGGTGCTGGGAAGCCATGCGGGCTGGGCGCTCGCGGGCTTGCTCGGGGGGCTCGTCAGCTCGACGGCCGTCACGCTCTCGTTCGCGGGCAAGGCGCGCGAGGCCCCGGGGCTGGAACGGGCGCTCGCGGTCGGGATCCTGCTCGCGTCGACGATTCTGTATGCGCGCGGCCTGTTCCTGGCGGGGCTCTTCGACCCCGAGCTCGCCTACTATCTGGCGCCGCGCCTGGCGGCGTTGTTCGTCGTCGCCGTCTTGTTCGCGGCTTTTCAGTATCGCAAGGCGGCAGGCGACGCGGAGCCGGGGCCAATGGCGCTCGGCAACCCCGTCGAGCTGGGCCGGGCCATGACGCTCGCGGTCATCTTCGCGGCGGTGCTGGTGGTGGCCCGCGTCGCGCAGGAGCGCATCGGCGCGCGCGGCCTGATGCTCACCGGCGTGCTGGGTGGCCTGGTCGATGTCGATTCGGTGACGGTCGCCGTCGCGCGTATGCGCAAGCTGGGCCTGACGCCCGTCGCAGCGGCCGCCGGCTCGTATCTGCTCGCAACGCTCTCGAACCTCGCGCTCAAGGGCGGCCTGGTGGCGGTCGTGGGCGGTGTCGGCCTGGCACGTCGCGTGCTACCCGCTTTCGCTACGATCGCTGCCGCTACGATCGCGATGCTGCTGCTTTAGGAGACTCGGGGGGGTGCATGGCCCCCTATCCCCCCGAACTCCCTGCTAATGCTCCACGGCGACGTGGCAGCGCACGCATGTCGCGATGTGGGCTACGGGATCGATGCGGTGGGCGCCGGGCACATAGCGCCCGAACGTCGTGTGGCACTCGAGGCACTCGTAGCGGCGTTCCAGCACGACGCCGTGCACCTGCTCGAAGTGCGAGTAGCCGCGCCGCGGGCTGGCGATCGCCGCGGCCAGGTTGTGGCAGCTCTGGCAATACGTCGTCTTCTGAAAGCGCGCCTGCGTGTTTGCGGCTCTCGGCGCCGGGTGCGGCGCGACGGGCGCCAGCGTCGAGAGGCTCGCGGCGACCGCCCCGAAATCGGCGACGGCGGTTCGCCCGGCCATCCGTCCCGTCACGATCGACGGACCCAGGAAGGTTCCCTCCAGGCCGGCCTTGCCGTTGATGCCGGCGAGCCCGGTCAGCTCACCCGCGGCATACAGGCCCGGGATGGGCTTGCCGCCCTTGTCGACGACGCGAGCCGCCGTATCGATCAGGACGCCGCCCATGCTCTTGCGTGCCAGCGGAAAGAACTGGATGGCGTAGAAGGGTGGCGTGGCGATGCGCGCCGGGATCGGGACGCCGTCCTTGCCGAAGCGGCCGAAGTCGGCGTCGCGACCCGCCGCGAGCATGTCGTTGAAGTGCTGAACGGTGTCGCGAACGGCAGCGGCGGGCAGGCCAACGGCCTTTGCCAGCGCCTCGAGCGTGTCGGCCTTCTGCACGAGCTTGGGATTGCCGAAGATCACGCGGTCGATCGTGGCGAAGTCGCCCCAGTCGGAGCCGCTGATTCCGAAGCCGCGCTTGCCGGCCTCGTCGAAGATGGCCCAGTAGGTGGCGCGCGTCTGCCGCAGCAAGGCCTGCAGCAGGAAGCGTTGCGAGAGCGACTCGTCCACGAAGCGCCGGCCTTCGGCGTTCACCCACAGCGCCGCCTCGTTGTTTGCGCTCAGGCCGCGCGCGACGCCGGGATAGCGGGGGTCCTGCATGCCGGTGGCGTAGTTCCACTGATGGTCCATGTTCTGGAGCACGGCGCCCGCCGCGCGCGCGACCTCGTGTCCCGAGCCGAGCGAGTTGACGCCGGAGCCTGCGAGGATCCGTTCCGGAAACCGCAGCGCGCTGGGCCAGAACGTCCGCACCATCTCGAGGTTGCTTTGGAAGCCGCCGGTGGCAAGGATTGCCGCGCGGGCCCGCAACTCGCGCGAGCGGCCCGTTCGCATGTCGCGGCCGCGGATCCCGACGATACGGTCGCCGTCGCGGACCAGGCCCGTGACCTGGAGGTTCCAGACGAAGCTCACGCGAGGATCGCCGACGCAGGCGCGATAGATCGGGCTGATGAGGCCGACGCCGCGCCCGTGGGTCTGGTGGAAGCGCGGCACGCTGTTACCGGGCAGTTGCGAAACCTCGTCGAAGCTCACGCCGAACCCCGTCACCCAATCGTAGATCTCGCGACGGGAATGGTCGACGTAGTAGCGCACCCAGTCGGTGTTCGGGTCCTCGCCCCAGTCGACGAAGTCCTTGAAGGCGAGCTCCGGTGTGTCGCGAACCCCTTGCCTGTCCTGCACCGGTGTCCCGACGATGCACAGTCCGCCCTGGGACATCACCGCGTGGCCGCCGAAGACGGACCACATGTCGACGACGCTGACACGGGCGCCGGCCTGCGCCGCCTCCCAGGCCGCCGACAGGCCGGCGATGCCGGCGCCGACCACGATCACGTCTGGTTGCGGGCCACGAGCGTTCGCGGCGGCGCCCGCCGTCGGCGCGCAAGCGAGCAGGGCGATCCACAGCAGGCCTCTGGGCATTGCTCCTCCGACTACCAGATCGTCTTGACGTGCCGATAACGGCGCAGGCGCTGATCCTTCGTCACGAGGCCAGCCCCAAGCACGAGAGTTGTCGCTACGATGATCCGATCCGCGGGATCGTCGTGCATCGGCTGGCAACGTGGGTGCTTGTGTTGTGGCAGGAACAAGGATAGTGTGCTTTCTCACGTAGCCCGCTTTCATGAGCGCTGTCGCGCAAGCAACCCCGAGCCCATCTTCCGACAGCTCACCAAAGCAGTTGTTGCGTTTCTCGGCTGGGAGGCCATCATGCAGGACATGCCGTCGGTTCGATCCATCCAGGGCGGCAGTGTGGCCCTGGGTCTGGGCAATTTTCACAAGGTCACGCTGGCCTTTCAGAGGGCGAGGCAGCTCAAGGACGGAGCCCGGCCGCGCGTGGACGCCCGCGGCCACAGGCCGACGCGCCTGGCCATGCTCGAGGTGATGTCGGACACCATCTCGTGGACCGTGGCGGAGGCGGCGCCGGTGGTCTGAGCGCTAGTTGCCGTCCGGGGCCTTCAGGTACTTGAGCATCTCCGAGTCCGTCGTGAGGATCAGCCAGGTCTTGTCGTCGAGGCTCGAGTTCAGCGTCTCCATCGTCTTCCAGAACTGGTAGAACTCGGCATCCTTATTATAGGCGCGCGCGTAGATCGCCGTGGCCTTCCCGTCGGCCGTGCCCTTCAGTTCCTGCGCGGAGCGATAGCCCGACGACGAGGCCGCGAGCACGTCGCGTTCCTTCTGGCCACGGATCTCGGCGGCGCGGCCCTGTCCCTCGGAGCGGCTGCGCTCGGCGATGCGCTTGCGCTCGGAGATCATCCGCTCGAAGACCTTCTGCTGCACCGTCTCCACGTAGCTGATGCGCTTGAAGCGGACGTCCACGAGCTCGATGCCGAACTCGGGGGTGATCTTCGCCGCCTTGTCGAGGATGATCTGGGCGATCTTCGAGCGCCCGGTCGTGATCTTCGCCATGGCCTCGGCGGCGCCGATCCCTTCGAGCTCCTCGGTCGTCAAGAAAGCCCGGTTGCTGGAGCGGACGACCTCGATCAGGTCGAAAGAGGCGACCGCGTTGCGGGTCTCGCCGTCCACGATGTCGTCGAGGCGGCTCTGCGCCCCGCGCTCGTCGCGCACGGCCTGGTAGAAGCGCAGCGGGTCCGCGATCCGCCAGCGCGCGTAGGTGTCGACCCAGACGTACTTCTTGTCGCGGGTCGGGATCTCGGTGGCGTCGCCGTCGTACTCGAGCCAGCGCTTGTCGAAGCGGTGGACGACCTGCATGAACGGCACTTTCACGTGCAGACCAGGCTCCTTGACGAGCCCACCTACCGGGCGTCCGAACTGGACCAGGATGACCTGCTCCGTTTCACTCACGGTGTAGACGGCGGCGTTCAGGACGAACAGCGCGGCGAGCGCCGCGGGCAGCAGCCACGGGCGCTTCACTGGGCCACCTCCTTCCGCCCGGCGTCGAGCTGGAGCAGCGGCAGGATGCTCCGGGCCTTGTCGTCGAGGACGACCTTCTTGCCGATCTTGGGCATCAGCTCCCGCATCGTCTCGAGGTACATCCGCTTGCGTGTCACCGCCGGAGCCTTTCGGTATTCCTCATACAGGGCATCGAAACGCTTGGCGTCGCCCTCGGCGTTGTTGACGCGTTCCAGGGCGTAGCCCTCGGCGGCCCGCACCGCCTGCTCGGCCTCGCCCTTGGCCTTCGGCACCGCGTTGTTGTACTCGGCCCAGGCGTCGTTGATGGCACGCTCCTTCTCCTGGATGGCCTGGTTGACCTCGTTGAAGGCGGGCTTCACCGGGTTGGGCGGGTTCACGTCCTGCAAGACCAGCTGCTGCACTTCGATCCCGATCCCGTAGAGCTCGCAGAGTCGCTGCAGCTCCTCCTTGGCCTTGAGCGCCACCTCCTCTCGCCCGATGGTCAGCACTTCATCGACGCTGTGGTCGCCGACGACCAGGCGCATCGCGGCCTCGGACATGTAGCGGAACGTCTCGGGCACGTCGCGCACGTGGAACAGGTACTGGCGCGGGTCCTTGATGCGGAACTGGACGATCCACTCGACCACGGCCACGTTCAGGTCGCCGGTCAGCATCACCGCCTCGCCGAGCGTCTCGGGCGACTCGGGGGCGAACTGGGAACGCGCCGCGGCCTGCAACGTCCGGAAGCCGAACTCCATCTTGAGCTGGCGTTGGACCGGGACCTTGGTCACGCTTTCGACCCCGAAGGGGATCTTGAGATGGGGCCCCGGCTCGGTCGTCCGCACGTACGCGCCGAAGCGCTGGACCACCGCCACCTCGTCGGGCTCGACCTGGTAGTAGCCCGTGAACAGCAGCAGGCCCACGACCACCGCTATCGCGATCAGACGCAGTGCGGCCGGGTTGGGTCGCGAGAATGGCGGGATGCGGATCCCGCCTCCGTCGATGTCGATGGGGCCCTGGCCCCAGCCGCTTCTTGCCATGCCTTAGTCTATGCCGGATCGCCACGGCCCGTCACAGCCTCGGATCGGGAGGCCCGTCACGCCCGCGCGTCCTTCCGCAGACACCAGGTGCTCATGCACCTGAGGTTCTCCACGTTGACCGTCTTCAGGGGTTCGAGGGCCGTCCCCCCGAGTGCCGTGGCCAGCGTCGCGAGCGCGGCCTCGTCCACCAGGAAGCGGTCGCTTCCGTCGGGTAGATGATAGCGGCCGTTGCCCAGCGGCCGGAGCCGCGATTCCAGGCCGATCGACGAGGCGAGGCGCGCGAAAAAGAGTCCAGCGGGCCGCAGCACGCGCCAGAGTTCGTGCGCCATGGCTTCGAAGTGGCTCTGGTCGCGGGCGAAGTGGAGCACGGCGCTCGCGATCACTGCGTCGAAGTCGCGGTCTCCGAAGCTGAGCGCCTCGAGGACCTCGACGCGGAAGTTCGCGGAGGGCAGTTCGGGCGCCAGCTCCGCCGCCAAGCCGCGCACCTGCTCCAGAGCGCCCGCGTCTGCATCGACGGCGCACACGTCGAAGCCGTGTCGCAGGAAGTAGGGGAGATTGCGACCGGAGCCGCAGCCCGCGTCGAGGATGCGCATGCCGGGTGTGAGCCGGCCCTTCAGGAGCTGGTCGAACAGATAGATGTCGATTCCCCCGAAGAATTGCTGAAGCTCTGAGGGCGGGAGCTGCATCGGGGGATGATAGACGGACTTCAAGCAAAATCGGCGTCGCGGCCTGTGCGTACGAACTAGAGCTTGAAGGCCTCCAGGAACGCGACGCTGCGCGGGATGTGGCCGAGCGGGTCGCTGCTCTCGTCTTCCACGTAGTACAGTGACACGCCGGCCTTGATCGCGGCGCGCAGCACGGCGGGGAAGTCAACCTGGCCCGTGCCCACCGGGACGTCCGCCTCGGCTGGCGCGCCGTCGCTTCCGGGTTCCACCGGGAAGCCCTGCTTCTGGTCCTTGAGGTGCAACGAGCGCACCCGCCCCGCGACCTTCTCGATCAGCTTCGCGGGGTCGGCGCCGGCGTGATAGGCGTGGAAAACGTCCACCTGGAACTCGACGAGCGAAGCCTCGGTCGCTCCCAGCAGCGTGTCGAACAGCGTGCCTTCGGGCGAGGGCACGAACTCGTAGCCGTGCGGGTGATAGCCGAATGTCAGGCCCGCTTCCTTGGCGGCCTTGCCGAAGCGGTTGAAGGTGGCCCCGGCCTTCAAGGCGTCGTCGCGTGTGAAGCCCTTCTCGTGGGGAATCCACGGACACACGACGTGTTTGGCGCCGATGGCCTTGACCTGTGCCAGTGCGGCCGGCAGATCCCCGTTCAGGTTCTCGAGCCCCATGTGCGCCGACTGGCAACGCAGCCCGGCCTTGTCGAGCGCCGCGCGGAAGTCGGCGAGAGCGTGCCCCCAGAGTCCGGCGCCCTCGACCTCGTGGAAGCCCATGGCGCGGACCTTGGCGAGCGTGCCCGGCAGGTCCTTCGGCAGGTATTCGCGCAGGCTCCAGAGCTGAAGGCCGACCGGGCCGTTCAGCACGGTCCTGATCTGGGCGCGGTCGGCAGCCAAGGCCCAGGTGGGACGCAGCGCGGAGGCGCCCAGGCCTGCCGCCACGCTGCTCAGAAAGCCTCGCCGGGATCGCATCGCTTCACCTCGCTCCCGCACTCTAACCGCGGCGCTGACGCCTAACTCGAGAGCGCCTTCACCAGACGGTACAGGAACTCGCGGCCCTCGTGGAAGGACTTCACGAGCACCCGCTCGTCCTTGCCGTGGGAGCGCACATCGTCCACGTCGCCGAAGATCCCGGAAACGCCGTACATCGGGATGCCCGCGCCGCGGAAGTAGATGCTGTCGGAGGCGCCGGTGCCCATGGTCGGGAGCACCGGGACGCCGGGCCACATCTGTTCCGTGAGCTTCTCGACCGCGCCGAACAGCTCGGGGTCGAGCGGCGACTCGGGGCTCGGGTGGGCGCTCCCGATCGCGGTCACCGTGATCTGCGGATTCGCCACGGCCTCGACCAGGCGCTCGCGCACCCACTCCGGGGGATCGTTCGGGTGCATCCTGCAATTGACCACGGCGCGCGCGGTTTGCGGCAACGCGTTGTCGGCATGGCCGCCGTCGAGGCGGGTCGCGACGCAGGTAGTGCGCAGCGTCGAGTTGTAGAGCGGAACCTCCGCGAGCCGCGCCACGGCCGTGGCATCGGGCGGCGTCTTCGCCACGGCTCGCATCTCGGCGGCGAGAGCCGCTGGCTGGGAGGCCGCGAGGCGTTCGAAGTAGACGCGCGTGGTGTCGGTCAGGCGCACCGGGAAGGAGTAGCTGGCGAGTCTTCCCAGCGCGGCGGCCAGCTGGTAGATCGCGTTGTCTTTGCGCGGCAATGAGCTGTGCCCGCCGGGGTTCTTCGCCTCGAGCCTGAAGCTCAAGTACACCTTCTCGCTGGTGCCCACGGTGTTCGCGAGCTTCCGGCCGTCCTTGATCTGGCCGCGGCCGCCTTCGTTCAGGCCGTACGCCGCGTCGATCAGCGGGCGGTGTTCGCGCACCAGAAGATCGGCCCCGTTCCAATCGCCGCCTTCCTCATCCGAGGTGAGCGCCAGGATCAGGTCGCGGTCCGGCTGGAAGCCTTCGCGCTTGAGACGGATCAGGTTCGCCACGAAGATCGCCGCCATCGCCTTGTCGTCGGCGCTGCCGCGGCCGTAGTAGTAGCCGTCCTGCTCCAGGAATCGGAACGGATCGACGGACCAGTCCTCGGGTCGCGCCTCGACCACGTCGAGATGCGCGAGCAGCAGAAGCGGCTTGCGCTTGCCCGCGCCATGCAGCCGCGCCACCAGGTTGCCCTTGCGCTCGTGCGGCACGATCAGTTGAAGGTCCTGCTCTGGGAAGCCCGCCTCCCGGAAGCGCTTCGCCATCGCCTGCGCTGCCGCGGTGTTGTCTCCGACCGAGTCCGTGGTGTTGATCTCCACGAGCTGCGCGTAGATCTCGCGCGCGAGGGCCGCTTCGTCGGGCTCGGCCGCAGCCGCGCGACTCGAGGCAGACGCGCCCAGCATGCAAGCCAGCAGCAGGGTCTTTCTCATGGCTGTGGATTGTAGGCGGACTCGAGCGGGTTTGACTAGGACTAGGGCAGCGCTCCCGAGACGACCCGGCCCTCGACGAGCACGGCCGAAGGCGACAAGCTGTGGATCTCATGACGGTCGATCTCGAACAGGTTCTTGTCGAGCACGACGAGATCGGCGAGCTTGCCGGCCTCGAGCGAGCCGAGCTGCTTCTCCATTCGCAGTTGATATGCGCCGCTTCGCGTATAGCCCTTCACGAGATCTTCGAGCCGCAGGCGCTCGTTCTCCGGCGGGCGAACGCTTGCGTTCTTCCCGCCTGCCGGTTCCTGGCGGTTGTGGCCGATCTGGAGGCCGAGGAAGGGATCGGCACGGCCGGTCTTCCACTCGATGTGGTCCGTGATGTCGCTCGAGAACGTCACGGTCGCGCCCGCCTCGAGCAGCGGCTTCACGCTGTACATCCGGTCGTAGCGCGCAAGGCCCAGGGTGCGGTCGGCGCCTCCGAAGTAGCCTCCGTTCCAATGCGGTGTGAAGTTGGCGACGACCGCGAGCTTCCCAAAGCGCGGCACGTCGGCCTGGCTCACCAGCTCGTCGTGGCATAGCGTGACGCGGCAGTCGAGGGGCCGGCCCAGGCGGGTCTGGGCCGCCTCCACGGCGTCGAGCGCCGTGCGCACGGCAGCGTCCCCCACGGTGTGCAGGTGGAGATCGATGCGCTTCGCGTCGAGCTCGAGCATGAACTCTCTCAGCCGCTCGCCGCTCACGAGCGTGTTGCCGTGGCTGCGCGGGTTGCTGAGGAAGGGTTCCAGCACCGAGCTGGTGCCGATCTCGCTGACGCCGTCGTAGTGGATCTTGATCGTGTTGAAATGCAGGCGCCCACCGGCGTAGGCGCCGCGCAGGCGCTCGAGCCGCGCGACTGCGCCGCTCAGCTGATCCGGCAGCGTGATGTGAACGCAGCCCTGGTAGCGGAGCGGCAGCCGGCCTTCCTTCTCGAGCTGGGCGACCGCGGCGTAGACCTCGTCGTCACGGTCGGCGTTGCCCGCGTCGAACAGCGTCGTCACGCCCTTCGAAACCAGGTAGCTCAGAAACGCGTGCAGTTCCTGGATGTCGAGCTTCGGGCGCAGCCCCATCTTCCTCAGGTAGGGGATCGCAGCCATCTCCCTGGCCCACCCCGTCGGCTCGCCGTTCGGGTCGCGCGCGAAGGAGGACAGATCCGGCACAGCATCGGGTGTCGTCCGGTCGACGCCCATCAGAGCCAGCGCCCGCGAGTTGAGCCACTGGCTGTGGCCGGAGTCGTCGAACAGCACCACCGGCCGATCGGGCACGACGCGGTCGAGGTCTTCCTTGCGTGGCCCCGAAACGGGAAACGCGGCGATTGGCCAATAGCCTCCGACCAGGATGGGTGAATCCGGATGGCCCAGCGCCTGCTCGGCGACCGCGCGCAGCAGCAGCTTCGCCTCGAGCGTCTGCGGCAGCAGGAAATAGTCCCCCGAGCTCGTCACCAGGCCCGGATGCGTGTGGCTGTCCACCAAGCCCGGGAGTACGAGTCGGCCGGCCAGTGCGTAGTGACGCGTTTGCGGCCCGACGAAGGCCTCGGCGCCAGCGTTGTCGCCGACGTAGACGATCGTCCCGCCGCGGATCGCCATGGCCTCGGCCCAGGGACGCGCCGGATCGACCGTGTAGAAGCGGCCGTGGGACAGCACCAGATCCGCGGGCCCTGCTGCGAGCACGGCCGCGCTCGATCCCCAGAAGACCGCGCCGGCGACAAGGGCGGCTAGCTTCATGACGGGCGATTGTATCTGTTGTCCAAAGCTCGGCTATCATTCGGGCTCCACAGCGACTCTTGGACTCTCTTCATGAGGTGATGATGGGCGCAGAACGGCGAAGCAGCCCGCGCTACCGGGTCGATCTGCCGGCGCATCTGATGGTGGCGGAGAAGAGCGTCGAAGTGCAGCTCCGCGACGTGTGTCGCGACGCGGCGCTCGTCGAGGCCCCGCTGGCCTTGGCGGTGGGCACAGAAGTCTACGTGGCGGTCGAACTCCACTGGACCGGCGGCCCTCTCGAGCTCGCGGGGCGCGTGATCCGCGTCGATCGCGTCGAGTCCGGCGCCCATGCGACGGCCGTCCTGTTCCGCGGCGTCACGCCTGCGGTCGCCACCCAGATCGAGTTGCTGCTGGACGAGTACAAGGCCGGCAAGCATTGACAGCCGGTCGTCGGCCGCGCCGTGCTGGCCTTACGCTCTATTCGCGCCGAACCACGGTCCCGCCCTTCATCACGAAAGAGATCCTCTGGAGCACAGCCACGTTGGCGAGGGGATCGCCGTCGACGGCCACGACGTCGGCGAGCTTGCCGGCCTCGAGCTGACCGATGCGATCGGACCAGCCGAGCAGATCGGCGCCGTTCAAGGTGGCCGCGCGGAGGATCTCGGCGGCTGGCACGCCCTCGGCCTGAAGGCCCTCGAGGACGCCCAGCGCGGCCTGGCCGCGGGTGCGGCCGGGATACTCCATCCACATGTCGGAAGCCATCACGAAGCGCACGCTGGCCTTCCGGGCGCGCGCCATCCGTGCGCGGGTATCGTCGACCCACTTCGTCACGAGCCCCTCGAGGCTGGAACGCTCCGCCTCGGAGCGGGTGAGTGGGGCGATGAAGACGGCGCGAAGCATCTCGGCCGACCAATCGGTGGCTCCGAGAAAGATCCTCTTGTCGTGCATCGCCTGGAGCATCGTGTCCGTGGCCTCGTCGGCGTGCTCGATGGAATCGACACCGGCGTCGATGGCGGTCTCGATGCCCAGGGCGGTCGTGGCGTGCGCGGCGACCTTCAGCTTCGAGCGGTGCGCCTCCTCCACGATGGCCTTCGCCTCGTCGAGACCCAGCAGCCGCGGCTCCACGTCCATCACCACCTTGATGACATCGGCTCCGGCGACCAGGGCCTCGCGTACCGCCTTGCGAGCCTCCTCGGGCCCGTTCACGGGCAGGAACTCGAGGTCCACGATCTCCCGCGCGACCTCGGGCCGCAGCACGAAGGCCTGTCCGCCCGGTGGGGTCAGCTTGCGGGTTGCCGCCTGGATGCGGGGGCCCGGGACGCGGCCCGCCTCGATGGCATCGCGCAACGCCGCGTCGCCGTCGTACCCGGAATGGCCGACGTTGCGCACCGAGGTGATCCCCGCCTCGAGCGTCTCGCGGGCGTTCTGCGCTCCCACGTAGGCGCGCGCCGACGCGGTCTGGCCGACGACCATGGCCAGCATGTTCTCGTGCAGACGCAGACGCCCCTTCGTGTTGGAGAGCAGATGGGCGTGGCAGTCGACGAGCCCCGGGAGCAGCGTGGCGGCGCCCAGATCGATCACCACCGCGTCCGGGCCCGCGTGAGCCAGGACGGCGGCCACGGGCCCGACCTCCGCGATCCGCTCGGCTTCGATGCGAAGCGCCTGACCCTCCACATAGCGCCCTGTCCTCACGTCGAGCAGCCGGACGGCCTTGAGGACCGTCTGCTTGCCGGGCTCAGTTGCGAGCGCGGTGGCGGTGACGGTGAAGGTGAGCAGAAGAGCCAGAACGAGCAGCAGAGCGCGTCGAGACATGTCACCCACCTCTCACGCATTGAGACGCATCCGAGGCCTTGAGTCTACACGTCATGCCCGGCGCCAAGATTCGGGGTTCCGGGGCAGTTGGCGCATGCCGGCCGAGCCGAAGTAGCATCGGGTTCCGGCTCACCTCGGCTACGTCGGCCCAGCCCGCAACGAGCGGGCCGTGTTTTTGGCCCAGACGCTGGGCCTGAAGGGACCCTGATGAGCGAACCTGGCAGCCCTTCCCAGCCGTACCGGCCTGGCCTGCTCGACCGCCTGCTCGGTTTCTTCTCCGAGGTCCACGCCGGTGAGGGGGGCCGCGCCCTGCTGATGCTCGCGAACATCTTCCTGATTCTGGTCTCGTACTACGTCATCAAGACCGTCCGCGAGCCGCTCATCCTCAACACCAGGGTCCCGGGCTTTCTCCAGCGCCTGGGGATCCGGGGCCCGGCCGAGGTGAAGGCCTACGCCGCCGCAGGGCAGGCGCTGTTGCTGATGGCCTTCGTGCCCGCCTACAGCTGGTTCGCCTCGCGGGTCGACCGCATGAAACTAATCGTCGGCGTCACGCTCTTCTTCGTCGCCAACATCCTGGCCTTCGCCTTCTCGGTGGACGCGGGCGTGCCCTTCATCGGCATCGCGTTCTACGTGTGGGTGGGCATCTTCAGCCTGTCGATCATCGCGCAGTTCTGGTCCTACGCGAACGACATCTACACGAAGGACGCCGGCAGCCGGCTCTTCCCCATCATCGGCATCGGCATGACCGCGGGCACCCCGGTCGGGGCCTGGATCACCGGCCGGCTCTTCCAGGCTCACGTCGCCACCCCCGTGATGCTGTACGTCGCGGCCGGGCTCCTCCTCCTAACCCTGGGGATCTACGGCGCCGTGAACCGAAACGCGGGGGGCCCGAAGGGCGTGACCGCCGGCCCGGAAGCGCAGGCGGCGCTCGGCGGCGGCGGCGGCTTCTCGCTCGTGTTCGCCAACCGCTACATCCTCCTGATCGCGGCCCTCCTCGTCGTCCTGAACGCCGTCAACACGACCGGCGAGTACATCCTGAGCCACCTGGTGGTCGAGAAGGCGCAGGCCCTCGCCGCCGCGGACGCCGCTTTCGACAAGAGCGCCTACATCGGCGCGTTCTACGGCAGTTACTTCTTCTGGGTGAACGTGGTCGCGGTGCTGCTGCAGGCCTTCGTGGCGTCGCGGCTCGTCAAGCACTTTGGCCTTGCCGGAGTCCTCTTCGCGCTCCCGATCATCGCGCTCGGGGCCTACGCCTTCGTGGCGCTCGGCGCGACGCTCGGCATCGTGCGCTGGGCCAAGACGGCCGAGAACTCGACCGACTACTCCGTGATGAACACCGCGAAGCAGTTGCTCTGGTTGCCCACGACCCGCGAGGAAAAATACAAGGCCAAGCAGGCCGTGGACAGTTTCTTCGTTCGACTCGGGGACCTCGCCGCCGCCTTTGTGGTCTTCGTGGGCACCGCCTGGATGAGCCTCGACGCGAGCGGCTTCGCGATGGTCAACCTGGTTCTCGTGGTTGGCTGGCTGGCCCTTGCGGTGAGCTTGGTGCGGCGAAACAAGCGGCTGACGGCGGAAATGACGGCCCGCTGAGACCCGGTCCTCCTCATCGAGTGCATGTGCCGCGTACTTTGAAGATCCTCGAATACGGTCTGCCCGGCGGGTTTCGCGTGCTGGTCGGGAAGACCGAGCGGGACAACGACGAGCTGAGCCTCGACATCGCGGGCCAGGACGACTACTGGTTCCACGTCCGGGGCTGGCCGGGAAGCCACGTCGTGTTGCAGGCTCCGGAGGGCGTCGAGGCGGACCGCCGGACGCTGGAGCAAGCGGCGGCGATCGCGGCCTACCACAGCAAGGCGCGCCATGCGGGTGTGGTGCCAGTTTCCTGCACGCGGGCCCGCTACGTCTCGAAACCGCGTGGCGCGAAGCGGGGCACCGTCCAGATCCGGAAGGAGGCGGTCCTCAAGGTCCGCCCGGGGCTCCCGGAGTGACTCCCACATTGATGCCTGGTAGCAGGCACCCCCGTGCTCGGACCAGAGGTTCGTCGTTTGGCTGGCGGCTGCAGCTGCTCCAGATGCGGTCACGCTCGATTCCGGCCCGACGGTCTCTGCGGGGCGCGAATGACGCTAGACTTCCCCCAATTCCGGAGGATTCCATGGCGCGTGGCTGGGTCGTCCTTCCACTGATCGGCGCCGTTTGTGCGCTCGGGGCGGCGGCGGGGAAGCCGGCGGTCGAGCCCGGTGAGGCAGTGGTCCGGCGGATCGCGTTCGGCTCCTGCCTTGGGCAGGATGGCGTGCAGCCGATCTGGGATCACGTCCTGGCCGCGAAGCCCGACGTCTTCGTGTTTCTCGGGGACAACGTGTATTCCGACACTGCCGACCCGGTCGAGCTGCGGGCGGCGTACGCCAAGCTCGGGCTCCAGCCCGGCTTCCAGAAGCTCAAGAAGCAGACGCGCGTTCTCGCCATCTGGGACGATCACGACTACGGCACCAACGACTCCGGCGGGGACTTCCCGCAGAAGGAGATGTCGAAGCAGACCTTCCTGGATTTCTGGGGAGTGCCGAAAGACTCGCCGCGCCGGGAACGCGATGGCGCGTATCACTCCGAGGTCTTCGGGCCGCCTGGGCAGCGCGTTCAGATTATTCTGTTGGATACGCGTTTCAATCGCTCTCCGCTGCTGTTCAAGGACGACCCAGGAGACCTGGTCGACGCTGGACGCTATCAGTCGATCACTGATCCTGCCGTGACGATGCTGGGCGCCACGCAGTGGGCCTGGTTCGAGGATCAGCTCCGCGTGCCGGCCCAGATCCGCATCATCGGCTCCAGCATCCAGGTCGTGGATGAAGATTCCGGCGGCGAGAAGTGGGCCAACTTCCCGCTCGAACGCAAGAAGCTCTTCGAGCTGCTCTGGCGCTCGACGGGCTCGCTCTTCATCAGCGGGGACCGCCACTTCGCCGAGCTTTCGGTGATGGATGGCAACGCCGGCTACCCGATCTACGACCTCACCTCCAGTTCGCTCAACTGGTCCGAGCACGTCTACCGCATGCCGGAGCGCAACCGCCACCGGGTCGCGCTGCTGACGCGCGGCGACAACTTCGGGTTGATCGAGATCGACTGGGAGCGCCGGGATCCGCTGCTCCGGCTGAAGATCGTCGATGAAGACGGCGACGTGATGATCCATCACAAGCTGGAGCTGAGCGTGCTGCGAGAATCGAACCTGCCTTGGTGGAACGTGGTGCCGCGCTACGACGACGTGAAGGAGTAGCCGCGCGGATCGGCTTCTAGGGCGTTCCGCGTGCCTTGAATTCCTGCCACGCCGGTTTCGGGGAGCCGTCCGTGCGAAGTAGTCCAAGGCTCGTGAAGAAAGCGACCAAGTCTTCCTGTTGCTCCCGATCGTAGCCAGCAAAGAGAACGGGAACGTACTGCCGGGTCAGCGCCGGGTCTTCATCGATGTACTGATAGTACGAAAGCAGAAGCAACTTCTCCCCCTGCTGCGCGGCAAACTCGAACACGAGCCGGACAAAATCAACCTGGCGGCTCTCGGAGCCGCCGAGGCGCGCCGCAGTGGGAACTCCCACCTCGAACAGCGCGATTGGTTTGCCGCCTGAGAGTCCCGCGAGCTCGGCCAGGCGTGCGCGATGCTCATCGTCGCCGCGATCGGCGATGTAGCTGATCCCGAAAAAGTCCGTGGAACGATTCAGGCAATTGAGGATCCCCGGGCTCTCGTTCTTGGTTCCATAGACGCCGACCTTGACCCCGGGGAGCACGGCGCGAACGTGATCCGCGGCGTGGGCAACGAGCTCACAGTACGCGAGGAAGTCCGCTCGCTTCTCGTCGTTCTCGAAGTACGGGCCCGCCGTTTCCGTGTGCAGGACGACGTGGCTTGCCCCGCTCAACCGGGTCAGGACGGCGCTGACATAGGCGTCGTATCGAGCAATCAGTTCGGGGTCTTCGAAGGAGGAATAGGCCAGGTCCGCAGGAAGGTCGACGGCCCCCAGCCCAAGGGGCGTAGAGACATCCACCGTGTACCCAAGGTTGTAGCCGGGGTTGAGTCGAAGAAATGCATCGAAGTAGCTGAGGTCGAAGACGCCAGGCGAGGTCTCTGCCTCCGACCATGGCGGGGCCTGCAAGTGCAGGAACGTCGCCCTGGCCTGCTTGGCTCCCTCGAGGAGCTCTCGCCACTTCTCTTCGCTCCCGTCATAGTTCTGCGTGATTCCTGAGAGGCCCACGCGGGCCGACAGCACGCCGGTTGGCGCCGCATCCTGCGCGCAGGCCCCGAGCAGCAGGCCTGCGCTGGCGAGAAGGAGTGCTTGGTGTTTCATGAGGCGGCCAGTCGAGCGGCTCCACGAGTCTACCAGAGCAGTTAGCACCGTCCTGACCCCACGGTGATATCGTGGCCGTCCTTGGCAGGTGGCTGCGGTCTCCCGCACGCCGACTGGGTTTCGAGGATCTTCGCCAGCGCCAGGCGCCCTAGGGGGAGATGCGGAAAGCAGGAGGCAGGCCGTGAGCATGAACAAGCCCATCCGTCCACCCTTCAGCCTCGAAACCGCTCTCGCGAAGGTACAGGCCGCCGAAGACGCGTGGAACAGTCGCGACCCGCAGCGGGTCGCACTGGCGTATACGGAGAACTCCGAGTGGCGGAACCGGACGGAGTTCCTGAACGGACGCGACGAGATCCGCGCCTTTCTCACGCGCAAGTGGGAGAGGGAGCTCGAGTATCGACTGAAGAAGGAGCTCTGGGGATTCCGCGAGAACCGGATTGCCGTCCGCTTCGAGTACGAATGGCACGATGCCTCGGGCCAGTGGTACCGATCCTATGGCAACGAGATGTGGGAGTTCGACGAGCAGGGGCTGATGGCGCGCCGCTATGCCAGCATCAATGACGCGCCAATCCGCGAGGACGAGCGACGTCTGCGATGACGCTTCGTGTCGCGGGCCTGTGGCGCTATCCGGTGAAGACGCTCGCCGGCGAGCCGCTGGACACGGCGCAGCTCGCGACCTCTGGCATACCCGGCGATCGCATCGTCCATGTGCGTGGCCCCGAAGGCGTGCGCACCTCGCGCCGCCAGCATCGCCTGTTGGGCCTGCGCGGATCTCTTGGGCCGGACGGCCAGCCGCTGGTCAACGGTCATCCGTGGCAGAGCGCCGAGGCGCTGGCCCTGGCACGGACGGCCGCCGGCGACGACGCGTGGCTCGAGGCCCACGCTGGGCCGGAGCGATTCGACATCCTGCCGCTGCTCGTTGCCACGGATGGCGCGGTGGCCGCGTTCGGGCGCGACGTCCGCCGGCTGCGGCCCAATATCCTGATCGGTGGCGTCGACGGGATGGCCGAGACCGATTGGCCCGGAGGCGAGCTGCACATCGGCGAAGCGGTAGTGGGGCTCGACTCGCTCCGCGGGCGCTGCCCGATGACCACGGTGGATCCGGACACACTGGAGCGGGACCCTGACGTGCTGCGCGACATCGGCCGCCGCTTTGGCGGCCGGCTCGCGCTCAATGCGGAGGTGCTGCGCCCGGGCACGATCCGTGTCGGCGATGCGGTCGCGCTGGTGTTGGCGCGCTGAGCTAAGGGCCAGTCGTTGGCCAACCGCGCAGCGCCGCCTGCCGGCGCACCTCGCCAAACGCTTCCTTGTCTGCCCCCGTTCCCGGAAAGGTGCGCAGGCCAAGCGTTCCCAGGTAGGCGCCGAAGCGATCGTCGTTCAGGCCGTAGTAACCCTTCAGCTCCTCGACCGTGGCCGGGGAGAAGTCGGTGAGGCAGAAGAAACTGATCGTCTGGATCTGGGCGGCGTGCGCGTCCCAGGCCTCGAACACACGCACGACGAACTGGCGCTCGCGCTCATTGCTGCTGCCCAGCAGCGGGCTCGAGGGATAGCCGGCCTCGAGCAGGGCGACGGGTTTGCCGTGATAGCGGGCGACCAGGGCGTCGATGTCGCGCGGGACCTCGGCCGGATCGCGCACTTCGAACGTCGGCCCGATCGGGTAGTAGGTGACGAGCACGATGTCGGTGAGCTGGTTGAGGGCCGAGAGTTCGTCGGGGGCGTCATTCAAGAGACCGCCCATGCCCGCCTTCACGCCGACATGCAGGCCGTGGGCGCGAGCCTCGGGTGCCGTGCTCGCGACGAAACTCCGATATTCGCGCCAGCGTGCGGCATCCTGTCCGAGGTACGCGTCGACCTCGTTGCCGATCGAGAGCCCGCTCAGGCGCACGCCTTCGAGCTGGCCGAGCACGAAGCGCAGCAAGGCCCGATAGCGCCGGGCCAGCAGCGGGTCGTCGAACTTCTTCTCTCGAAGGTCCTTCGGCAGGCGCAGGTTGTTGGTGTCGATCGGGCTCAGCGTCAGATGGATCGGCAGGTTGGTCGCGATCGAATACGCGCGGAGAACCGGCAGCAGCCCGGCCTCGTATGCGCCGGGGTGCTTCTCGATCTCGTCCCAGTTGAATGAGAACGGCGTCTCCTGCATCCCGACGGAGCGCGCCAGGCGGATCGCCGCGTCGAAATCGTCGCTCTCCGGCAGCGTCACGTCGATCGACAGCACGCGATCGCCACGCGGGACGACGGGGGTCGGCGTCGGCGCGGGCGCCGGGGAATCGCTGCCCCCGCACGAGGCGATCAGCGCGGCAGCGGCGATCGCGAGCCAACGGGCATCGGGCAACATGCGCGCGGATCCTAGTCGAGCTCGGCCGACAGATACACGAGCCCGCCGCTTCTCTCGACGAGCAGCACGACCGGGTCGCCGACCTTGAGCTTTGCGAGCGCCTCGCGTAGCTCGGCCACGCCCCCGACACCCTGGCGGTTCACGGAGTAGATGACGTCGCCGGCCTGCGGAGCCTCGGCCCACGCCGGGCCGTCGCCGGTGGCGGCGGCCACCACCACGCCGCTCGTAGCCCGGGTCGGCGGCAGGAGCTTCGCCACCGTCGCGTCGAGATCCAGCGCGAGCAGGCCCAGCCGTTCCACCAGGTTGCCCTCCGGGCTCACCATGCCGCGCAGCGTCTCCGGATCGCGCGCGCGCTCGGAGATCGTCACGACCAGCGAGGCCCGGGCCGACCCGCGCAGCACGTCGAGGCTCACCGAGGCGCCAGGGGCACGCCGGTAGAGATTCACGCTGAGTTGGCGCGCGTTCTCCATCGGCTTGTCGTCCACGGCCACGATCACATCGCCGGCCTGGAGCCCGCCGCGAGCAGCGCCCGAGTCCCGCGTCACGTCGGCGACCAGGACACCCTGGGCGCGCGCCAGGCCGAGACCCGCGGCGAGCGTCGGCGTCAGGGTCTGGGTGGTCGCGCCGATCTCGCCGCGGCGCACGCGGCCGGTCATGCGGATCTGCTCGAATACGTTCCTCACGATGTTGCTGGGCACGGCGAAGCCGATGCCTTCGCTGCCGCCGCTCTGGGTCAGGATCAGCGTGTTGAGGCCGACCACGCGGCCTTCGGTGTCGACGAGCGGCCCGCCGCTGTTGCCCGGGTTGATCGGAGCGTCGGTCTGCACGTAGATCAGCGGGCTCTCGGGCTCGAGTTGGCGGGCGACGGCGCTCACGACGCCCAGGCTCGCGGAGTTCTCGAGGCCCAACGGGCTGCCGAAGGCCATCACGAGCTGACCCTGTCGGAGTCCTTCGGAATCGCCGAAGCTGAGAGCCGGCAAGCCCTTTCGCTGAACCTTGAGTACGGCGAGATCGGTCTCAGGGTCGAGGCCCACGACGCTGGCTCCGAGGCTCTCTCCCCGCGACTTGAGGACCGAGGCCCCCTTGGGCTGCGCGTCGTGGACCACCACCAGGACGCGGCGGGCGCCCTGCACCACGTGGGCGTTCGTCACGATGTAGCCTTCGGAATCCAGGATCACGCCGGAGCCGGTGGCGCGCTGCTTTGCGAGCAACCCGACGCGGGGAGCCGCGGGCGCCGCGTACGAGGTGGTCAGGATCTGAACCACCGACGGCGCCACACGCTGCGACAGCTCCTCGAGCGAGCGACTCAACTCGGCGAGGCCCGGGGGCGCGGGCGAAGGGGCGGGCCCGGCCAGGAGTGCGGCGCTCAGAAACGCAGGAAGATTCATGCGTCGAGCATACCGCTACCCATGCCCTTCCACGGCGTGCGTGTCGATCTGGCGGTGGCTCGTGGGGCGTGATAGTAGAGCCAGGGTTCGAGTCGAGCCAGGGCGCCCGAAGGAGGCAAGGACGATGCGGTTCATGGTCATAGTCAAAGCGAACAAGGACTCGGAGGCGGGTGTGCTCCCGGACGAGAAGCTGCTGGCCGAGATCGGCAAGTTCAACGAAGAGCTGGTGAAGGCCGACGTGATGCTCGCGGGCGAGGGGCTCCAGCCGACCTCGAAGGGCGCGCGCGTCCGGTTCTCCAGAGACAAGCGGACGGTCGAGATTCGCCAGGTGTTCGAGGCGGAGGACTTCGGCGCCGAGTTCACTCCCGAGCTGCGGGAGCAAGAAGAGCGGCGGCGCGCGCCAATGGCCGCGAACGAGAAGCGGTGAGCGCGCCGAAGCTCGTCGCCACGTGGTCGAGCTGGGGCCCGCAGCTGCAGAGCGTGCTGCGCATCGTGGCCGCCGCCATGTTCGCCCTGTCGGGCACGGTGATTCTGTTTGGCTTCCCGGAAGGGATGCCCCCGGACGGCGGCACCGCCCCAGTGCTGTCGCAGATCTGGATCGGCGGCGTTCTCGAGCTGCTCGGGGGCGCCCTGCTTCTTCTTGGCCTCTTCACTCGTCCCGTCGCCTTTCTGCTGGCCGGCGAGATGGCGGTGGCGTACTTCCAGTTCCACTTCCCCGAGGGCTTCTGGCCCTCGACAAACGGTGGCACTTTGGCGGCGCTCTATTGCTTCGTCTGGCTCTACTTTTCGGCCACCGGCGCGGGGCCGTGGAGCCTCGACGCCAGGCGGGGGAAGTGGAAGTAGGAGGAGCCTGGTCCGGGCGCACGTCGTGAGCCGCGGTGTGCGCACACGTATGATCGTGAACGGAGGTGTCACCGCACGATGTGCAGGAATATCCGAACGCTCTTCAATTTCGAGCCGCCCGCGACCGACCAAGAGGTGCGCGCCGCTTCGCTACAGTTCGTGCGCAAGGTCAGCGGCTTCAATGCGCCGTCCAAGACCAACCAGCCGGCGTTCGACCGGTCGGTGGACGAGGTCTTCCAGGTCGCCCGGCGGCTGGTCGATTCGCTGGTGACGAGCACGCCCGCTCGGGATCGAGCAGTGGAGGCTGCCAAGGCGAAGGCCCGTGTCGCGCAACGGTTCGGTCCGGCGGTGAGAAGGTCGTGAGCGCGACGCTCAGAAGAGCCCGAGCCGAGAGGTAATACGCCAGCTCGAACGGAGCGCTGGAGGCGTCCACGTTGCTATGATGTCGACGCATCCCCTGGAGGTTGACTCACATGACCCGTAGTCTGGCAGCCGTCGTGTTGCTCGTAACGCCGTTCGGAGCAGCCCAGGAAACCGACCCGGCGCTGCTCGCCAAGGCACGCGCGATCCTGGCGCGAGCCCCCCTGATCGACACCCACAACGACCTGCCCAGCATGCTGATCGAGCGGAACGGCGGCGACCTGGCGGGCCTCGACCTCGGTGTTGTCCAGCGCGAGCTCTGCGCCGACATCCCGCGGCTGCGCGAAGGTGGGGTGGGAGCGCAGTACTGGTCGGTCTACACCGACTCCGCCAACATGAAGACCAACCGGTCGCTGCATGAGGCCCTGCGGGAGTTCGACGTCGCACTGCGCCTGGTGCGCAGCCGGCCCGAGTTCGAGCTGGCCCGCACCGCCGACGACATCGAGCGCATCCATCGCTCGGGCCGCATTGCGTCCCTGATCGGCGTCGAGGGCGGTCACATGATCGAGGGGTCGCTGGCGGTGCTGCGGATCTTCCACGAGCTGGGCGCCCGCTACATGACGCTCACCCACTGGGACACGATCGAGTGGGCGGACGCGGCGACCGACCGAAACGAGCACGAGGGTCTGACCGAGTTCGGTGAGTCCGTGGTTCGAGAGATGAATCGCCTCGGCATGTTCGTGGACTTGTCCCACGTCAGCCCCGAGACGATGCGCGACGCGCTGCGCGTGAGCCGCGCGCCGGTGATCTTTTCCCACTCGAGCGCCCGCGGCATCGACCCGCACCCGCGCAACGTCCCGGACGACGTCCTGCAGCTCTTGCCGAGGAACGGCGGCGTCGTGCACGTCAACTTCATCAAGGAGTTCATCTCGCCGGCGGACCCCGAGTGGCAGAAGCGGCGGACGGCCGCCCGCGAAGACCTGCACAGCCGGCTCGATGAGCAGAAGGCCGTCGACGCGGGCCTCGCCGAGTGGGAGAAGGCGAATCCCCATCCGGGCGGGACGATCGCCGAGGTCGCGGATCACATCGACCAGATCCGCAAGCTCGCCGGCATCGATCACATCGGCATCGGCGCGGACTTCTACGACGCCAAGGGCACCTCGATGGTGCCGGGGCTCGAGGACGTGTCGCGCTACCCGTACCTGTTCGCCGAGCTGCTGCGCCGCGGTTATGGCGACGACGACCTGCTCAAGATCGCCGGGCGCAACCACCTGCGGGCCATGCGCCAGATGGAGAAGGTGGCCGGACCGTAGCTCAGCGCCGGGTCAGTTCGTCGCGGTACACGACGCCGCCCTTCATCACGAAGCCCACACGCTCGGTGAGCGTGATGTCCTGCAGGGGGTCGCCAGGGACCGCCACGAGATCGGCCCACTTGCCCGCCTCCAGCGTGCCCACGCGGTCCGACCAGCCGAGGATCTCCGCGTTGAGCCGGGTGGCCGACACCAGAGCGCTCATCGGGCTCTCGCCGAGGGAGACGCGGAAGGACAGCTCCTTGGCGTTCTCGCCGTGGGGCATGACGGGCACATCGGTGGCAAGGCCAATCGGCAGGCCGGCGGCCAGCGCGTCCTTGAAGGACTGGATCTGGCGCTCGCGCAGCCTCCGCCCGCGCTCCCGCTCGGACTCCGGTACTTTCGGGTTGTCGGGCACGACCTGGCTGATGTAGAGGGTGGGGACGTAGTAGGTCGGCGCTCGCTTCAGCATCGCGATGGCCTCGGCGTCGAGCATCGAGCCGTGGTCGATCGTGCGTACGCCCGCCCGGATCGCAGCCTTGATGCCTTCTGTGCCGTGGGCGTGGGCGGCCACCATCCTCTCCCAGCGCCTTGCCTCGGTCACTGCGGCCCGGATCTCCTCGTCGGAGTACTGCTGCTGCCCAGGGGGGATGCCCTTCGAGAGCACCGCCCCGGTGGCCAGGATCTTGATGAAGTCGGCGCCGTGCTTGAAGTTCGTCCGCACGGCCTTGACGATCTCGTCGGGGCCGTCGGCGAGGTTGCGCACCATGGGCACATCCACGAAGAGCGAGAACTGGCGCGCATCGCCCGCTCCGCCCGTGGAGGAGACGTAGTTGCCCGCCACCAGCAGACGCGGTCCGGGGATCGCTCCTTGAGCGATGGCGTCGCGCAGGTCCACGTCGACGTAGGGCCACGTTGGCCCCATGTCGCGGCAGGTGGTGAAGCCCGCCTCCAGGGTCACGCGGGCGTTGCGGGCGCCCCAGAGCGCGGCCTGCGAGGGCGTCGTCTTGAGGAGCGCCTCCTCCCAGTGGACGTCGTCCTTGTCGGTCAGGTGGGTGTGCAGGTCGATGAAACCCGGGAGCAGGGTAGCGTCCCCCAGGTCGAGGACACGCGCGCCCGTTGGGACGGCGAGCCGTTCTCCCACCTCGACGATGCGGTCGCCTTCGACTCGCACCAGGGCGGGGGTGAGTGGCCGCCCCCCGCGCCCGTCCAGCAGGCGAGCTGCTTTCAGCACCAGGCTCTCGGCTCCGCCTGTTGTAGCGACGGAGCAGGCCAGGAGAAACGGGAGCAGGGTCGGTCGCATCATCTTCACCTCGTGAGAGTGGATGTTAACCGCTTTCGGAAGACCATGACGCAACTGTATCAATATAAACAGGCAGTTGTGCTATAGTATGCCCGTGCCCGAAGCGAGGCTCGAACCCCGCTGGCTCCTCCTGATCCACCAGATCCCGCCGAAGCCCAGCTACCTCCGGGTGAAGGTGGGCCGACGCCTCCAGGGTCTTGGAGCGGTAGCGGTGAAGAACTCCGTCTACGCGCTGCCTCGGAGCGACCAGGCCTTCGAGGACTTCCAGTGGGTGAGGCGGGAGATCGTCGCAGGTGGTGGGGACGGGTCCGTCTGTGAAGCGCGCTTCGTCGAGGGCCTCTTCGATGCCGGGGTGGAGGCGTTGTTCACAGCCGCGCGTGATGCCGACTACAGGGCGCTGGCCCAGGAGGCGCGCCGCCTTCACGCGGGCGTCCGGCCTCGCAAGCGGCCAAGCGCGGACAAGCCGCAGGCGGCTGCGACCCTGTTGCGGCTTCGAAAGCGGCTCGGCGAAGTTGCGGCCATCGACTTCTTCGGCGCGCCCGGCCGGGAGACGGTCGAGGGGCTGCTGGCCGCCGTCGGCGCGAGTCTGCGGCCGGCAGCGGCCCCGAAGACGACGCCCACACTCTCGGCGAGCGACGTCCGCGGCCGCACCTGGGTCACTCGCACGGGCGTGCACATCGACCGCATCGCCAGCGCCTGGCTGATCCGGCGCTTCATCGATCCCGCGGCTCGCTTGAAGTTCGTCCACGGCCGGCAGTACGCGCCCGAGGCCGGCGAGTTGCGCTTCGACATGTTCGAGGCCGAGTTCA
>CAYTWT010000165.1:0-10531 GCA_964442185.1 uncultured Acidobacteriota bacterium
GCCGGCACTTCTTCCTCGCCTTCTCGCCCGAACGGGTGGATCCGGGCAACCCCCGCTTCCACACCCGCAACACCCCGAAGATCATCGGGGGGGTGACCCCGGCTTGCACCACGGTAGCCCGGGCCCTCTACTCGCGGGCCATCGAAACCGTCATTCCCGTCTCCTCCACGAGCACCGCCGAGATGGTGAAGCTGCTGGAGAACACGTTCCGCAGCGTCAACATCGGCCTGGTCAACGAGGTCGCCCTCATGTGCGACCGCCTGGGGGTCGACGTGTGGGAGGTGATCGACGCCGCGGCCACCAAGCCTTTCGGCTTCATGCCCTTCTACCCGGGGCCGGGGCTCGGGGGCCACTGCATCCCCATCGACCCTCTATACCTCTCCTGGAAGCTCAAGACCCTGAACTACCGGGCTCGGTTCATCGAGCTCGCGGGCGAGATCAACTCGGAGATGCCCGAGCACGTGTGTGAGCTGGTGGCGGACGCGCTCAACGACCAGCGCAAGAGCGTGAAGGGGAGCCGGGTCCTCGTGATGGGCCTGAGCTACAAGAAGGACATCGACGACGTGCGGGAATCGCCCGCCCTCGACATCCTGAACCTGCTGGAGGCCAAGGGGGCCAGCGTGTCCTACTCCGATCCTTTCGTGCCCGAGATCGTGCAGAACGGCAAGACCCTGCGCTCGCTCGACCTTCTCCCCGCGGTCTCCGCCGCGGATGTGGTGGTCATCGTCACCGACCACACCGGCCTGCCCTACGCGGAGGTGGTGGAGCGGGCGACGGCGGTGGTGGACACCAGGAACGCCACCCGGGGCATCCCGTCCCCGAAGGTCGTCAAGCTCTGAGCATTTGGAAAAGCGCCTTGAACCTGCCCATCGCCCTCACCGCGCTCCGCATCTTCCTGGTCCCGGTGCTGGTGGTGCTGCTGCTCACGCGGACCGAAGACGGGCTGTACCTGGGGACCGTCGTCTTCGGCCTGGCCGTGGCCACGGACTACCTCGACGGGTACTTCGCCCGGCGGCGCAATCAGGTCACGCGTCTAGGGATCATCCTCGACCCCCTGGCCGACAAGCTGCTCACCGCGGCGGCCTTCCTGTCCCTGGTCGAGATGGGTCTCGCACCGGCATGGATGGTGACGATCGTCCTGGGTCGTGAGCTGGCGGTGACGGGACTGCGCAACCTGGCCCTTTCGCGAGGGCTCGTGATCGCGGCCTCGCCGCTCGGAAAAGCCAAGATGGTGTCGCAGGTGGTGGCCATCTTCCTTCTGCTCCTGAGCCGTCCCTGGCCCCTGCTCCAGTCCCTGGCCGTGATCTCCCTGTGGGTCGCCCTCGGGACCACCGTCGTCTCGGGCATCGACTACTTCAGGCGCTTCTTCTTCGACGGCGCCCGAAACGAAAAAGGCCCGGCGGTGAGGCCGGGCCCGTCCGTGGTCGATGCGCGCCTGAAGGGCTAGCGGCTAACGCAGCTCGACCGAGTCTCCGACCATCACCTCGTAGTAGCTCATGGTGACCTTGGCGAGGGCCGTCCGGTCCTTCACCGAGAGGACGGCGAGCTCGCCCAGGATGTTTCGGGGCGAGGGAACCGATGGGTAGGTGATTCGGTAGATGGTGAAGACGTTTCCGGGAGCGACTCCACTATCGGCGCCGGCGTCGATGGTGACGAGGCTCCCCTGACCGGCCATCAACGCGTCGTCCTGGATGTCGATGATGACGCGGTCGAGCTTCCCCGAGGCCGCAGTGATCCGCGTGGCGGCGGGTCGATTCAGGACGAGGGGGACGTTGACCCGCTCCATGGGCTTCAGGTAGTCGCCGATGGTCACGTGCTGGCAGGCCTGGGAGATCACGCCGATGGCGGTCTCGTCGTTCACGAGGACGACCTCCAGCCAGCCCGTGGTGTCGATCTTGTGGCCCAGGAACTTGCCGGAGACCGGGTGCTTCACCTTGTAGGAGGCGTGGTGAAGGGTGTACACGTCGCCCGGCTTCACCCCGGCGTTCGTTCCCTTGTTCAGATACATCACGTCCCGGTCGGCGTAGGCGATCTTGTCCGATCCGAGCTCTGATCCGATGACGAACAAGCTCTCGTCCTCGCGGTCGTTCACCACCTGGGCCGCGCACTGCATCGTGGCCTCCTCGGTGATCGGGAGCAGCTCGGAGCCGCGGGGCGCCCCGGCGATGGGGCCTTCGCCCGCCAAACCCCCCTCCTCGCCCTCGCCCATACCTTCCGCGCCGGCCTCTCCGGCCCGCTCGGACACGAGCGCGACCTTGGGGAGGATGAGCGGGTCGCCCGGGTAGATCCAGTGGGCGTCGGTGACATACCGGTTCTGGTCCCAGATCTGCGGCCAGAGATAGGCGTTCTTCAAGAACCGCCCGGCGATGTCCCAGAGCGTATCGCCCTTGACGACGATGTAGTAGGCGGCGCCCTCGGGAATGCTGTCGGGGTACTTGTTCTTCGACCAGTGGGCGGCTACCGGGGCGGGGCCGGTGAGCAGCCCCGACTGTGCAGCGTTGTCCTCCGCCGCGGTCCACTGACCAAAGACCAGGGAAAGCGCCGCAAGGCCGCAGAGAGTGACTGTTCCCTTCGATCTCACTGCCTACCTCCTGGACGGGCCGGCAACCGTCCCCAAAATCCAGAGCATCCGGCATTTCGGGCTGAGTAAGACGCCCCCGGACGCTCGCAAGAGACCCGGAACTTTGGTGGATGCTAGCAGGAAAAAGGATTCGCCGTCAAGACTTTTTTGCAGATTCTAAAGTGACACTTGAGCTTAGGGGGAGTCCGGTGGCGGTGCCGGGGAAGGGTCAGGGGAGGGGGCTGCGAGGTTCGGGAGCGTCTCCTGGATCTGCTGCATCAGCATTTTTGCGTCCGCGGTCCGTGAGCTCTCCGGAAAGGTCTCGAGAAGCCGCTGAAGATGCGGAAGTGCCTCGGCCTTTCGCGCCGCGGAGGCGAGGCACTCTCCCAGCCGGTAGAGGACTTCATCCGTCCGGTCGTAGTCCGGGTAGTCGTTCAGCAGGCCCTGGTATCGCGGGACGGCCGAGCGACAGGCCTTGCGTGTGCGCTGGTAGAAATAGCCCGCCAGGTATTCCGCGTGGGCGAGGCTCTGCCGGCAGTCGCGGATGCGCTGCTTGGCGGTTTCGACGTAGGGCGAGCTCGAGTAGAGATCGAGCAGGCGCTCGAACTCGGCGAGGGCCTGCTTGGTCGAGGACTGATCGCGGTCCGGCCCATTACGCTGCTTGAAGTAGGAGTCGCCGGTCTGGAACTGCGCGTAGTCGCTCTTCGGATGCGACGGATACAGCGTCACGAAGTCCCGGTACTGCGACACCGCCAGGATGTAGTTGGCGGGCCCGCCTTCGCCGAAGTGGGCGTCGGCCAACTGGAGCCTCGCCGCGGGTGCAAATTCGCTTTGGGGGAAGGCATCGATGATGCGGCGGAAGTGCTGGCGCGCGCTTTCCCATTGCCGCTTCTCGAAGGCCTTTTGTCCCGCCTCCCAGATCAGCTGGTCGGAGTTGCTGGCGAGGGTCGCGAGATCGGCCTGGCCGGAGCCACACGCGGAAAGGCCCAGGGCCAGCAGGAGTGCGAGGGGTCGCTTCAAGGACGCCCCCGGAGCCACTCCCACTCGCGGGCGAGGCCTTCGCGCAGCGGGACCGTGGAGCGGAACGCAAGATCCTGGCGGGCAGCTCCGGTGTCTGCGAGCGTGTCGCGCATGTCTCCCTTTTGTGCCCCCTCGCGTACGATCTCGATGTCTCGACCCGTGACTGCGCGGATCTCGTCCAACACGTGGTTCAGTTCGACGCGCTCCCCGCCCCCGATGTTGTAGACGTGCCCGACTCGACCGGTGTCGGCGGCCGCCCTGGTCGCGGCCACGATGTCGTCGACGTACGTGAAGTCGCGGGTCTGCCGGCCATCACCATACAGATGAACACGCCCGCCGTCGCGGGCGGCCCGCAAGAACCGGTGGAACGCCATGTCCGGCCGCTGCCGTGGACCGTAGACCGTGAAGTAGCGAAGGCTCACGACGGGAAGTCCATCGTTCGTGCCATAGAGGTGCACGAGATGTTCGGCCGCCAGCTTGGTGACCCCGTAGGGCGAGACCGGCCGGCAGGCGCCGTTCTCCCGCAGCGGCAGCGCCGGCGCGTCGCCATAGACGGAGGAGGAGGAGGCATACACGAAGCGCGGCACTCCCGCCGTCACGGCCGCCTCGAGCAGCCGCTGGGTCGCGAGCACGTTGTTGTCCGTGTAGACGGAGAAATCACGGCCCCAGGACGCGCGCACCCCGGCCTGCGCCGCGAGGTGGTAGACCTGGGCCGCGCCCTCGAGAAGGGAAACCAGGTCGAGTTCCTGGAGGCGGCCTGCGACGAAGCGGAAAGCGCCGTGAGAGCGGGCCATCGCCAGGTTCAGTTCCTTGTCCGCGCGCGGATAGAAGTCCAGGAAGGCATCGATCCCGACGACCTGGTGGCCCTCGCTCAGCAAGCGCTCGGTTAGCTGCGAGCCGATGAAGCCCGCGGCCCCGGTGACGATCGTCTTCACCCCAGCAGGCTCCGAATCTGTTTCGGCAGCCGCCGAGGCCTGCCGTCGCGATCGATGGCTGCGTGAAGCGTCGTGCCCGTGGCGAGCGGCGTGTCGCCCTCCTCTCGATGAACCTCGTACTCGAAGGACAAGCTCGCGCCACGCATCTGGAGCAGGCGGGTTCGAACCTCCAGCATGTCGTCGTAGAGCGCGGGCCGGAGGAAACGGGCCTGCGTCTCGATCACCGGAAGCCGCAAGCCGTCGGCCTCGAGCTCGCGATAGGTCAGGCCCAGGCCGCGCAACAGGTCGGTCCTTCCGACTTCGAACCAGGCGAAGTAGTTGCCATGATAGGCGACGCCCATCTGGTCCGTTTCTGCATAGCGAACGCGGATTCGCGAGGAGGCCTGCGCCCTCAACGACACGCCGCGAGGAGCCGCCGGGCCCCGGCCTCCGCATCGCCCTGGCTGAAGACGGCCGAGCCCGCCACGAGCACGTCCGCGCCGGCGTCCACCAGGGTGCGGGCGTTCGTGGCATCGACGCCGCCATCGACTTCGATCTGGGTCTCGAGGCCGCGTTCGCGCACCTGGCGGGCCAGCCGCCTGATCTTGTCCAGGCTGGCCGGGATGAAGAGCTGTCCGCCAAAGCCGGGGTTCACGGACATGACGAGGACGTAGTCGAGTTCCGGAAGGATCTCCTCGAGGCTGGCGAGCGGCGTGGCGGGATTGATGGCGACGCCGGGCCGGCAGCCCCGGCCCCTCAGGTGCGCGATGCTGCGCTGGAGGTGCGGGAGCGCCTCGACGTGGACGCTGATCCAGTCGGCGCCCGCGTCGACGAAGGCGTCGAGGTAGCGGTCTGCGTTCTCGATCATGAGGTGCACGTCGATCGGCAGCTTCGTCGCCTTGCGCACGGCCTTCACGACGGGCGGGCCGACGGTGAGGTTCGGCACGAAGTGACCATCCATCACGTCGACGTGCACGAGGCCAGCGCCCCCGCGTTCGGCGCGGGCGATATCCTCGGCCAGCCGGCCGAAGTCCGCCGAAAGAATGGAGGGTGCGAGGATCATGAGTCCCCCTTGCTGACCTCGAGCGCCACGGCGGAGTGCGGGCTCACGCGATGCCCGGCCGCCGGGCTCTGGCGGAGGACGATGCCGCCCGGCGCGCCCGGATACGCGCGGTAGCGCACGTCGGTCACCTTGAGGCCTGCCAGCTGCAAGGTGCCTAGCACGTCGCTCGCGCGCTGGCCGATCAGGTCGGGCATCACGTAGTCACCGCGGCCGGAGCCGCGGCTCACCAGCAGCGAGATGCCTTCCGCGATCGCATCGACTTCTCCGGCCGGCGGTCGCTGCGCGAGGACGGTTCCCTCGGCGGCCGGATCGTCCACCTCGGCCACGCGGGCGATCGCGATCTGGGCCTGGTCGAGTGCTAGCCGTCCGCTGCGAAGGCTCTGGCCTTCGAGCAGCGGCAGGTTCAGGCGGCGGGGGCCCAGGCTCAGCCAGACCCGCACGCTGCGACGGCTCTTGAGGGCGGCGCCGGGAGGCGGCTCCTGTGCGACGATGTGGTCGAGCGGGATCTTCGGGTCGTTCCGCTTGCCCTCGATGCGCAGCAGCAGCCCGCGCCCCGACGCCAGAGCGCCGGCCTCGGGCAGGCGCTTTTCGAGCAGGGAGGGAACCTCGACGCGCTGCGAAGTGAGCACGGAGCGCATCGTGACCAGCGCCGCGAGCCCCGCCGTCGCCATGAGGGCGGTCGCCAGCATGCCGTTCGTGAACAGGAACATCAAAGCGCGCTTGAAGATCAATGGACTTCCCAAAATACCATAACCGCGCGTGAGCGACGAAACTCAGGCGCGTTGCAAGACAGCCGCGAAGAAGACATCGCCCGACGCTTCGCGACCCGTCCTCGCATAGGGTCCATCCGCGAAGGCGCTCGCCCAAGCGGGCAGGCGCGCGAGCCGAAAACGCGAATCGGTCGACAGGAACGCGGTCACGACCTGTTCGTTCTCCTCGGGCTCGGAAGAGCAGGTTGCGTAGACGAGCCTGCCGCCCTCGCGCACCAGCGGCGCGAGGCTTTTGAGCAGGGTCGTTTGGAGCCGGGCGTGGCGCAGAACATCGGCCTCGAGCGTTCGCCAGCGGACGTCCGGGTGCCGTCCCAGGGTGCCAAGGCCGCTGCACGGGGCATCCAGAAGCACGCTGTCGAAGCAGCCGAGCTCGAAGGGCGGTCGGCGGGCATCGGCGCCGACCAGGCACAGGTTCGGCGTTCCCCAGCGGCGCACCAGTCCGGCCATGGTCTCTCTGCGCCGAGCCCCCGGCTCGGTCGCGACCACCAGGCGGTCTTCGCCCAGGTCGGCCATCAGGGTTGCCTTCCCACCCGGGGCGGCGCAAGCGTCGAGGATGAGACCCGGCCCCGAGGCGAGGTGCGCGACGAGCTGGGAGCCCTCATCCTGAATGTAGACGAGCCCTGCCTCCGCGAGCGCCGCAGGCCGACCCGTGCGTGCCGCGAAGGCGCCGGGCAAGGACAAGGGCGCCAGTTCGATGCCGGCTTCGCGGGCGCTCTGGCGGGCTCCCGGGGCGCGGGGGTTGAGGCGCAGGGCGGTGCTCGGTTTCTCGAGAAAGGCCCTTGCCTTGGCGACAGCTGCGGCGGGTCCCAGCCGTCTCAACCATCGGTTCGCAAGCCAGGATGGGAGCGATCCAGCGCTCGTGAGCCAGGCTTCGGGCTGGCGTTCCGGGTCGGGAAGGGGCGAAGCACCCTCGCGTGCCAACCGGCGCAGCACCGCGTTGACGAAGCCGGCGGCCGCAGGGGCCTCTACGCGCACCAGGTCCACCGACTCCGAAACGGCCGCACGGTCCGGCACGCGCAGCTCGAGGATCTGGTAGGCGCCCAGGCGCAGGGCCGTGAGGGCCGCGGCATCCACCCGGGCCAGGGGCCGATCGAGCAAGGCTGCGAGCGCATGATCGAGCCGGCCACGCCAGCGCAGCGTGCCGAGCACCAGCTCGTGCAGAAAGCCGCGCTCGCGCGGGTCGTCGAGTCCGGTGTCGGCGAGGGCCAGCTGCTCCGCGAGCGTGCCGCGCTCGGTATCGAGCGCCCGCAGCACCGAGAAGGCGCGCACCCGAGCTGGGCTCGGCACGCTTCAGGCGAACCGGGCGCCTGGCTCGAGCCGGGCTCCGGCAGCGAACGCCGCGCCACTCACGCGGCGACGGCCTTCGAGCTGGACTTCGAGGAGGCCAAGGCGCGTGCCTTCGCCACAGCACACCACCAGCGCGTCGCCCGCGATCTCCTGAAGCGTCCCGGCTTCGCCCGTCGCATCGGGCATCAGCTGCGCACGGAGGATCTTGAGCGAGAGCCCGTGCCAGCTGGTGAACGCGCCGGGCCAGGGAGCAAAGCCGCGCACGCGCTGGTGGATCAGTCGCGCCGGCGCCATCCAGTCGATCCGGCCTTCTTCCTTGCTCAGCAGCGGAGCGTGGCTTGCCCGCGTGTGATCCTGCGCCCTTGGAAGAATCCGACCGCTAGCGAGGCCCAGCAGCGTCTCGACGAGCAATCCAGCACCCAGCCGCGCCAGGCGCTCCTGCAACTCAGCCGCGGTCTCCTCCGGCTCGATGGGCGTAGCGCGGGCGAGCAGCAGCGGCCCCGTGTCGAGGCCCTCGTCGAGCAGCATGGTGGTGACGCCGGTCTGGGTTTCCCCGGCGGCGATGGCGCGCTGGATCGGCGCCGCCCCTCGGTAGAGCGGGAGCAGCGAGGCATGCACGTTGACGGCGCCCCGCGGGGCGATCTCCAGCGCCGCGCGTGGCAGGATCTGGCCGTAAGCGACGACGACCTGGATCTCGGGGCGAAGAGCGCGGAGCGACTCGATCGCCTCCGGGTCGCGGACGCGTCGCGGCTGCAGCACGCTCACGCGATGGGCCTCGGCGACCGGCTTGAGTGGAGGCGAAGCCAGGGCGCGGCCTCGGCCCTGGTGCGTGTCGGGCTGGGTGACGAGGGCCAGCACGTGGTGGCCGGCGCTGAAGAGCGCCTCGAACGACGGGATCGCGAAAGCCCCGCTGCCGAAGAAGACGATCTTCACGTCACTCGTCCCAGTCGCCGGCACGG
Organism: uncultured Acidobacteriota bacterium; assembly: GCA_964442185.1. Lineage (GTDB taxonomy): Bacteria > Acidobacteriota > Vicinamibacteria > Fen-336 > Fen-336 > CADEEV01. The sequence continues at coordinate 8,574 of CAYTWT010000165.1, forward strand.
GAGCGCTTGCGAAGCTTGCGCTGCATCAGGTCGCGCTTGAGCGGGGAGAGCCGATCCACGAAGAGCAGCCCCTCGACGTGGTCGATCTCGTGGCAAAAGGCGCGCGCCAGCAACTCCGTGCCCGAATAGAAGCGCTGCTTGCCTTCGAGGTCGAGGCCCTTCACGGCGATGCGCGCCGGCCGCAGCGGGGAGCCCGCGTAGCCGGGGATCGACAGGCAGCCCTCCTCGTGGCGTTGCTCGCCTTCCTTTTCGACGAATTCGGGATTGATCAAGTGCATCAGCTGCTGCTTGTCTTCGCCCACCGAGAGATCGATGACGATTACCCGAAGTGCGATCCCGATCTGCGGCGCCGCGAGCCCGATTCCGGGCGCGGCATACATGGTGTCGATCATGTCCTGGACGAGTGCCGCGATCTGGCCGTCGATGTTCGCCACCGGCAGGGACGGGGCGTGCAGCACGGCTTCGCCCCACTTCACGATCGGCCGGATCGGCAAGCGCCTGCCTACTCCTCGGCGGCTGGCCGGCGGGCCAGGAACTCGCGAGTACGGGCGCGCGTCGCCTCGAGGTGGTCGAGATACTCCACGAGCGAATCGCCGCCGCATTTTTCTAGCAGGGCATCGGCGAGCACGAGGCTCAGCATAGCTTCGCCGACGACACCTGCCGCCGGCACGACACAGGTGTCGCTGCGTTCGACGGATGCCGTGCGCGGCTGCTTGGTCGGCATGTCGATCGAGCGCAGGCCGATGAGCAGGGTCGGGATGGGCTTCACCACGGCCTGGGCGCGCAGCTCTTCGCCGTTCGTCACGCCGCCCTCGAGGCCGCCCGCGCGGTTGCTGCCTCGGTGCATACCACGCTCGTCGTCGTACAGGATCTCGTCGTGGAAGTGGGCGCCCGACGTGGCGCCAGCCTCGAAACCGGACCCGAGCGAGACGGCCTTCACGGCGTGGATCGACATCAGAGCCTGCGCCACACGGCCATCGAGTCGCCGGTCCCACTGAGTGAAGGAACCGAGGCCCGGCGGCAGGCCCTTGACGATCACCTCGAACACCCCGCCGGCGGAATCGCCGTTGCGCTTCGCCGTGTCGATCACGGCGACCATGGCCTTGGCCGCGACTTCGTCCACGCAGCGGACCGGGCTGGCCTCGACAGCCTCGAGCGCCTCCCACGCGATCGGATCCTGGGTCGCCACGAAGGCGTCGCCGATCCGCAGCACGTGGCTGCGCACCTCGACGCCGGAGACGCGCAGCAGTGCCCGGGCCAGCGCCCCGGCCGCGACGCGGGCTGCGGTCTCGCGAGCACTGGCCCGCTCGAGCACGTTGCGAAGGTCGTCGGTCAGGTACTTGATCGCGCCGGCCAGGTCGGCGTGACCAGGCCGTGGGTGCTTGAGGGCGCGGCGCTTGCGGGCCTCGGGTGGCTGGGGGCCGGGCGACATCACGTCCCGCCAGTTTTCGAAGTCGCGGTTCCGAATCTGCAGGGTGACGGGGCTGCCCAGCGTCAGCCCGTGGCGGACTCCGGACAGCAGCTCGACGGAGTCGGTTTCGATCTTCATTCGCCCGCCGCGTCCGTAGCCTCCCTGACGGCGGCGCAGATCCGACGTGAGCGCCTCCAGGTCCACAGCCAGGCCGGCCGGAAGCCCTTCGACCACAACGGTCAGAGCAGGCCCGTGGGATTCGCCGGCGGTCAGAAATCGGAACATGTTCGGTAGGCTCTGGGGCCAAATTTGCGAAGCGCCAGGCGGACGGAAAGTGGGACAGGCCTCGTGGCCTGGTTTAGCCGCAGGCGCATTACTTCAACCCGCCATCCGGAGCTGATGATAGCGCACGCCGCTGCGCTGTGACAGTTGAGTCACCGTCACACGTCGCCGTGGGCGATCCGAGGATCTTCGTAAAGTGCGCCCAATCTACACAGCAAGGAGTCCTCGATGCTGAGTGTCCTCGGGAAGACTGGTTCCGGCAGTG
>CAYTWT010000166.1:0-57823 GCA_964442185.1 uncultured Acidobacteriota bacterium
CGCATCCCGCCTTCCGAGGCTCGTAGTCGACGATCCCGCCTCGGCGGTCGAGCTCGATGCGACAGCACTCCAGCAGCATGCCTTTCAGCTTCCGACGGGCTCGCTGAACGCGGCTCTTCATCCCCGAGAGCGTCACGCCAGCGCGGCGCGCGGCGACATGCTGCGTCAGGCCGTCGATGTCGGTCATCTGGACGGCCTGCCGGTCGGGCGGCGGGAGCGCGGCGATCATCGGGGCGAGACAGGCCGCGATCTCGAGGCCGCCGTGCATGTCGGGGATCGGATTCTCGGGAGCCTGACGCGTCGGCAGCGGCTCCGGTAGTCCCGGATCGTCCCCGCGGCGGCGATAATGATCGACGATGGCGTTGCGTGCGATCTGGAAGACCCAGGCTGCGAGTCGGTCGGTCCGCCGCACCGCGCCGAGATGACGGTGGACGCGAAGGAAGGTCTCCTGCACGATATCGTTGACGTCGGTAGGATTGCGGACTCTGCGCGACACGAAGGCCCGGAGCCGCCGGTGAAAATCGTCGACGATCGCCTCGGTCCCCAACGTCATCGCCGCTTCACCTGCAACCGCATCCGGCCTGGCCGACCTCGGCGGATGACCCACAACAGGACTCCTTCTGGGAAGCGTCACAGCATGACTCTTGCTCCCGCGCGTCGCAACAGGACGGCGTGCTCGCTTCTTTCTCGCCGCCGAAGAATCGCTTCAGGTTGTCCGGAAGTTGGCGCTCCGGCTCGACGATGGCTTCCGAGCTCCGCGCGCCATAGACCGCGGACAGGATCGCGTCGACGACCATCGGCTCTGGCGCCTCCGTGTATTCCTTGCCCTGGTAGACCCACACGCGGCATTGGATCGTGTCCCGGGCGGCGCCTGTCCCGCACGCGCAGGCTTCCGACTCGCAACGGCTCTCGCGGAACTCCAACGCGATGTCTTGCCCGTCGACCCGGATCGTGGGCGAGCTGATGAAGCTGAGAGAGAGGGCCTTCTGCTCGGAGTCCACGAGGGTTTTGTTCAGCCGAACCTCGACACCCGCCCCATCGAGCACCCCGCGGACGGTTTGGAGGGCCGACTCGAGGCTGGCGTCCGTGCCTCGACAACGCGTGCACACATCGAGGTCGAGATAGAGAAAGTCGATCCGCACCTGTCTTCGCGCCGTTTCCAGGCTCATGGTCCGGCTCCCTTTTCGGTTGCGCGGGGCCAGACTGCCCCAGCTCATCCAGGGAGACGCGAGTCCAGGCAGAAGGACGCATCTCTAATCGCCAAGATCGTCGTGGCCCCGAACACCTGGGCGAAGCCGAGGAGGAGTGGGATACAACCACCGCAGGAGGAGCGCAGCCGTGGCCGTGCCGGCGATTTGGCCCCCGAAGAAGCCGGGGACATCGGCGGGTCTGATCCCGGCGAAAGAATCAGTCGTCGCGCGGGCCACCGTCACCGCGGGTTTGGCGAAGGACGTCGATGAGCTGAACCAGTAGGCCGCGGTGATGTAGGCGGCGACCGCGAACGCCGAGGTGGGCTGCCCGCTTCTGGAACCCCAGCTTCGTATGCCACGAGTCGGCCTGCGCTACACTCGCCCGGATCAAGCTACTCGCGGGGTTCGAATCGCTGCCTTCCAGCCAGACTAGCGCCGGCCGTCCACGCCACTTCCTGCTCGCCACGCTTGCGTTCGCGCCCGCGGTCTGGCTGGCTGGGCTCGTCAACCGCTACGGCGTCGACGTTCTCTACCGCGACCAGTGGGAAGAAGTCCCCTTCATGGCGAAGGTCTTCCGCGACGACTGGACGCTCGCGGACTTCTTCGCCCCGCACAACGAGCACCGCATCTTTTTCCCGCGGCTCGTGTTCGTCCTGCTCGCGCGGCTCACGCACTGGAACGTGCGCGCGGAGATGGGGCTGATCGTGGCCGGGGCGTGCCTGATCGCCTGGAGCCTGCAGATACTGCTGCGGCGCTCCTGGCCCGAGCAGCCCGTGAAGGCGCTGCTGCTTTCGCTCGTCGTCAACTTGTTCGTGTTCTCGCCGATCCAGCACCAGAACTGGCTGTGGGGCTTCCAGCTCCAGTTCCTCGCCCCGATCGTGTGTTTCTGCGCGCTGCTGGCCTTGCCGGAGTGCCTCGGTCCGCGCCCGTGGGCCGCATGCGCCGCGGCCTTGTGCGTCGTGAGCACGTTCTCGCTGGGAGCCGGATTCCTCGTGTGGGTCGCGGCGCTGCCGGTCCTGCTCGCGCGATTGCCGCGACCGAGATGGCTCCGCGCGGCGCTGCTCTGGTTGCTGGGACTGGCGGGCTGTCTCGCTCTCTACCTGTACGGTTACGTGCCGCCCCGGCACAATTTCTCGAACCCGCCCTTCTTCGAACAACCCGCCCTCTTCGCGCGGTTGTTCATAACGATGCTGGGCCAGCCGCTCGCAATTGCCTTCGGCAAGGCCCGCGAGACGCTGGCCTTCTCGCTGGGCGTGCTGCTTCTGTTGGCATACGCGGCGCTCGTGATTCGGCTGGTGCGCGCGCGGGCGCAGCGCACGCCGCTTGCGACCGTGGCCTGGGCCAGTCTCGGACTGCATGCGCTTCTGCTCGATGCCCTGATCACTTTTGGACGTGCCGGTGCGGGCATCGACTCGGCCTTCGCTTCGCGCTACACGACGCCGACGCTCTACCTCGTGGTCTCGGTGTTCGTGCTCGCGATCCTGGCGGCCGAAGACGCGCTGCGAGGTTCGGCGTCGCCCCTTGCGCGGCTTGCCTTCCCCACGCTGGCGAGCCTCGCGGTCCTGATCTGGAGCGTGCCCTCGGGCCGCATCGGCCGCGACGACATGGAGGCCCGCTTCGTCCGGCTGAGCCAGGCCAAGGCCGAGCTCGTCCTGTCGCCGCTGTTGCCGCGCCTGCCGCTGAGCACGCGTCTCCACCCCGACCCGGCCCCTGTCGCTGAGGGCGTGCTGACGCTCGATGCGCTCGGCCTCTTGCGCCCCCCGCTGCGCAAGAGCGCTCGCGTCGCCGACGTCGCGACGCTTCGGGCCGGCAACTGCGGCACTCTGGACGAGGTCTACACCGACAAGCGGCGGATCCGCCTGCTGGGTGCAGCCTGGCTGCCGGACCGACCCCGCGTCCCGGACGCGGTGCTGATCAGCTACCGCAAGGGCCAGCGCGGGCCGATCGTCTTCGCCGCTGCCGGCCCCGGGCGATCGCGTCCCGACGTGGCACAGGCGCTGCGCTGCCCCGCCTGCATCGATTCGGGCTGGGAAGCGACGGTCGGCCTGCCCGACACGCTGCTCCCGGCCAGGCTCGAGGCCTGGGCCTACGACGTCGAGGCCGGCACGCTGTGCCGCCTCGAGGGCGACTACCGGCTCGAGAGTTGACGCCGCCGCCGGGGCATCACCGCCAGGCCGACGATGAGCGTCACCAGCGTTTCGGCGCCGAGCAGCCACGACTCGAAGCTGGCGTTCTGCGCGCCAGGTGCCGGCTTGAAGAACAGCAGGCAGGCGCCGCCGATGAAGGCCGTCGTCAGGATCGTGGCGCCCCAGGCGCCGGCCATCCCGAAGGGCAGGCGGTACGGGCGCGGATGCGTCGGGCGCTTGTAGCGCAGGATCAGGAATGACGGGAAAAGCATCAGGTAGCTGATCAGGAAGCACAGGCTGGAGAGCTTGAAGATCATCCAGAACACGTTCGCGGCGCTGTCGGAGAGGGCCGCGTTCCCGATCAGCAGCACCGTGCTGATCACGCCCATGATGACGAATGCCAGATACGGCGTCTTGAAGCGCGGGTGGAGCTTGCCGAAGACCGCGGGGAACGTGCCCTGCTCGGCCGCGGTCGCGGCGACGCGGTTGACGCCCAGGCTCCAGGTCACGATGTTGCCGACGCACGCGTAGAGGAAGCCGAGGCCGAGCACGAAGACGATCGTGTCACCGGCGCGTCCCCAGGGCTTGCCGAGGACGGCGAGCGCATCCCAGGTGCCGGTGACGATCGAGAGCTCGCTGAGCGGCACGGCCAGCAGAATGCCCAAGGCGCCGAGCGCATAGACCACGGAGATCACGAAGCCGGACAGCAGGATCACGCGCGGCACGTCCTTCTGCGGGTTTCTCATCTCGTCGCCGGCGGAGCTCATCAGCTCGAAGCCCAGCGTGTTGTAGAGCAGCACCGGCAGGAAGGCCAGCGAATCGCTCCAGCGCGGCACGAACTGGCCGAGGCTGAAGTCGTTGGCGGGCGAGCGGCCGAGGAAAAGTGAGCCAAGGCCCAGCCCCCCGAGACCGAGGAAGATCGACACCTTCACGACGGCCCCGATGTTGGGAATCCACTTGGACACGTTCAGCTTCACCGTCCCGACGCCGACGGTGATCCAGGTCAGGGCGATCGCGATCCCGGCCTGCGCCCAGATGTTCTTGGTGCCCAGGAACATCGTGTCGAAGGTGGCCGCGAAAACCATGTACACCGACGGAATCCAGTAGGCGTTGTTGATCCAGTAGAACCACGACGCGAGCGAGCCCCAGCGCGGGCCCATGCCCTCGTTGACCCAGAGCAGCAGGCCGCCCTCGCCCGGCCAGGCCGCGCCCAGCTCCGCCGTCATCAGGCCGTAGGGGATGAAGAAGACGACCATGGTGATTCCCCACCACGTGAACCACGTGGCGCCCATGCCGGCGGCCGCGGCGATGGTGTCGATGGTGAGGATCGCGGAAACCGAGAACAGCAGCAGGTCTACGCGGGACAGGCACCGCTCGAACTGCGGTTCTTCGCTCACCCGGGGGGAAATCCTATACTGCCGCGTGCCCTTGCGGTTCGAGCTTCCGCGGAGCGCCGAGCGCGAGCGCCTGCTGCGCGTGCTGCGGCTGCCGCCGGCCCAGGCCGCTCCGAAGCTGCTCGGCTGTGTGCTGCTGCGACGCGCCGGCCGCCGCGTCATGGCCGCGCGCGTGGTCGAAGTCGAGGCCTATCTTGGAGCCGCAGACCCGGCCGCCCACGCCTACCGGGGCCGCACCCGACGCACCGCGCCTCTGTTCGGGCCGCCAGGAACGCTCTACGTGTACTTCATCTACGGCCTTCATCACTGCCTGAACCTCGCCACCGATCGGGCGGGCCGCCCCGGCTGCGTGCTGCTGCGCGCAGCGGAGCCGCTGCCGGGCTCCGGCCTTCGGCTTCGTGCCTTGTCGGGTCCGGGTCGGCTGTGTCGCGCGCTCGCCATCGACACGCGGCTCTCGGGCCGGCGGCTCTTCGAACCCGGCGCAGAACTCACGCTGCGCCAGGGCTCGCCGCCACGGCGCATCGGTCGGTCGCGTCGCGTCGGGATCCGGCGAGCCGCGCACTGGCCGCTGCGCTTCTTCGACGCCGACAGCCCGGCCGTGACCCGGCTCGCCCCAGCGCAAGCAGCGGCCCGGCGGCGCTGACGCTAAGGGCGGGCCGACTTCGAGCCCTTGGTTACGCTCTTCGCGGGCGGCGCCGCTGCCGGCATCCCGATCGCGCTGCGCAGCAGGCGCAGGAACTCTTCGATGCGCGCCTCGGTGCGTTCGGGCCGGCCGCCGTGGCGGCGGAACAGGCCCGGGTCCAACTCCTCGGTGAGCAGCGCGTCCTGGAAGCGCTCCCAGGTCCAGTCGAGGAACGAGGCGACGAAATCCTGGTCCACGTCGCGCCGCAGCTCTCCACGGTCGATCCCAAACTTGACGAAGGCGGAGAGCCGATAGGGATCCTCGTTCACCAGGAAGCGGTTGATCTGCCGCTTGAGCCCGAGGTCCGTGCCGTAGTTGCCGATGATCCCGACGCGGTACGGGACCCAGTCCTCGCGCAGCGTGTCGACGGTGCGCACCAGCCAGTAGCGCACGGTGGCGAAGAAGCCCTGGTCGCGGATCTCGGTGGGCACCTCGAGCCAGGCGGGGAACGACGTAACGGCCTTCTTGTAGGCAGCGAGGAACAGCCGCTCCTTGCTCCCGAAGTGCTGGAAGATGGAGCCCTTGGCGATCCCGAGCTCCGCGGCCATGTCCTGGACGCGGGCCTGGTGATAGCCCTGTTCCGCGAAATGGCGCATCGCCACATCCACGATCCGGGCCCGCTTCGCTTCGGATCGCGCCCGCACCGTCGTAGGACCGCCGGACTGACTTGTGGTCAACATGGAACTCATGGCTTTTCTCCAGTGCCCCGTTAGTGTATCTTTGATACTGGTCCTTGTCCATGACTACTGGTCAACCCTTTCTCGAAAAGAGCCTGCCAAGCCCCGCATACCTTCGCGACGACGTTTTCGCCCGCGAGCGCGAAATGATCTTCCTGCGCGAGTGGGTCGTGGCGCTGCGCGAGCAAGAGCTCCAGGAGCCGGGCGCCTTCAAGCTCCTCGAGCTGCTGGGCGAAAGCGTGCTGCTCGTCCGCACCCGGAGCGGCGAGCTGCGGGCCCACTACAACGTCTGCCGCCACCGCGGCGCGCGTCTGTGCACGACGCAGCCGGCGCTGATCGGCACCGGAAATCCGTCCGGTGTCCTCCCGAACGGCACGATCCGTTGCCCGTACCACGCGTGGACCTACGGCCTCGACGGCCGTTTACTGAGCGCGCCGCACCTGGGCGACAAGCTGGCGGAGCAGGGCTCCGACTTCGGACTCCATCCAATCGGCGTCGAGGTGTGGGGCGGTTTCGTATTCCTGAACCTGACGCCGGCCGAGTCGAAGGGATCGCTGCACGACCAACTGGGGTCGGTTCCGGCCCGGGTCGGGCGCTACCCGCTCGCGCAGCTGCGCTCCGCGCACCGCATCGCGTACGACGTGGCGGCGAACTGGAAGGTGATCGCAGAGAACTACAACGAGTGCTACCACTGTGGTCCGGTCCATCCGGAGTTGTGCGAGGTGGTGCCCGCCTTCCGCGCCGGCGGCGGCGCGAACCTGAGCTGGGAAGAGGGCGTGCCGCATCGCGAGGGCGCCTTCACGTTCACCTACTCCGGGACGACCGAGCGCTCGCCCTTTGCGACGCTCTCGGAGCAGGAGAAGGTGCGCCACAAGGGCGAGATCGTCTACCCGAACCTGTTCCTCAGCCTGTCCCCCGATCACGTCGCGGCTTTCTCGCTGTTCCCCGAGGTCGCCGGCCGCACCCGCGTCGTCTGCGACTTCCTCTTCGATCCTGCCGAAATGGCCAAGCCGGGCTTCGACCCGCACGACGCCGTGGAGTTCTGGGACCTGATCAATCGCCAGGACTGGGCGATCTGCGAAGAGGTCCAGCGCGGCATGAGCTCGCGCGTGCATCGCTTCGGCTACTACGCGCCGATGGAGGACCAGAGCCTCGACATCCGGCGCTACGTGACGGAACGGATCGGAGAAATAGCGGAGGAGTAACGGCAGCATGCGCCCCCCGCGCGCCACGCGCTCCCCCACATCGCTCGCGCGGGAGTGAATTGGTATGAGTCATCCCCGAATACTGCGCAACTTCGGCTAGTCGCATCGATTCCTCCCCTGAAGCCCGCCTACGGTACACCCGTCCGACGACCGTGAGGTAGACTGAAAGGCCCTGGAGGACGAGGATGAGACCCGACATCTTTGGCGCGCGCGCGACACTCGCCACGGCCCACGGCAGCCACACCATCTACCGCCTCGATGCCCTGGCGAAGGCCGGCCTGGCGGGCGGGTTCGAGCGCCTGCCGTTCTCGATCCGCGTCCTGCTCGAGTCCGTCCTGCGTAACGTCGATGGCGAGCTGGTCACCGAGGACGACGTCAAGAACCTGGGCGCCTGGAACGCGCCGGCGCCCAAGGACGTCGAGCTGCCGTACATGCCGGCGCGCGTGATCCTGCAGGACTTCACCGGCGTGCCGGCGGTCGTGGACCTGGCCTCGATGCGCGGCGCGGTGAAACGCCTGGGCGGCGACCCGAAGCGGATCAACCCGCTCGTGCCCGTGGACCTGGTCGTCGACCACTCGGTGCAGGTCGACGCCTTCGCTTCCCCCGAGGCGCTCGGCAAGAACGCGGAGCTCGAGTTCCAGCGCAACGGCGAGCGCTACGAGTTCCTGCGCTGGGGACAGAAGGCCTTTGCCGATTTCCGCGTGGTGCCGCCCGCGACCGGCATCGTCCACCAGGTGAACCTCGAGTATCTCGCGAAGGGCGTGCTGACACGCAGCGAGAACGGCAAGAGCCTGGCCTTCCCCGACACGCTCGTGGGCACCGACTCCCACACCACGATGATCAACGGCCTCGGCGTGCTCGGCTGGGGCGTCGGCGGGATCGAGGCCGAGGCCGTGATGCTGGGCCAGCCGCTGTACATGGTGACGCCGCAGGTCGTGGGCATGAAGCTCTCAGGCAAGCTGTGCGAAGGCGTCACGGCCACCGATCTCGTCCTGACGGTCACGCAGCTGCTGCGCAACAAGGGCGTCGTCGAGAAGTTCGTCGAGTTCTTCGGGCCCGGCCTCGCGGAGATGAGCCTCGCCGATCGCGCCACGATCGCGAACATGGCCCCCGAATACGGCGCCACCTGTGGCTTCTTCCCGGTGGACGACGAGACGCTGCGCTACTTGCGCCGCACCGGCCGCAGCGACGCCGAGGTCGATCTCGTCGAACGCTACACGAAGGAGCAGGGCCTGTTCCGCAGCGCGGCTTCGCCTGATCCGATCTTCACCGACACGCTCGAGCTGGATCTCGGCGCGGTCGAGCCCAGCCTGGCCGGGCCGAAGCGGCCGCAGGACCGCGTTGCGCTCGCGCAGATGAAGGACGCCTTCCGCAAGGCGCTCTTGGCGCCGGTGAAGGAGCGCGGCTTCGGCCTCGCCGCCGAGGATCTTTCGAAATCGGCGCCGGTGGCGTTTCGCGGCGATGCCGAGCTGCGGCACGGAGCCGTCGTAATCGCGGCGATCACGAGTTGCACCAACACCTCCAACCCGTCGGTGATGCTCGGCGCCGGGCTGGTGGCGCGCAAGGCCGTCGAGCGCGGCCTCAAGGTCCCCGGCTACGTGAAGACCAGCCTCGCGCCGGGCTCCAAGGTCGTCACCGAGTACCTGGCGAAGGCCGGCCTCACGCAGGACCTCGAGGCCCTCGGCTTCCACACCGTCGGCTACGGTTGCACGACGTGTATCGGCAACAGCGGGCCGCTGCCGGAGCCCGTGAGCGAGGCGGTGAAGCAGGGCAAGCTGGTGGCCTCGGCCGTGCTCTCGGGCAACCGCAACTTCGAGGGCCGCATCAACCCCGACGTGAAGGCCAACTACCTCGCCTCGCCGCCGCTGGTCGTCGCTTATGCCCTGGCCGGCACCACCGACATCGACCTGACGAAGGAACCGATCGGAACCGGCCGGGACGGCACGCCCGTGATGCTCTCGGAGATCTGGCCCACGCAAGAAGAAGTGGCCGAGCTGGTGGCCCAGGTCTCGAGCGAGATGTTCCGCAAGACCTACGGCAACGTCTTCGACGGCAACCCGTCGTGGAACGCGATCCCGGTCGCCGGCGGCGAGTTGTTCGAGTGGAAGGACGCCTCTACCTACATCCAGGACCCGCCGTTCTTCCAGGGCCTGACGCTCGAGCCGAAGTCACTCACCGACATCCGCGACGCGCGCATCCTCGCGGTGCTCGGCGACTCGGTGACGACCGACCACATCTCACCGGCCGGCGACATCGCCCTGGCGAGCCCCGCGGGCCGCTTCTTGCAGTCGGCGGGCGTCGAGAAGCGCGACTTCAATTCCTATGGCTCGCGCCGCGGCAACGACCGCGTGATGGTGCGGGGCACGTTCGCCAACATCCGCTTGAAGAATCTGATGGTGCCGGGCGTCGAGGGCGGCGTCACGATCCACACTCCCTCGGGCGAGCGGCTCGACATCTACGACGCGGCCGAACGTTACCGGGCCGAAGGCGTGCCCCTGATCGTGATCGCCGGGAAGGAATACGGCAGCGGCAGCTCACGCGACTGGGCGGCGAAAGGCACGCTGCTGCTCGGGGTGCGCGCCGTGATCGCCGAGAGCTACGAGCGCATCCATCGCTCGAATCTGGTGGGCATGGGTGTCTTGCCGCTGCAGTTCAAGGCCGGCCAGAACGCCGAGTCGCTGCGCCTCACCGGCTTCGAGCGGCTCACGATCACCGGCATCAGCGGGGCACTCGCGCCGCGCCAGGACGTGACGATCGAGGTGAACAGCAAGGACGGGACGAGGGCCTTCTTCACCGTCACGGCGCGCCTCGACACGCCGGTCGAGATCGGCTACTACCGGAACGGCGGGATTCTTCAGACGGTTCTCAGAAAGATGCTTCGGACATGAAACGAAGGGGCCTGGCAGAGGTTGCCGACGTGAGCCGGCAGCGGCGCGCGCGCGCCCTCACGAAGAGCGCCTGATGGCGCGCCTCAGCTTCCTGGGCGCCGCGCGCACGGTGACCGGGTCGCAGTATCTCGTCGAAGCCGCCGGCCGGCGAATCCTGATCGACTCCGGGATGTTCCAGGGCGAGAAGGCGCTGCGCCAGCGCAACTGGGCGGAGCCCGCCTTCGACCCGACCAGGCTGGACGCACTGATCCTGACCCACACCCATCTCGACCACATCGGCCGCGTGCCGCGCCTGGTCAAGCAGGGCTTCAAGGCCACGATCTATTGCACGCCGCCGACGGTGGCGCTCGCGGAAGTGCTGCTGAAGGACGCGGCGCACCTGCAGCAGGAAGATGCCGAGTACTTGAATCGCAAGGGCCTGACGAAGCACCAGCCGGCGCTGCCGCTGTTCGACGATCAGGATGTCGAGGCGGCGCTGAAGCTGTTCTCGCCTCTGCCGCTGGGCGAGACTCGCAAGCTTTCGGACACCTACTCATTCTCCTTCCGCGACGCCGGCCACCTGCTCGGGGCCGCCTCGGTGGACCTGCGCATCAGCGAAGCCGGGCAGAAGCGGCGCGTCTTGTTCAGCGGCGATATCGGCCGCTTCGACGCGGTGCTCACCAAGGATCCGGAGCTCGCCCCCGAGGCCGATCAACTGATCGTCGAGTCGACTTATGGCAACCGCAGCCACGCCCACGTGCCGATCCTCGATCAGCTCCAGGGCGTCCTGGAGCGGACCTTCGCGCGGGGCGGCGTGCTGCTGATCCCAGCCTTCGCCGTGGGCCGCTCCCAGCAGATGCTGTTCCTGATGGACCAGCTGGTGAGCTCCGGACGAATCCGGCCATTTCCGATCCACGTCGACAGCCCGATGGCGACCTCAGCCACGCGCATCTACGCGCAGTTTCCAGAAGGCCACCGCGTGAGTCTGTCTGGGGCGCTGGGCCAGAGCGCGTTCCATGGCAAGTGGGTGAGTTTTCATCGCACCCGCGCCGAGTCGCAGGCGCTCAACACGATGAAGGGGCCGGCGGTGATCATCTCCTCGTCGGGGATGCTCGCGGGCGGCCGCATCCTGCACCACTGTCGGATCCGGCTGCCGAAGCCGGAGAACACGCTGCTCATCACCGGCTACCAGGCGGTGGGGACGCTGGGCCGCGCTCTCCTGGAGCGGGCGAGGGTGGTGCGTATTCACAAGGGCGAGGTCCCGGTCCTGGCCGAGGTCGCCGACCTCAAGGGTATCTCCGGCCATGCCGACGCCGGCGAGATCGTGCGCTGGCTGTCGGCCGTCGAGACGGCACCGAAGACGGTGTTTCTGACCCACGGCGAGGACGCGGCCGCCTTCGCGCTGGCCGACCGGATCACGCGCGAGCGCGGTTTCGTGACGCGTGTGCCCAAGCTGAACGAGACCGCCGAGATCTAGTCAATCCGGGGGGGTACGGACCCATGCCCCCCCACGCCCTTCGGGCCCCCCCCAGCCACTCCGCGCGGGAGTGACGCCCGAGCGAACGCGAGGTCGCTCTGGCGTGGGTTCGCGCCTGCGCGGAGCCACGCAGTAATCCCGCGCTCCGCTGCTCGGCTACAATAGGCCAATGGCTCTCAAGGATCGGATCGAGTTCCTGGCATCGGCCGCCGAAGTGGACGCTTTCCTCAGGACGAACCCGCTGTCCGCGATCTTCAAGGCCGGAACCTGCCACAAGACGAACGAGACGTTCACGCACGTGCAGGCGCATCTGGAGGGCCGCGAGGATCTGCGCCTGGGTGTGATCAAGGTGGTCGAGGCCCGGCCCGCCAGCAATCACGTGGCGGCGCTCACGGGCGTCACCCACGAATCGCCGCAGCTGTTCTTGTTCCGAGACGGCATCGCCGTCTTCGACCGCGACAACTGGGACATCACCGATGCGGCCGTGGCCGAGGGCCTCCAACAGCTCGCCCCCGTCAAGGCATAGGGTTCGCGGGCGGCCGCTCGCGAGTCCTACCTAGCGCACGCGGAAGATCTCGCGCAGGTTGTCCCAGGCCTCCTGAGAGAACTCGAGTCTCGCCGGTTTGTGTGCCGCAGCAGAGCTGGACAGGAACGGCGACAAGTCGACGAGCGGCAGGCTGCCGCCGGCCTGCTGGTTGATCACGTCGATCCACTCGTTCGCGAGGATCGCGTAGCCCAGGTCGGTAGGATGGACGCCGTCGTAGCTGAAGATGCCGCCGGTCAGGAAATCGCTGGTGAGGTGGATCCCGCCGACCTCGCGCCCGCGCGCGTTGAGGTCGCTCAGAACCGCGTTCAGGTCCACGAGCGGGATGCGCGCGGCGGTGCAGATCTCGGCAATCGCCCGGTTGTCGGCCGCCACGCGCTCGCGGATCGTGGCCTGCTCGCTCGCGTCGAGCAGCACCTGGTCGGGCAGCGGCGTTCCGGCGCCGCCCAGTTCCTTCGGGATCCCGACGCCGTTCGCCAGCAGCGACCCGGCCGCCAGCGTCACGAACGTGTTCGAAGGCAGCGGGCCGCTCGGGCCGAGAAGTGGAACGCTGGCTCCGTTCACTAGCACCGGCTGCCGTGTCGCCGGATTCACGACCACCGGCGGGAGCGTCGTCACGAACGGAATCGCCGTCACGTCGAGCAGGTTGGCGGCGACGATCCGCGCGCCGGTCGCCTGCAGGCCCGCGACGATCTCGCGGTAGGCGTCCTCGAACACGGCCGCGGGCGTGAGCGTGACGCCATCGACCGCGCGGCCGGCGATGGCGGCGCCGAGCACGTCGTTGTTGCCGATCCAGAGCGTGATGAACGTGGGCCGCAGCGCCCCAGCCTGCTGCAGCTGCGTGCCTCGGCCGCGCAGGATCAGGTCGTGGAGACCCCCGCCATCGGTCACGGTCTCGAGGGCGTCGATCGTCGTGGCGCCCGGCACCGCAAGGTTGTTGTAAGGGCGCGGCAGCGCGAAGTTGGTGGGCGAGCCGGGCTCCGAGGCCTTGGGCGCGATGATCGTGCGCGGCGACAACGTCACGAGCGTCAACTCGACCGGAATGCCCGGCTCGGAAACGGTGGGCTGCTCGAAGCGCGGGAGCCCCGCCTGCCGGGCCAGGAGCGCGGGCACCGAGTTGCGCTGGTGCGTTTCCACGAGGCTCCCGGACGAGAAACCTGCCGCCAGGCTGTCACCCACTGAGACGTAGTCGTTGAAGTTGACCTGCGCGAAGGCGCTCCCGGCGCCGCTCAGGAGCGCCAGGGCAAACACTCCGCTCTTGACCCAACGCATGGTCGCTGCCTCCCTGTTCGCGCGCATCAGAAGCTCCAGCCCAGCGAGAGGCCCAGGGTCACGGCGCTGCTTTCGTAGGTCCCGTCGAAGTGGTCGCGGTTCACGCCCTCGGTCGAGCGTGCCCTGGACTTCACGTACCAGCTGGCCCCGTCGACGTGCAGCCGGCCCGAGCGCCAGGTCGCGCCGGCGGCGAAGCCGTTGCGCGAGGCGTCGGGTAGCACTGGCGACACCGACTCGGCGGGCGAGGGCGTCTTGTCGAAGAAATAGCCGCCGCGCACGCTCCAGGCCTGGTTCAGGACGCGCTCGGCGCCGAAGCGAAACTGCCAGACGTTGGAGTAATTCTCTTCGATGATCGACGAGAGCTCGGGGCGATTCTCGATCGTGATCGGCAGTGTATCGAAGCTGGACCAGCCGTAGTAGTTCGCGTCGGCTTCGAAGGTCCAATCGTTCCATTTGTAGGCAAGGCCGACGGAGAGTAGCGACGGGTACGTGACCGAGGTCGTGGCCGGCACGGCGCCCGACGGCAGCGTCTGGGACACGATCGTATCGAACTGCGCGTTGCCCGTTGGCAGCAGCGCGAAGCTCGCAGCGCCGGCGTAGTCCTGCTTCACCTTGTGCCGGTACGAGGCGCCGACCGACCAGCTCTCGCTGGGCTTCGCGAGCACGCCCAGGTTGAAGCCGAAGCCGGTGGCGGTGTCGCTCGTGAGGCCGACATTCGCGACGTCGACGAGGCGCAGCGTGAACGGGTTCACCGCCGGCACGAAGCGGTCCAGCTGGACCGAGGTGAAGCGGATGTCGAGGCCGCCGCCAATCGCAAAACGGTCCGCCAGCTTGTACGCGATCGTCGGGTTGAGCGCGAAGCCGTTGAGCTGGGCGCGTGTCGAGATGTAGCGGCCGGTGAAGGTCTCAGGGTTCTGCCACTCGGTCTTGAGGCCAAATGGCACGTGCAGGCCTGCGCCGATCACGAGGCGGTCGGAAAGCGCCTGCGTGTAGTAGAGCGAGGGGAACGGTGTGGCGCCGACGTTCTGGTTCTCGAGGCGGCCTCGGCCCGGGTAGGGATCGTCGCCGGTGAAGCTGGTGGAGGGATTCACGAACGTGCCCCCAAGGTAGAACTGGCGGCCTTTCAAGAACGCGATCCCGGCGGCGTTGTGAAAGATGGCGGAAGGATCGGAGGACTGGGCCGTGAAGGCGCCGGCAAAACCCATGCCCCGAGCGCCCTGTTCGAAGAGGGCGAAGCCGGCGGCCGTGGCTTGTGGCGCGAGAGGGCCCAGGCCGAGCACGAAGAGCGCGCCCGTGGTCACGCCCTTCCTGGAGCGCGTCATCAAGAGACCCCCTGCGGCATGATCGCCGGCCGAGGAGCCGACGCGAAAGCCGAGGGATCGTATGTCGCGCTTCCAAGCGGTGTCAACGAAATCTCTTTCTCGGGCGCTTCAGTTCAGGTGGGAAGGAAGAGGCGGGTCTCAAGGCCGCCCGCAGGCAGGGGCGCGAAGCGGACGAACCCGCCCATCTCACGGACCAGCCGACAGGTCTCCCCGAGCGGCGAGGCGTCGCTGCCGCCGAGGATGCGTTGCTGGTCTTCGGAGCTCAAGGTGCCGCCGTGCGAAACGGCGAGCATCAGGAAGTCCCGCTTCACCTGTTGGCTATCGCGGCCGCGCAGCAGCACGGGCTTCTGCTCGGCGCGGATCACGACCGTCGATCCGGACGGCGACATGATCGAGACCCCGTCGAGCAGCGCGACCATGGCGCGGCTCAGTGTCGCGGCAGGGCACTTCGGCATGCCGGTGCCCGGGGGAATGCGCAACGTGACACCGACCTTCCTGGCCTCGATCGTCGGCTGCGCAGCGGCCAGCACCTCGCGCAGCGCGGGCTCGAGCGACGCTTCGCTCGGCGTAGCCGGGGCGGCCGTCAGCGGCTTCATCTGGAGCGGCGGCACCATGCGAGCGCCAGGTGGGGGCGCCGGCGGGCGTGCGGGCGGTGCGGCGCCCGCAGCCAGACCGGCCTGGCCCAGGTTCTGCATGATCTTGCGGAGCCGGGAGGCTTCCTGCTGGATCGAGGCGATCGCCGCCTGCCGCTTCTCGCGGGCGTCCTCTCGGTAGACCATGAGGAGTTCGGCGTGGGACAGGATCGTGCCGAGCCCCATGTTCATGTCGAGCACGAGACCGGCCAGCGCCTCGGCCAGCTCCACGTTCGAGCGGATCGCGCGGTGCAGCAGCTCCTCGGAAACGAGACCCGTCTCCGGGGTCGCCTGGAGCGGCGCGGCATGATCGACGCTCGTGGCCTGGGACAGGATGATCTTGCCCGCTGGTTTCTCCTGGAGCGGCGCGGGCGGACCAGCCATGCTTAGCAGGCTCGAGAAGGCCTCGGCCACGACATCGGGAGCGCTCGCCGGGTCGAGGCCTTTTTCCTTCAGGTTGTACTTGATCGCGATGGCCGTGAGCATCTCCTGCACCACGGCCACGAAGGTCTCGATGACGCCCTCGCCCGCCGCCGCCACGGCCAGTTGCGAGCGCCGGTTCCAGGGGTTGAGCGCCTTCTTCATCTCGGCTTCCGTCTGGATGTCGTCGAGATCGCGCTTGTTGTACTGGAGAACCAGCGGCACCTTCTCGGGAACCAGCCGGTTCGCGAGCAGGTTGACCTTCATGTTCTCGAAGGCGGCGACGTTCTCCTTGAACATCGCCTTGCGCGAATCCGCCACGAAGACGACCGCATCGGCGCCGGCCAGCACCACGCGCCGCGTCGCGTTGTACTGGACCTGGCCGGGGATGGTGTAGAGCTGGACCTTGAAGTCGTACCCCGAGATCGCCCCCAGGCTGAAGGGCAGCAGGTCGAAGAAGAGCGTCCGGTCTTGTGCCGTGTTGAGCGAGATCAGGCGGTTCGCGGCCTGCGGGTCGGTGATGCGATGGATCTGTTCGAGATTGGTGGTCTTCCCCGACTGGGCGGGGCCGTAGTAGACCACCTTCGCCTTGATGGTCCGTTCGCTGAAGTTGAACTGGACCATAGATCAAAGAGCCCAATGACTATAGCATGGGGCGAAAGGGGTGCGGAGGCGCCCACGATCTCAAGGCGCCCTTGCCTTGACGCCCGCGCCAGCCTTGATATACTACGGGTTTGGGTGAGCCGCGAAGGCGGGCCCAGCAGGCTCAAGGGGAGAGAGTGGCAGATGGCTCAGCGATGTGATCTGTGCGGGAAGGGACCCCAGTTCGGCAACCGCGTCAGCCACGCCCACAACGTCACCCACCGGCGTTTCAACCCGAACCTGCAGAAGGTCCGGGCCGTCCTCTCGGGCGTGCAGAAGAGGGTCAAGGTCTGCACCCGCTGCCTCCGCTCCGGCAAGGTCGCAAAGCCGGCCCCGCAGCGCAAGACAACCGCGGCCTAGGCAGCCAGCGCCCGACTACTGCGCGGCTCCGCGCGGGCCCTCAGGATCGACCGAGGCTCGAGTCCGGCGGGTCGGCCTCGACGTCGAGGAACTCGACTGGGGCCTGGGGCCCTGCCGCCCCGCCGGCGAGCCGGATGTGCAGCATGTTGAGGCCGCCCCTGACCAGGGCAGCCGGAAAATGCCAGGCGGCCGTCTCCTCGGCTCCACTCAGGGTCTGACGAGCTAGAAGCGTGCCGTTCAAGCTCGCGCGCAGCTCGAGGCCTCTCGAGCCGCGCAGCGTGACCGTGAGGGTCCCGGTTCGGAGCTGATCGTCGCGGAAAGCGCGCTTCAGCGCGCGCCCCCGGCCTCCGCGTCGCAGGCGATACACACGATCCCCTTCCGCCGTCTGGTGAAGGAGCTGGAAGGCGTCAGCATGTGCCGACAGGGTTTGCCGGTAGCCGGGTGGCGCTCCGCTATGAAGGATGACATAGCGCACTGGGAACCAGGTCCTCAGGAACTCGACGGAGTGGGCCGTTTGTGCGGCGCCGCCGAGCTTCCACTGGCTCCGGATCATCAACCGCAGGCCCGTGTACCGAGAGGGTCTGAACGCGCCGCCGCCGTTCACGATGGGCATGCCGTGCCGAATCGACCACCACATCCAGCGCCGCTCGTTGAGGGGAACCTCGAGGAGTGCTCCGGCCGGCTGCGTCCGAAGGTAGTCGTAGACCGCCGGTAGTTCGGCGGGCGGGGCTCGCCGCGAGGGCGGGTGCGTGACGGTCTCCGCCACGGCCGCGAGAAGCACGCAGGCGAGCCGCCCTCTCGAGCGCGAGGCGCCGCTCGTGTGAAGGCCGAGCGACGCCAGAACACCGAGCGCCATCAGCGCCGGCACCGCGAAAGTCAGTGGGTGCCGCACGGCGCCGAAGAAAGGCAGCCAACGGGCGAAGAGCGCGAACGGCCCGGGGGCGATCGCCTGGCCGAATACACGGATCTGAGGGCCTGCGGCGATCAGCAGGAAGAAGAGAGTCACTCCGGCCCAGAAGCGGACGTCGCGTCGGCCAGGCTGGCGCAGGGCCAGCGCAGCGAACACGATCACCGTGAGTCCGGGAAAGAACTTCCGGCCAACGTTGCCGAGGAGCGGCTGCCACAGGATGGAGCGGCTGCCCAGCAGGTGGACGGGCAAGTCCAGCGAGTAGTGCTCCTGCGCCACAACCGTGCGCACCATCGGGGCCTCGTGTCGCTGGAGGTACGCGAACCCGCGGAGATACGGGAAGAGCGCGACCGCCGCGATGCCCAAGGCGACCGCAAGCCAGAGCCACACCCGCGGGTCCCGGAGCCGGCGCCAATGCCACAGCACCACGAGAATCGCGAAGAACGCCGCGGAGAACGCGTGATAGCCGCTCGTCCCGGCCTGAAGCGCGAACGCGGCGCCGGTGAGCAGCGCCATGACAGGGCCCGGTCGTTCCAGGAGCCGAAGCAGGCCGAGGATCAGGAACGGGAAGAAGCCGATCGAAAGCAGATTGAGGTGCCACAGGCGCACCATCTGCTGCGAGCAGAAAGGGATCGCGATGCCGGCGAGGAGCGCCGCGCCGCGGTCGTTGTGGAGGTGGCGGGCCAGTCGATAAAAACCCCAGGCGGCGCTGATCAGGCTCAGCAGGACCGCGCTGTTGTAGAGCAGCACCGGATTCGCCGAGAACAGCCGGATGGGCAGCACCAGCACGGCCGGACCGAGCAGCGGGTCGCAGAACAGGATCGAGTGGTGCGCAGGATAGAAGATGTTCCCCTCGAAGAGATGCAGCGGGTCGTGGAGCATCTGGTGCGTCAACCGGGAGAGCACCCACGCATCCTGCGCGGGATCGCTGAGCCCACCACCGTACATGCGGGTGCCGATGTCGTTCCAGAGGCCCGAAGCGAGCGCCGAGAGAAGGGCGAACCCCGCGACTATCCCGAGTTCAAGCCACCAGCCTCGGGTGGCGCCCGTGCCGGATCGAGTCATCGAGGTCAAGGGGTGCTGCGGTTGTCGTTGCACCCCAGGGTCGACACTGGCTAGGTGCTCAAAACCCTGCAATCAAGTCGATTTCGACCTTGACGCCACGGGGCAGGCCCGCTGCGGCGATCGTGCTGCGCGCCGGCGGTTCCTTCCCGAGATAGCGCCCGTAGACCTCGTTCATCCTCGGGAAGTCGGCCATGTCGGCGAGATAGACCGTGGTCTTGACCACGTTGTCCGGCCCCATCTTGGCTTGCCTCAGGACGGCCATCAGGTTCTGCATCACGCGCTCGGTCTGGGCGACGATGTCGCCTGGAACGATCTCCATGGTCTCTGGATCGAGCGGGATCTGCCCCGAGGCGAACAAGAATCCACCCGAGATCACTGCCTGCGAGTAGGGACCGATCGGCTTGGGCGCCTGCGGCGTCACGACGTGCTTCTTCGGCAAGAGCTACCTCCTTGACAGTTACCGGGCCACCGCGTGGCGTTCGATGTCGATGACGCCCGAGACGCCACGAATGGCCTTGACGACGCGCTCCAGGTGCTTCAGGTCCTGGATCCGCAAGGTGAGATCGATGGACGCGGTGGAATCGTCGAAGGTCTTCGCCTCCGCGGTGCGAATGTCGGTGTTCATGCCCGCGAGCAGGGCCGTGATCGCCGCGAGCAGGCCGGGGCGGTCCTCAACTTCCACCGCGATCCGTACCTCGTAGGCGGCTTCGCCGCCGCGCTCCCACTCGACGCTGATCCGGCGTTCGGGATCGTACATGAGGTTCACGACGTTGGGGCAGTTCAGCGAGTGGACCGAGACGCCCTTGCCCCGCGTGATGTACCCGACGATCGGCTCTCCCATGATGGGATTGCAGCACTTGGCCCGGTAGACGAGCACGTCGTCCGTGCCCTTCACCTTGATGCGCTCGTCGCCGACGCGCAGCAAACGCTTCACTGCATCGGTGAAGGGCCGGGGCTTCTCGGCCGGTTGTTCGGCAAGCTTCTCCGGCGGCAGGAGCTTCGCGAGCACCTGGCGCACCGAGACCTTGCCGTAGCCCACGGCGGTCAGCAGGTCCTCGGCCTTCGCCCCGACGCCGAGCTCCTTCGCGATCTCCTCGAGCTTCACCGCATTGCCGAGAACTTTTCTCGGGGTCAGGTCGAAGCGCTTCAACTCGCGCTCGAAGTGCTTCTTGCCGATCTCGAGGGCTTGTTGCTTCTCCGCGATGTGGAGGTAGTGGCGGATCTTGGCCCGCGCCTTGTTCGTGACGGTGAGGGCGAGCCAGTCGCGGCTGGGATGGTGGCCGCTCGAGGTGAGAATCTCGACGATGTCGCCGTTCTTCAGCTTGTAGCGCAGTGGCACCAGCTTGCCGCTCACGCGTGCGCCCACGCACTCCTGGCCGATCTCCGTGTGGATTGCGTAGGCGAAGTCGACGGGCGAGGCGCCGCGCGGCAGCGTTTTCACCTCCCCCTTGGGCGTGAAGCAGTACACCTCCTCGGGGTAGAGGTCGAGCTTCAGCGAGTTCAGGAACTCGTGTGGGTCCTTCACCTCGTGCTGCCACTCGAGCAGCTGCCGCAGCCAGCTGAAGGCCCGATCGTCCTTGTCGAAACCGGTGCGGCCTTCTTTGTACTTCCAGTGGGCCGCGATGCCCTCCTCTGCGATGCGGTGCATCTCGGCGGTGCGGATCTGGATTTCGAAGGGATGACCCAGCTCGCCGATTACCGAGGTGTGCAGGGACTGATAGCCGTTCGGCCGCGGCATCGCGATGAAGTCCTTGATGCGCCCCGGCACCGGCCGCCACAGGTTGTGGATGACGCCGAGGGCCGCGTAGCAGTCGGGCACCGAGTTCACGAGGATGCGCAGTGCGACGAAGTCGTAGACCTGGTCGAGTGGGATGCGCTGGCGGCGCAGCTTCTGGTGGATCGAATACAGGCGCTTGATGCGCGCCCCGAGGCTTGCCTCGATGCCGGCGGCTTTGAGCTTCTCGGCCACCGTCTCTTTCAGCTTGTCGATCAAGGCCGTCGAGGTCTTGCGGCGCTCCTCGACCCGCGTGGCGAGATCCTCGTAGGCCTCGGGCTCGAGGTACTGAAAGGAGAGATCCTCGAGCTCGTTCTTGATCTTGCTCATCCCCAGCCGGCCGGCGAGCGGGGCGTAGATGTCCATCGTCTCGCGCGCGATCTTCTGACGCCGTTCCTCAGGCAGGTGCTGGAGTGTGCGCATGTTGTGGAGCCGGTCCGCGAGCTTCACAAGGATCACCCGGATGTCGTCGACCATGGCGAGCAGCAGCTTGCGGAAGTTCTCGGCCTGGCGTTCCTCCGACGACGAGAACGGGATCTTGCTGATCTTGGTGACGCCCTCGACGATATGCAGGACATCGGGGCCGAAGTGTTCCTTGAGGCGCTCGGGTTCGGTGAGCGTGTCCTCGAGCACGTCGTGGAGCAGGCCGACGATCACGCAGGCCGGATCCATGCGCATCTCCGCCAGGATCGCGGCCACCCCGAGCGGGTGTACGAGGTAGGGCTCGCCCGAAGCGCGCGTCTGCCCCTTGTGTTCGACTGCGGAGAAGATGTAAGCCTTGCGCAGGCCCTCGAGGTCGGCCTCCGGGTGATGGGTCTTTACGGTCTCGTAAATGTCCTCGAAACGAATCATCGGTGTCGCCCTTAGTGCCCGCAATTCATCAGTTTAGGAGCGGCATCCAGAAGCGTCAAGGATGCTAGCGGTGCCTTGACTTGGCGCAAAGCGCCGCACTATACTCCCGTCCTTCGACCAACCTTCCGGGAGCGCCCGATGAAGACCCGCTACGTCGCACTCGTATTGCTCGTTCCCATCGCCATCGCCGGCTGCTCGCGAGTGCGAGCCCGCTCAGCCTTCCAGGACGGCAACAAGGCCTACAAGGAAGAGAACTTCAAGAAGGCGATCGTCGCCTACGAGCGCGCCCTCTCGTTCGAGCCCGGGATGCCGGAGGCGCTGTTTTACCTCGGCAGCGCACACCAGGCGCTGTTTCGACCTGGCAAGGAGACGCCCGAGAACAAGGCCAACCTCGACGCCGCGATCGAGGCCTACAAGACGTCTCTCGACAAGAACGAGGGCGACACGGCGAATCTCAAGGCCGTGAAGGCGAACGCGCTGGCGGCGCTGACGGGGATCTACTCCGAAGACCCCTACAAGAGCTACGACGAAGCGCTCAAGTACGCCGAGCAGCTCGTCCAGGAAAATCCCAACGACCCAAAGAACCTCTTTGCCATGGCCAACCTCTTCGAGAAGTTCGAGAAGGCGGATAGGGCGGAGGAGACGTACAAGAAGGTCGTCGAAGTGAATCCGAACGACGCCAAGGCGTGCGGCGCGCTCGCCGGCTTCTACAACAAGCCGCTCTGGGACGGGCAGTCGAAGTTCGACCAGGCGATCGAAGTGCTGCAGCGCTGCGCCACGATCGACCCGAACGATGCGCAGGGCTTCTACAAGGTGTCGGTGTTCTTCTGGGACAAGGCCTACCGCGACCCGCTGCTCACGGACCCGCAGAAAGACCAGTACGCGGACAAGGGTCTCGAGGCCGTCGACAAGGCGCTCGCCATCAAGCCCGACTACGTCGACGGCCTGGTCTACAAGGGCCTCCTGCTGCGTGTGAAGGCCCAGGTCAGCACGAACCCGCGCCTGCGCCAGCAGTACCTGGATCAGGCGCAGACCCTGGCCAAGCAGGCGAAGGAACTGCGCCTCCAACAGGCCGAGCAGGCCGCTCCGGCAGCCCCGGCCGCCTCGCCAGCGAGCTAGCCTGGCCGACCGGAACGCCTGGTTTTGTCAGGCAATAGCACGAAGGCCTCGCATTGCCGCGAGGCCTTCTTCGCGTCAACCGCCTAGACGAAGCTGAACTACGGCTGCGTGGCGGCGCCCCCGGCTTCTTCGACCATCTTCTCGGAGATGATCCCAATCCGATCTACGCCGGCGCCTTTGGCCGCATCCATCGCCTCGACGACCTTGCCGTAGGGCACCTTGCCCGAGGCACGCACGAAGATCGTCTTGTCCGAGCGCGCCTGGAAGATGTCCTTCAGTCGATTCTCGAGCTCGTCCATGGTGGCGACCGGGCTCTTGTTGACGCTGATGATCGGCCCCGAGGGCGAATCCTCGATGCCGAGCACCACCTGGTTCGTCTTCGACGGGTCGGGCGGCGGCGACCCGGGCGGCGGCGGCTGGGGAAGGGCGATGTCGAGGCCCTTCTGCGCGAGCGGCGTCACTACCATGAAGATGATGAGCAGCACCAGCATGACGTCGATCAGCGGCGTGATGTTGATGTCCGATTTGGCTGAGGTGACTTCAGGCCGCGTCGCGTCGTGGGAGTGGAGAATCCACTTGCGGTGCTTCGGGGCCTTGCCGCCCTTGGGGTTCGCCATCCCTTAGCTCTGCACCGCGCGCTCGGCGATCAGGGCGACCTCTTCGGTTCCGGCCTCACGGCACAGGTCCATCACCTTCATGACCTCTCCGTAGGGTAGTCCCTCGTCGGCCTTCAGGAAGACCACCTTGCCGCCGTCGGGCATGTCCTCGAGGCGCTCCTTGAGCTGCGCGGTGAGATCCGTCTGCTCGACGGCAATGCCGTTCAGGAACGTCTTGGTGTCCTTCTTGACCGCCACCGTGATCGAGTTCTTCTCGTCCTTCTTTTCCTTGGTATAGGACGCGGTCGGCAGCCTGACGTCGACACCCTTCTGCAGCATGGGCGTGATGACCATGAAGATGATCAGCAGCACGATCATGATGTCAGCCATGGGCGTGACGTTGATGTCTGCGATCGAGCCACCCTTTTTGTCGCCGACAGCCATCGACATGGTTTTGTGTCCTCCGGCGGATGCCTTGCTCTGGCAGGCGTCCCTTAGGCGCCCTTCTTGATGAAGTAGTCGAGGAGCTCAGAGCTCGAGTTGTCCATCTCGATGTTGAAACCCTCGACCTTGCCGCCCAGGTAATTGTAGGCCCACACCGCGGGCACCGCGACGAACAGGCCGAAGGCCGTAGTGATGAGCGCTTCGGCGATGCCGCCAGAGATCGCTGCGATACCGCCTGAGCCCGTGAGCGCCATCCCCGAGAAGGCATTGATGATGCCGAAGGTCGTGCCGAACAGACCGACGAACGGCGCCGTGGAACCGATCGTCGCGAGGCCCGAGAGCCCGCGCTTCAGGTCGGCGAGATTGACGGCGGTGGCGCGCTGGATGGCGCGCTTCGCGGCGTCGACGGCGCCCTCCTTGTCGCGTTCGGCCTCTCCCATCTCCTGCTGGTATTGCCATTCCTGCAGGCCGACGACGAGGACCTTGGCGAGGTGGGAGTACTTGACGCCGTGGGAAGCGTCGATCGCCTCCTTGATCTTGCCCTGCTTCAGGAAGCGGGCGACTTCGGGGGCGTACTTCCGCGATTGCTTGGTGGCCTTGTCGTAGGTCCAGTAGCGCTCGATCATCACGCCGATCGAGTAGATAGACATGATCGCGAGGGTGATCACGACGCCCCAGGCGATCCAGCCCATGCTCTCGGCCATGTGCTTCAGGTCAAACTGCATTGCGCGTCCTCCTGGACTCTAGTTTCGCTTCCATTCTTAGTTGAGGCGGAAGTTCACCGTTACGGTCATGATGACTGGCACCGGCACACCGTTCAGCAGCGTAGGCGTGTACACCCATTGCTTCACGGCGTCGGTCGCGGCATCGTTCAGGAGAGGGATCCCGCGCAGTACCGTGACGTTCGTGACCTTGCCCTGCGGGCTGATGGTGCATTCGAGGATCACTACACCCTGCACCCGGGCCTGTTTCGCGATGTCAGGGTAGGCTGGGGCCACGTTCTTGAGCTTCTTGGGCTCCTTGATCTGGCCTCCGACACGCACCGCCTGAACGGGCGGCGGGGCGTCGGGCAGGCCACCCACCACACCACCCACGACACCACCGGGCACGCCGCCTTCAACGCCACCGGCGACGCCGCCTTCAACGCCGAGATCGAGGCCTTCCTCCGGCTTGATCTCGTCGGGCACCTCGATCGGCGCCGTGAACTTCGGCTGGTCCTCAACGGGCTTGGGGGGAACCTTGGGCGTGATCGCCGCCTTGGGGGCCGGCGGCGGGGGCGGGGGCGGCGGCGGCGCGGGCGGCGGCGGCTCGACGAAGAACGCGTTCACGGTCGCGGTCGGCTCCGGCAGCTCCTGGGATGTGAGGATCGGCACGACCACGACGAAGACGAGGACGATGGCGTGCAGCGAAAGCGAGATCGGCAAGGTTAGCGACTGCTTGGTGCGGTGCGCTACCTTGTCCGAATCGACGAGGTCCTCGAAGAGTCTGTGTTCCATCCTGACGCCTCGCTTTCCCCGTGTCCCTTTCTGATCTTCTTTAACTTAATCTGGCGAAGGCCGGGATTCTAATCCCCACTTTGCGGGGGTGTCAAGGGAGTCTACTAGAGCGCGAAGCGTGCGGGGGGGTGCATGGTCCTGCCCCCTGCTACTGCGCGGCGTCCAGGGTGAAGAGCAGCGTCACCGAGACGGCGAGGGCGAGGCTCACGAGCGGCGCTTCGCGCAGGCCGACCGCGTCGGCCGAGAAGGTGGCGAGCAACAGGGCGAACACCGCCAGCGAGTAACCTCGAGGCGCCGCGGCGAGAAGCGCCGGAAACGCCTGGCCTGCCTGCGCGGCTCGTCGCGGGAAGCGCAAGCCGAGCAACGCGCCGAGCAACAGTCCGGCGACCCAGGTGCCGCGGCCCTCGAAGTGCTGCTCCGCGCCCAAGCCACGCCACACGAGACCGATGGCCACCAGCGCCCCGATCGAGACCAGCGCGAGCAGGCCGCGCCTCGCCGCGCGTCGGAGCAAGGACGCGGGGCAGAAGGCGGGGGCCGAGGCGCCCCAGGCGTAGCTGCCGACGATGATGCCCCAGCCCACGAAGTTGCCGATCGGAACGCCGAGCCAGGCGCCCGGCGGCGTCCACTGCCAGAGCCCCGACCGCAGAGCGACCGGCTCGACCAAGAGGTCCAGGCTGGTGGCGAGAACGGCCGCCGCTGCGGCGCCGCGAAGCCGCCCCGTGAACCCCAGGCGGGCCGCCACCGCGATCGCCGCCGGGATCACGGCGGCCCAGACCACCGCCACGGCCAGCGGCACGCCACCCGGCGCCACGCGCCAGGCGTCGCCATACGCGTGCGACGCAAAGACACGGATCGCGACTGCCTCGAGCGCGTAGCCGTAGGCGACGAGGGCGAGGAACTCGACGGCCGCGCGCCGCAACCCGAAGGCCGCCTCGAGCAGCAATAGTGCCAGCAGCGCTGCCAGCGGGGCCGCCACGAACTCGTGAACCCACACGGGCAGAGCCGTCATGCTTCGGGGCGCTCCGCGAACTCTGCGATTCCGTAGGCCACGCGCCCCACCGCTTCATAGCGCGTGAAGTTCTCGCGCAGGGCGAGAGCGTAAGGTGAGCCGGCGAGATGGCGCAGCGGCCGGCGCTCGAGCTCCACCGGAATCGTCAGCGAGCGTTGCCGCATGCCGCGCAGCGCCAGCCGCTCACCGCCCTCGGTCTGGACCTCGAGATCGAGGCGCTCGGCACCCGGCTCGTGAGCGCACTCCACGCGCGTGATCGCGAAGACGCGACCCTCGCGCCACAAGAAACCCCCGGCAAGGCGTCGGCCGTTGACGCTCGTGGTCAAGGCGTGCAGCGTCAGATCGTCGCCGAAGCGCACCGTGAACAGCTTCCAGTGGTCCGCGGCGGACCAGTCCCGCAGGCCCCAGGAATGGTCGCGGCTGCCGGTCGCTTCGAGCCGAAGCCGCCGCCCGTCGATCCTCACGTGGCCGCGGAACACGCCCGACTGCTCGACATGGTGCCGGCCGAGCGGCAGAACCACCCCGCGAGCTTCCTCCGAAAGGCCGGCAACGAGGTCGACGGCCGGCGAGGCGGGATGGAATGCCAGTTCCAGGTCCACCTCCACGGTGCGGGGCGCGAGCAGGAGCGGAAGCGGGTCGGGCGGAAATTCGCCGGCGCCCCAGGCCGCGAGACGGCCCCGGAAGAAGAATCGGGCCGGGCGCCAGGCGGCCCCGATCCCGGCGACGCCGAAGCCGGTCGCGTCGCAGCGCGGTCGTGCGAAGGCGAGAGCGAAGAGCGTTCGCCCGTCCGGAAGCGAGAGCGCAAGGACGGCCTCGCCACGATCGCCGGGTCGAACGCCCAGAGAGGCGATGATCCCCACGCCCGCTTCGGGGTCGTAGGCATTGAAGTACACGCTCTCTCTCGCCTTCGGATGACGCTCCAGAGCATGCAGGCGCTCATCCGCGGGATCCGCCACGGGAAGGCTCGAAGCTGGGGTCGAGGGGTGGTTCGCGTTCGCCTCGTCCGAAACGACGCGCACGCGGCCGGAAGAACCATCGACGACGACAAGCTCGCCGGTGCGGATGCGCCGAGTCGCCTCACGCAGATCCACGACGCAGGGCACGCCCAGCTCGCGTGCGACGACCGAGCCGTGCGACAGCATCCCGCCGACCTCGGCCACGGCTCCGGCAGCCGCGGCGAGCAGCGGACCCAGGGCGGCATCGAGAACCGGGGCCACCAGCACCTCGCCCGGCTCGAGATGCGGCGTGACGCCGGCGCCCAGCACGCGCGCGCGCCCGACGCCGATGCCCGGGCTCGCGCCGAGGCCGACCCAGGACGCGGCTACCTCGTGCTCGGGGCTGCTCGCGTCGAGATCCACCTCACGCGGCGCCGGCAGTGCCGCCTCGCGCTCCTGCCGCCGCCGCCGCCGAGCGATCTCGGGCGGCGACGGGAGTGGGCCCTGGAGCGCCGCCGCGATCTCGTCGAGCGTCAGCAGGAAGACGTCCGTCTCGGAAGCGAGGGAGCCACGGCGAACCAGGAGGCGAGCGCTCGCCCGCGCCAGACGCCGGCCGTGGGCCACCAGGCCGATCGCGAGCGACTTGGTTTTCTCGCGTTGCCGGACCCACTCCTGTGCGCCGCGCAGGAGCCACGCGAAGATGGCTCCCCTTATCGGCCCCAGCCGATGCCGAGCGGCGGCTTCGTCCGCACGCCGGTCGGAGGCGCGCGCGCGATGGCCGAAGCCAGCCGGGCGCGACCCGGCGACGAGCGTCTGGAGGGCAGCGAGGAGCGGCGTCGGGTCGTCTTCCCACGAAGGCGCCGACAACTCGCCCTCGGAGACCGCGCGATGCCCGAAGCGGGCCAGGAAGCCGCGGAGAGCGTTGCCGAGCGAGGCGGGAATCTCACCCCCAGCAAGGGCGCGCGCCGACGCCTGAGGCTCCTGCGCGAGCCACGCGCGCCACTCCGGCTGCGCGCCTGCTTCGGCCGCGATCTTCTCGAGCGCCAGTGTCGGCGCGGCGCTCTCGACATCGGGCAAGCCCGCGACGAGCCGATTCACGAGGTCCGCCGGATCTCCCGGAAGCCACGCCGCCACCACTCGGGTGAGCAGTGCCAGCCGAAACGCCGAGGAGCCCGAAGCGGCGATGTGTGTGCGGGCCACGTCTTCACCCGTCGCCAGGAAGCTCCTAACCAGGGAGAGAAGCAGCTCCGGTGAGGCGTTCAGAACCGATTCGCGCGAGGGCAAGCCCGCGACGATGGCCTGCGCTGCGACGACATAGCGCGGCAGCCGGCGTTCGAGCGCCAGAAGACGCAGCGCCACGCGCGCGAGCGCCGGGAGGGCCGACAGCCTCAGCGGCACCCCGCTGCCCTTCGATGCGCCGGCGCCCAGGATCAGCCGCTCGGTGTCCGCGGCCGTGATGCCCGGCAGCCGGCGCGCAACCTCGACGCACAGCGACAGGTTCAGGTAGAGGCGGCGATGATGCAGGACCAGGAACGAGCCGCCCCGAAAGCCTCGGGGCAGGAGCCCCGCCTCGCGGGCCACGGCCAGAAAGCCGCTCTCGAGCAGGGTACAAACGGTGGACCACGTCAGGGGCGTCACGGGGTCGGGCAGTACCTCGCCGACGTTCGCGCGGGTCAGGCGCCGGGCTCGCGGGTCGCTCGTCTCCGCGGCGACCGTGATCGGCCGCGATTGCAGCAGCACGAGGCCGGCCGGCCCAATCGCCCACTCCACGTCCTGCGCTCCGCCGAGTCTCGCTTCGGCTTCGCGTGCCAGCCGGACCACGGCAGCCAGCTCGTCGTCGCGCAGACCGCCCTGCGCCGGCCGCTCGCGCACGGCTCCGCTCGAGAGGTCCACGACATGCCGCTCGGGCGTCACGCGGCCGGCGACGAGCGGCTCACCGCGTCCCGCGTGCGACTCGACCAGCAGCGCCGAAGCGTCGGCAGGGTGGCGCGTGAACGCGACGCCGGCCAGCCTGGGCTCGACGAAACGCTGGACCAGGACCGCCATCCGGCCCGTGCCGCCCGTGCCGAGCGCCTCGGCGTACGCGGCGCCGTCCGCCGCCGAGGCGAGGCAACGCTCGACCGCGGCCGCGAGGCTAGGCTCGTCGCGCACGTCGAGGAGCGTTTGGTACTGGCCGGCGAAGCTGGCGCCTGCGAGATCCTCGGCGGTCGAGGAGGAGCGCACGGCCACGGCCCCCCCCAGCTTGCGATACGCGCCGAGCAGCGCGTCCTTCGCGGCAGCGTCGAAGCTGACATCCGCGGTCAGCACGAAGCCGTCGGGGACGGCGAAGCCCTGCTTCTTCAGCTGCGCGAGGACGAACGCCTTGCCACCGACGCGCGGCAGGTCGGCGGCACCGATCTCGTCCAGGCGCAGTATCGGCAAGAGCGGCCGGATTCTATCCGCTACCAGGGGCGCGTCAGGAACTCGGCGTGGGCTCGGGGTCGACCTGACCTTCCAGAAGATCGCTAGGACCCCTGTCCCGCGCCGCTACGCAAGGAGATCGGCCACGGCAAAGCCGAGGCCGGGCACGCTGGTGGAGCTGAACGTGTCGCCCGTGCTCAACCTCGTGAGCGTTCGGTAGCCGCCGGAGGCGGGATCCGGATCGCGATGGACTTCGAGATGTTGATCCTTGCGGTTGACGATGACGTATTCCGGAATGCCCGAACGCGCGTAGAGGAGGGCCTTGACTTCGCGATCGACCCTGAGCGAACCAGACGCGACTTCGAAGACGAGTTGCGCCGTGCCGGCATGCTGCTGGCGCGAGCGCGGCGTGTCGGAACGGATGACCGCGACGTCGGGCTCCGGCTCGTCGGAGTCGGAAAGGGCCAGGGGCAGTTGGCAGCGGATCACGAAGTCGCCCGTGAGCTTGAGGAAGCGGGGATCGCCGAGTCGCTCCACGACGAGGGCGTGGTCCGGCTTCTGCGGCGACATGCTGACGATCACCCCCTCGAGCAGCTCGACCCGCTCGTCTTCGTCGAGGATCCCGGCGTCGATCATGCGATGGTACTCGCTGACGTGCAGACGGCGGAGATCGTGGCTCAACAGATCGATTCCGCCCGAGCCGGCCTGTGCGCTCACGAGTGCATGATAGCACCCGCGTCCGCGGCCCGTTACGGATTCTATCCGCTACCAGGGGCGCGTCAGGAACTCGGCGACGAAGGCCGTCGTCAGGAACGCGAGCACGCCCTCCGCGCCATGCGGGAAGCGGGCCTTCACGGCATGCCACGTCCACGCCGCCGCGAACAGCACGGGCAGCATCGCGACGAGCACGAGGGATGTGGAGACGAAGCCGAGCTGCCCGGCGAGAGCTGCCAGGGGTGCGGCGCCCAGCACGCCACCGAACAGCAGGTACAGGTGCAGGCAGAAGACCAGCAGCGTCTCGTGGCCGAGAAGCGCCAGGGCCGGGATGCCGGGCAGACCAAGGTCCGCGAGGAGTTCGATTCCGAGCAGCACCAGGATCAGGCCGCCCAGGCGCAACAGCGCGTAGCCAGGCGAGATGCGCCAGAAGTCGACGCGTCCGGACAGCAGCAGCGACAGCAGGACCCCGATCAGCAGCAGGCCTGCCGCCCAGCTCAGCCCGCGTCGCCGCCGGGTGCGGGCCTCCTGCCGGCCCAGGGCCGCACCGGCCATGGTCCCCGCCAGGACGAAGGCGGCATACGGAAACAGTGGGAAGTGCGAACCCGTCGCGTCGTCGAGGTAGGCGCCGAGGCCTTGGTGGACGTGAGCCGAGAGCCCCGAGGCGAACACGAACGGCCCCGCGGTGAGGATCACGATCGTCAGGGCTCCGGCCGCCAGTTGCCAGCGCTGTCCGAAGAGCCACTGCAACATCAGCACGAAGAGCTGCGTCGTCGCGATCACCTGCAGTGCGTCGCAGGCGAACAGCGCGGCCTTCTCGGCGCTCGTCGCCGCGAGCGTCTTCCAGAGCGAGAGGTAGGGCAGGTGCAGCGCATAGCCCACGCCGAGCACGAACAGCAGGCGCCGGGCGCGGCGCAGGCTGGCCCGCGGCGACAGCGGCGCGCGGGGCAGGCCGGAGACAAAGCCCGAAGCGAAGAGGAATCCGGGCGCCGTCGAGCCGTGCCCGATGACCTGAAGCTGGTACAGCGGATCGGCGCGAGCCATGGCCGAGAGCAGCGCCTCGAACACGTGGCCCTGGACCATGACCAGGGCCATCAGGCCGCGAAACGCGTCGATGTAGACCTCGCGGCGCTTTGGCGTCTAGACCACCAGGCCGCTCCCCTCGGCGGCTTTTTGCACGTGCGAGAGCAGCATCGCCTCGGGACCCGCGCCAACGAACTCGACGCTTTCGCCGACGACCGTCTTCGGCACGCCCGAGATGCGATAGCGGCGCGCCAGGTCGGGGAAGCCGGTGACCTCCACGCCGTCGGCCGCGATCTTGTCGCTTTCCATCGCGAACTGCCAGGCCAGGCGGACCGCCCGGGGGCAGTGGGGTCAAGTGGGTGTCGAGAACACCTGGATATGGGTGGGCTTGTCGATGGCCTTGAGCGCCGTCCTGGTTTCTTCGGAAAGCCCGCTTGCGCCGCTCGAGACCAGCAGGATCGCGTCGACCACAGAGCCGAACTCGTAGCCCGTGGGCATGCCGTAGAAGCGGATCCCGTAGTCCTTCTCGGCCCCGAGGATCGCGATCGCCGGCGTGCGCACGACCGCGAGCGCCTCGGCGCGCTGCTTGTCGAGGACGAAGTTCGCGGCTTCG
This sequence comes from uncultured Acidobacteriota bacterium, assembly GCA_964442185.1. Taxonomy (GTDB): domain Bacteria; phylum Acidobacteriota; class Vicinamibacteria; order Fen-336; family Fen-336; genus CADEEV01. Next base: position 31,758 of record CAYTWT010000166.1, read on the forward strand.
GCCGACAGCTTCGGGTGAAGCGCCGCCAGTTCCTCCACGAGCTGCCTCACCTGCTCCGACTCGGGGTTTTCGAGGGCCTGGAAGAACACCACCAGGCGCACCGGGTTCACCAGCCTTTCGAACTCCTCCTTGAGCTGTGCGGCGACGTCGTCAGTGATGAGGGACATGAAATTCCTTCCAGAATCAGTATAGCCCGGCGTCAAACAGCGGAGCGGCGGATTCACTCCGCCGCGGAGCGACTGGGGGGGAGCCCGAAGGGCGCGGGGGGGTGCATGGCTCCGTACCCCCCCGACTCTCCTAGACCCAGGTCCGGAACCACAACCAGAGGAAGGAGCCGTCGCGAAGCGGGAAGTAGAAAAGCTTCGACGGAAGCGGATAGCAGGTGAGGATCGGCAGGAAGAACAGGAAAAGCGCCACCACGCAGCCAAGGTACGCGCGCGCGACTACGCGCAAGCGACCATCCCAGGCTTGATCGAGCAACATCCCCAGGGACAAACACGCGTACGGCAGCGCCTCGAAGAGGTAGTGGCTGAAGTTGAGCGTGCGCGGCGAAAGTCCCCATGGCAGGTAGAGGCAGCAGAAGCCGAAGCCGGCGAACAGCCGGCGCGGATCGCGCGAGCGCAGGCCAGTGACGATCGCCCAGAGCGTGACGGGGACCGAAGCCCACCACAGCGCGGGATTGCCGATCGCCACGATGCCCCAGACCGTCTCGCTGGCCTGGCGGAAGAAATACCAGGTCGGCCGATACAGCCACGGCCACGTGTACCAGTGGCTGAAATAGCCGTGTGTGGCGGTGAGCGTCGCGTGGTAGCTCCAGATCGCCTTCTGCGTATCGACGAGATGCCGCAGGCCGGTGGGCCGGATGGCGGGATAGAACCAATAGCTGCCCGCGTAGACGGCGGCCGGGATCACCGCGAAGGCGAGCAGCATCAGGCCGAGCTCCCGCGGCCGCCGCAGCCGCGCTCGCCGCGTGGCCAGGACCAGCAGGCCGAGGAAGCCCACCGCAAACAGACTCGTCCAGCGCGTCGAGAGTGCGAGACCCAGGCAGACACCAGCGAGCAGCGTGTCGCGCAGCTGGAGCCGGTCAGGCAGCACGGCGCGGACCAAGAACAGCGCGGCGGCGAGTTGGAAGAGCACCGCGAAGATGTTGGTCATCGCGGTGCGGCTCTGGACGAGATAAACCCCGTCGCACAGCAATAGGACGGTCGCGAGGATCGCCGCCCGCTCCGTCGCCAGGGCCCGCCGCGCCAGCAGGAAGAAGACCGGCGCCAGCAGGATTCCGGCGAGCGCCGGGGCGAGCCGCCAGGACCAGGAGTTGTAGCCGAAGATCCAGACGAAGCAGGAGATCAGGATCTTCGAAGTGGGCGGGTGAACCCATTCGACGGGCACCTCGCCGCGCAGATAGCTGAGCGCGGCCTTGGCGTGGTAGACCTCGTCGAAGACCTCCTCGTGAGGCACGTCGAGGCGGGGCAGGCGAAAAGCCGCGGCGACGAGGGCCGCGAACAGAGCCAGCATCAAGGTCCGACGGCGAGCATCTTCGGGAAGGCGGATCAACGGGCGTCGACCTGCACGCTCCGCGACCCGATCCGCCGCTCGACCTCCGTGCTGCCGAACTTCACCCAGCCCGACGAGCCGACGCGCAGGAACACCTCGGTCGTGGCGTCGCGGAAAGCCGGGTTCTGGAACATCGATTCGGGTGGACCCGATTGGGTATAGCGGGCGTCCGAGCGAAGCACGACGAGCAGGCTCTGGCCCGGCCCGAGCGGCTTGCCGGGGGGGACGATCTGTTGCCAGTCCGAGCCCCAGTCGGTGCCCTCGTCGCCCTTGTGATGAAACGAGGCCGTGGCCTGGACCTGGCCGTGGGCTTGGGTACCCTTGTTGCGGACCTCGAAGCGAATGGCCGGGGCGATGAACTGGGTGTCGCCCTTCGCCGGATCCACGACCCAATAAGTCTCGATGCCCGAGATCTCCAGCTCTGCCTTGGGATCGGGTGTCTTGCAGCCGGCCGCACCCAGGGCCGCGGCGAGCAGCATCGTGCCAAGGGAAACGCGCATCACGAGAGGCCTTTCCCGAAGGATTCTATATCCCCTTGGACGCCGGAACCGCCGCGTTCGAAGAGCGGCAGCGAGATCCGGAAGCGCGCCCCGGGCCCCTCGGGAAGCAGCTCGATCGCGCCGCCGTGGTCTTCGACGAAGCGGCGGGCGACGGCGAGCCCGAGCCCGGTGCCGCCCTTCTTGCCGTGGGTCACGAAGGGCTCGAAGATGCGCTCGCGGATCTCCGGCGGGACGCCCTTGCCCTCGTCGGCCAGCTCGAGCACGAGCCGTTCATCGGCCAGGCGGGCCTCGAGGCGCACGCGCCCCGTTCCGCCCATGGCGTCGCGGGCGTTGGCGGCGAGGTTGCCCAGTGCCCGGCGCAGTTTGTCGATATCGAAGGCGGCGAGCAAGTGGGTCGGCACGTCGAAGTGTCGCTCGACCGTAAGGCCGGGCGACTCGGCGGCGATGCTTTCGGCCAACTCCGCGAGCAGCGTCGGCAGCGGCATCGGCCGGCGCACCAGCGTGCGGCTGCCGCGCGCGAAGTCGAGCGTCTCGCTCGTCATGCGCTCGAGCCGGTCGATCATCTTGGTGATCAGCTGGGCGCGCTCGCGAATCTCAGCCTCGGGCAGCGTTCCGGCCATCAGCGTCTCGGCGTAGCCGCGGATCACCGTCATCGGCCCGCGAAAATCGTGAGCCAGCATCCCCGCCATCGTGCCCAGCGCCGCCATCCGCTCCGAGGCGATCAGTTCGCTCTGGTAGAGCTGGTTCTCGATGGCGAGGGCGGCGCGCTTGGCGAGGTCGGACAGTCGCCGCACATCACCGGGCAAAAACGCGCCCCTGGCCCGGCGGCGCCGGCCCATGACGATCATGCCGACGAGGCCGCTGCGGGCCATCAGCGGCACGAGCGTCGCTTCGCCCGTGGCGCCGGGTGTCTCGACCAAGGCGCCGTCCGAGATCAGGTAGCGGGCCTTTTGCTCGGCAACCGCGTCTGCCTGCGGCCGAAGCGGCCTGGCCTGGGTGTCACCCGGGATGAGGGCGTGAAAGGTCTCGAGTTTGCGGTCCCAGAAAAGCAGACTCGTTGACGCCACACCTGCGGCTTCCGGCAGCTCCCGGGCCAGAAGCCGCGCGAGACTCTCCAGGTCCCCGGCCTCGAGGACGCCATCCGCCAGACGCCGAAGCCGCGCGGCGCGGGAGAGTTTTTTTCGAGGTCCGGCCCTGTTTGACAGCGTTCGTTCCCGATCGCTATGATACGGATCCGTGGTCGTTCCGCCAAGTCGATTCGCCTGAGCGGCTTGCAGGGACGAACCGGGCAGCCTTACAAATCCCGGCCCGCTCTGTCGCGGTCGGGAGCCCGATACTCAAGAAACCGGAGCACTCATGATCGAGGTCGAAGGCCTCACGAAAAGGTACGGTCGTCACACAGCCGTGGACAACGTCTCCTTCCGCGTTCAGAAGGGCGAGATCCTGGGCTTCCTGGGTCCAAACGGCGCCGGGAAGACCACGACGATGCGGATCCTCGCGTGCTATCTGCCGCCGACCGAAGGGCGCGTACGCGTGGCCGGTCACGACGTCTTCGAAGCACCCCTCGAGGTCAAGAAACACGTCGGCTACCTCCCCGAGACGCCGCCGCTCTACCCCGACATGGAGGTTACGACGTATCTCGACTTCGTGGCGAAGATCAAGGGCATGGCGCCCAGGGAGAGAAGGGCCCGGCTCGACGAAGCCATCGGCAAGTGCCGCGTCGGCGATGTCCGCTTCAAACAGATCGGCCGACTCTCGAAGGGTTATCGCCAGCGGGTCGGCCTCGCCCAGGCGATCCTGCACAACCCCGACGTGCTGATCCTCGACGAACCCACTTCCGGCCTCGATCCCAAGCAGATCATCGAGACCCGCGAGCTGATCAAGGGCCTGGGCGGCGACCACACCATCATCCTCTCGACCCACATCCTGCCTGAGGTCCAATTGACGTGCGGGCGAGTCGTCATCATCAGCAAGGGCAAGGTCGTGGCCGAGGACACGCCCGGCAACCTGACGCGCCGGCTGCAGGGCGCGGGTGCCTTGCGTCTCGAGGTCGCGGGTCACGCCGCTGCCGTCGAAGAAGTCGTGCGCACGGTGAGTGGCGTCCTGGCGACCCATGCGCGTCCCGCTGGCGAAGGCCTGGCGATCCTCGACGTCGAGGCGGCGGCCGGCCAGGACATTCGTGCCGAGCTTTCGAAGGCCGTGGTCCAGAAGGGCTTCGGCCTGCTCGGGCTCAGCCAGGTGGGGATGAGCCTCGAGGAGATCTTCCTGCATCTCACCACGACTGATGCCGCTGCCGAGGCCAACGCCTCGAACGAAACCAAGGAGGTAAACGCGTGAGGGCCCTTCGCAACATCGCCGCCATCGTCGAGAAGGAGTGGCGCCACTACTTCGGCTCTCCGATCGCCTGGGTGGCTCTGTTCGTCTGGACGCTGCTGTTCGGAATCTTCTTCTTCTTCGGGCTTTCCTTCTTCGTTCGACAGTCCGCCATGACGGCTCAGCAGGCGGAATTCGGGCCGAAGCTCTCGCTCAACGAATACGTGATCCGCCCGGTCTTCCACAACATGGCCGTCGTGGCGCTGTTCCTGGCGCCGATGCTCACGATGCGGCTGTTCGCCGAGGAGAAGCGCCAGGGCACGATCGAGCTGCTCGCCACCTCGCCCATCACCGACCTCCAGATCGTGCTCGGCAAGTTCCTCGCCGCCGTGGGTCTCTACGCGCTGATGATCCTCGCGGGCCTTCTGGACCTGGCGATGCTCTGGCATTACTCTTCGACGCCGCCGGAGTGGAAGCCGGTGCTCACGGGCTTCCTCGCCCTGCTGCTGTTCGGCTCCTGCTTCCTGGCGCTCGGGACGTTCCTATCGACGCTCACCAAGAACCAGATCGTGGCCGGCATCCTTTCCTTCTGCCTGTTCCTCGGCATCTGGACGCTGGGCTGGGCCGACGATCCCACGAATGGCCCCGTGATGAAGGTGGTCGCCTACCTGGGCGTCACCAACCACATGGAGGAGATGGTGAAGGGCGTCCTGGACCTGAAGGACGTCGTCTTCTATCTGAGCTTCATCGCCTTCGGCCTGTTCCTCTCCCACCAGTCGCTGGAGAGCCAGCGGTGGAGGGCCTGATGAAGCGCTTCACGCTACTGCTCTCGCCGCTCGGCCTGCTCGTCATCATCGGCGCCGCCGCCTGGAGCCGCGCCGGTAAGACGCTGCCCGGCCAGGAAGCCTATTGGATGTACGCCGGAGCGTTCCTGGTCCTGCTCCACATCGCGCTTCGCTTCGAAGACATCGCGAAGGCGATCGGACGCCGCCAGATGAAGTACGGCGCCAACACCCTGGCGCTGACGGCCGTGGTTCTCGGGATCCTCGGCGCCGTCAACTACCTCGCTTTCCGGAACACCAAGAAGTGGGACCTCACCAAGGGTCAGCGCTACAGCCTCTCGGACCAGACCAGGAAGATCCTGGGAAGCCTCCAGGGGGACGTGAAGATCCTCTACTTCCAACGCGCGGCGAACCTGGGCACGGGCGCCGACCACTTGAAGCTGTACGCAGACGCTTCGCCCAGGATCAAGACGGAGGTCGTGGATCCGGTCGCGAACCCTGCCCGCGCGCGTGACTACGACATCAGCGCGGTCCCGACGCTGGTGGTCGAGCGTGAGAGCCGGCGCGAGAAGATCTCGAACGACTCCGAACAGGAGATCACGAACGCCCTGATCAAGATCACCCGCGAAAGCAAGAAGACCGTCTGTTTCGTCTCGGGCGAAGGCGAGCGCGACATCGACGACGTTGCCGAAGCGGGCTTCTCGGGGGCGAAGTCGGCGCTGGGCAAGAGCCAGTACGAGACCAAGAAGTTCGTGCTGCTCCAGGAAGGCAAGATCCCGGCGGATTGCACGGTGCTGGTGGTGGCGGGCCCGCAGAAGGATCCGCTGCCCCCGGCCATCGACGCCATCCGCAGCCACGTGAAGGTCGGCGGCAAGGCCCTGATCCTGATCGAACCTGAGCTCAAGGAGTCGTTCCCGAACCTGCAGGCGCTCTTGAAAGAATGGAACCTCGAGACGTCGAAGGACGTGGTCCTCGACGTCTCGCTCCAAAGCCAGCTCTCGGGCACCGGGCCGCTCACGCCGCTCGCGGCCAAGTACCCGTATCACGAGATCACCCGCGACTTCCGCTTCGCGACGGCGTTCCACACGGCCCGCAGCCTCAAGGCCGGCTCGGCTGCGGGCTCGGGTGTGCATGCCCAGAACCTCGTGGAGACGTCGGAGGCGTCCTGGGCCGAGTCGGATCTCAGCCTCAAGGAGCCCGTCGAGCTGAGCGACAGCAAGGACCAGAAGGGGCCCGTCTCGCTGGGCGCGGTGGCGACGATCGAGATCGCTTCAGCGTCGCCGGCCCCTTCGCCCTCGCCCACGCCGGAGGCGGCGCCCGAGAAGAAGCCCGAAGGCCGTGTCGTGGCCTACGGCGACAGCGACTGGGCCTCGAACGCCTTCCTCGGCTTCCCGGGAAACCAGGACCTGTTCGTCAACTCGGTGGCCTGGCTCGCGCAGGACGTGGACCTGATCTCGATCCGCGCCAAGGAGCCGGACGATCAGCGGCTGTTCCTGACCAGGGAGCAGCAGCAGAACGTCTTCATCCTCTCGCTCGTCTTCCTGCCCGGCGCCTTCGTGGTTCTCGGCATCCTCGCGTGGTGGAGGCGGCGTTGAAGGGGACCTTCCTGAAGACGGGCCTCGCCGCTCTCGTCCTCGCGGGCCTGGGCGCATACGTCTACTTCGTGGATTCCAAGAAGCCGGCGACCGACGAAAAGCCGAAGCAGAAGGTCTTCACGCTCGACAAGTCGAAGGCGAAGGAGTTGACACTCTCGCCGCGCGGCGGCGAGAGCATCCACTTGATCAAGAGCAGCGGCGGCTGGCGTCTCGGGCCGCCGGTCCTGACGGCGGCCGATGGCTCCGAGGCCGACGCGCTGCTGTCGACGCTCGAGGGCCTCGAGATCGACGAGGTCGTGACCGAGTCCGCCGCGAACCTCGCGGATTTCGGGCTCGCCACGCCGAAGCACGAGGTTTCCATCCTCGTCGAGGGCGCCGCGGCGCCTCTCACGCTGCAGCTCGGCGAGAAGGCGCCGGGGGGGAGCGGCCTCTACGCCAAGCTGCCTGCTTCCCCGCGCATCTTCACCATCGCTTCCTGGCTCGAAGCGTCGCTTGCGAAGAAGCCGTTCGATTTCCGCGACCGCGACCTGCTCCACGTGAAGCGCGACGACGTCCGCACCATCGAGATCTCCGGTCCCGAGGGGAGCTACGCCCTGGTGCGTGGCGCGAGCGACGAGTGGTCGTTCTCGAAACCGCTTTCGACCCGGGCTGGTCGCTGGTCGGTGGACAGCCTGCTCGGGACGATCGAGGGGCTGCGCATGGAAGAGATCGCGGCCGAAGCGGCGAAGGATCTCAAACCCTTCGGCCTCGTGAAGCCCACCCGGACGATCGCGCTCGGCCTCGCCGACGGGCAGACCAGGCGGCTCGAGATCGGGTCCTCGCCCGCCGAGAAGAAGTTCCATGCCCGCGACGCGGCCGGCTCGCTCGTGGCCGTGATCCCGGGTGCGATCGTGGACGATCTCGCGAAGGGCATGAGCGAACTGCGCGCGAAGCGCCTGCTCGACGTGGCGACCTACGACGTGGACGCTGTCGACACCGAGGCGGAAGGCGTCAAGCGCTCCTGGGCGAGCACTTCGGTGAAGAACGACAACGATATCGCCGTCCCGAAGTGGCGGCGCACGGCGCCGGACGCAAAGGAACTCGAGACGAGCGTCATGCAGGACGCGCTCTTCAAGATCGGCGCGATCGAGGCGACCGAGTTCATCGACGCCCCGAAGGGTCTCGAGGTCTACGGCCTCGACAAGCCGGTCCTCCGGCTGACGCTGCGCTTCGGCAAAGACAAGGACAAGGGCGCGTCGTGGGTCGAGATCGGCAAGAAGGACGGCTCGGTGTACGCGCGTCGGCCCGAAGACGCGGCCATCCTCAAGATCGACCCCGCCAAGGCCGACGAGCTCATCCAGGCGTTCGGGAAGCTCTAACGAAGTTGCGCAGTAGACGGGGTCTGGGCGCGGTGCTGCGGCGTGCGTGCGGCGGCTACCGCAAGGCGGGGTGGGCGAGGGGCGGCCTTGGCCGCGCGGCCGCCCCGTCGCGCGTCACAAGCCAGAGCCGGACCTTGTCGCGCTCGTAGGCCACCCGGAGTCGCGGGCTCTCGAACCGCAACGGCAGGACGCGGCGCTCCAGCACGTAGTCCACGCTGAAGCGATCGAGCAGCGCCTCGCCTTCGGCCGCATCCTTGGTGGCGAAGAGCCGGCGCAGGGCCCGGAGGCGGTTGACAGACGGATCGACGTCCGGGCGGTAATACTCGAGCACGGCGCGCCGCCCCGCGAAGGCCGCGACCAGCGGCATGGATCGCACGGCTGGACGCAGGTGTGCGACCACGGCGTCGAAGGGGGCCTTTTGACGCAGATACTCCAGGGCGCCGACCTCACCCCGGCTCAACACCAGGGGCCGGGGCGGCAGCCGGTGGAGCGGCCGGCTGAAGGCCAAAGGGAACAGCGCGAGCGCGGCCGCGCCCAGCACGCGGAGCGCCGCCCGGGCGCCGTCCCATCCCGCTCGTCCGAGAAGCCAGGCCAGAACGCCCACATCCACTCCCACCGCCAGCACCTGGACGGCGAAGAGCGCCTCCCGCACCACGAGCGTGCTGACCTCGCCACGCTGGATCTCCTCCGCGGCCAGGCCGAACGAGAAGAACAGGGCCACCGCCACGCCCAGCGCCACGAAGAGGTCCACCGGCGGGCAGGTGCGCCACCGGCGCAGGCAGGAGACGGTGAAGGCGGGCACGAACGGCGAGAATCGGAGGATCGCCCACAGCGCCAGCGGTGAGCCGAGCAGCCACAGCGCGGTGGGCCCGAGGTCCGCGAAGAGCGCCCCGAAGCCGCATTCCCATACGAAGAGCCCGGGAACGAGATGTGGCCGGCCCAGTCGCATGTCACCGCGGCCGCTCAGCGCCAGAGGCGCCGCGCAGGACAGCACGCCCGCGAGCGCCAGGAGGGCCTGACCTCCGGACAGGCCGCGACGCGACAGGAGCAGCACGAGGCCCACGAACGCGCCCCCGAGCATGAGGAACATCTGCGCCTTGACCCCGTAGGACAGGCCCACCAGCGCCGCCGCCAGCAGCAGGGGACACCCGCCGTGCGGCATCCGCATCGCGGCCAGGAGTGCCGCCACCGTGACGAACAGCAGGATCCCGCCGCCTACGGAGGGGCTGCGCACCAGGAACTCGAGCGGCACCCGGCCGCGGAGCGACTGCGCGACGAAGACGGACTCGGCCACGCTGACGACGAAGAGAAGCCCGAGGAGCGTGGTGACCGAAGCGTCGTCGCGGCCGGTCCGGGCTTTTACGGCGAGGTGCGCGCCACCGGCCACGAGCATCACGGCCAGCGGCGGCACAAAGGCGTGATGGACGGTCAACAACCCGATCCCGGCCCAGCGCGCGGGCCAGGTCAGCGGGAGGTAGCCGAGCACGTGGTAGTGCGGGAAGCGCAGGCCGGCCGCGGTCGGCAGCTCGGCGGCAGGGACGCCGCGCAGCAGCTCCCAGGAGAACGCGGTGTGGATGGCCTGTTCCATCGAGTGGCGATAGAGCAAGGCGCCGCTGGGCTGCGGCTCGAACGCGGCGAAGCCGCGGGTTAGGACCAGGGCAGCCAGAGCGGCGAGCAGGAGCAGGAACCCGTTCGCGGGATGCGCCCAGTCGAGGCCCGCTTCCCCGCGCCCGCGCCGACGGAGCACCGCGGTGAGGACCCAGGCCAGCGCCAGGCCGACGAAGAGTCCCGGCAGCAGAGCGTCCGCGCCCACGACGGCGAGGAGGAAACCCAGAGCGGAGCTGACGGGGAGGCCTACCAGCGCCGCCAGCGCAAGGCGCTCGACGGGCAGCGTCCATACTTCGCGCGCGATGCGGCCGGTCAGAAGCGCCCCGACGGGCAGGATGGCCATGGCCCACAGAGCCAGAGCCCGGACGATCTCCCCAGGACGGGCGCCGAGGCTCGACCAGGCCAGGACCAGCAGGGCCAGGCCGATCGCCGCGGGCAGGCCGGTGCGGAGCGCGGCGAGCAGCGCGCGCCGCATCTCAGCCCGCCGGGTGGCGCCGAAAGACCTCGAAGGGCGCGGCTGGTGCGTCATCACTCAGAACCTGGCATCTATGGCTCGCAGCCTTGCGCCACGACCTACGGCGTCGCGGATGCTACGGGGTCGGGGGCGAGGGTGCGGCCGGTTTCGTGACCGGCGCGACCCGCGGGACGAACTCGCGGACCCGCTTGATGAGGATCGGGGTGTCCGGGACGTCCTTGTGGATGCCCTTCGTCGTGGTGGGAACAGCCGCGATCTTGTCGACCACCTCCATGCCCTCGAGCACCTCGCCGAAGGCGCAGTAGCCCGCGCCTGAGACCCCGTAGTCCAGGCGCAGGTTGTCGCCGACGCTGATGAAGAACTGCGCGGTGGCGCTGTTCGGGTCGCTCGTGCGCGCCATGGCGACGCTGCCACGCCGATTGCTGATGCCGGTCTTGGCCTCGTTCTTGACGGCAGGCCGGGTCGGTCGTTCTTCGCCCATCTCGGGCTCGAAGCCGCCGCCCTGGATCATGAATTTCGGGATCACGCGGTGGAAGATCGTGCCGTCGTAGTGTCCCGCCCGCACGTACTTGATGAAATTGTCGACACTCAGCGGGGCCTTGTCCTTGTGCAGGCCGATCTTGATCCGGCCGAGGCTCGTGTCGATCACCACGACCGGCCCTTTCGGCAGCGGCTTCGGGGTTGCCTCCGGGGCGGGCGCCGTCTGAGGCGGCGCTGTCGTGGCTTGGGCGAACAGGAAGACGAACGGCAGAAGCAGGCTCATGAAGGGGGATTCTAGCAAGAGTTTGCGCCGGGCTTAGCGCCGAGCCTAGAATGCTGCTAACCCCATGGTCCTCTTCAACTACTCCACCAAGGAGTTGACAGCCAAGGTCGTCTATTACGGCCCCGGCCTGTGCGGCAAGACGACCAACCTCCAGTGGATCCACGAGAAGCTTCCGATCCGCAACAAGGGCAAGATGCTCTCGCTCGCCACCGAGACCGACCGGACGCTGTTCTTCGACTTCCTGCCGATCGAGCTGGGGACGATCCGCGGCATGAAGACGCGGATCCAGCTCTACACCGTCCCCGGCCAGGTCTTCTACAACGCGACGCGTCGCATGGTGTTGAAAGGCGCCGACTGCGTCGTGTTCGTCTGCGACAGCCAGGCGCCGATGATCGAGGCGAACGTCGAGAGCCTCGAGAACCTGAAGCAGAACATGGAGGCGAACGAGATCGACTACAACGAGATGCCGCTCGTCCTGCAGTACAACAAGCGGGACCTGCCCAACGCGCTGCCGATCGAGATTCTGAACGAGCGCCTCAACCCGCGCGGCGTGCCGTTCTTCGAGGCGGTGGCGATCCGGGGCCTGGGTGTCGAGGAGACACTGAAGGGCGTCACGCAGCGCGTCTTCCGTGCGCTTGCGACCAAGTACGGCGGCGCCGATGCCGGCAAGCCCTCGCCAGTGACCAAGCCCGTGCTCCCCGCTCCCCCTCCGACTCCGGCCGCCTCGCCCAGGCCCCCGACGCCGCCGCTGTCGACGCTGCCCCCGATCCAGATGCAGACCCCCGCCCTGAGCGCCGACGAGCTCCTCGATTCCCTCGAGTTGCAGCCCGCTGCGGAAGAGATCGTGCCCTCGATGCCCGAGCTGGGTCTCGATGGTCCAGAGCCTTTCGAGGAAGAGATCGAGACCCTGGACCTCGAAGAGGATCTCGGGCTCCCCGCGCCGCCGCCGCCGCCGAGTGCTTCTGGGAGCGCCGGCAAGACGACGCTGGTCAGTGCTCAGAAGGAAACCGACGATTTGCGTCGCAGGATCGGCCGGCCCGCGACGCTGGACCTGAACATCGAGGAGATGTTCGAGGAGAACGACCAGGAGATCGACGAGCTCTCGTTCGACCCGATCCCGGAACCGCCGCCGCCTGTTCCGAGCCCCAAGGCGGTGCCCGAGCCGCCGCCTTTGACGATTCCGAGCGTGGATGCGCCGCTGGTGTCGCTCCAGCTGCCTTCGACCTCGGCGCAACAGACCGACGTCTCGATCCCCGTGGAATTGACGGTCGGCGAGGGTTCGACCCAGGTCGCGATCCGTCTCCGCCTGACCCTGAGCCTGAAGATCCAGCGCTAGCCGGCGCGGACGGGCCCCCAGAAGCACGACAGGAAGGATTCCGATTGATGTCCCGAATTCGCAAGACGCTGCGTCGCGTATCGGTTGCCTCGGCCATGGCGCTGCTCGCTCTCGTCTCCGGCTCCCGCGGCCCGGCCGAGGCGCAGATCGCACCGATCCCGCAGGACCTCGGAGCCTCGGGCCTCGGCCTGGCGCTCCGGCGCCTGCCCGTCGCAGCGCGCGTCCTGATGGTCACGGCGCATCCCGACGACGAGAACAACGGCCTGCTGGTACGGCTCTCGCGCGGACTGGGGGTGCGCACGGCACTCTTGACGCTGACACGCGGCGAGGGTGGCCAGAACGAGATCGGGACCGAGTTGAACGAGGCGCTCGGCGTGCTGCGCACCGAAGAGCTCGCAGCCGTCCATCGCTTCGACGGGGTGGAGCAGTACTTCGGGCGCTCCTACGAATTCGGCTACTCCTTCAGCGTCGACGAAAGTCTAGAGAAATGGGGCCGCGAGGAGACCCTCGGCGACATCGTCCGCGTGATCCGCAGCTTCCGGCCCGACGTGATCCTGACGCTGCCACTCGAGGCGCCCGGTGGCGGCCAGCACCACCAGGCCTCGGCCCAGCTGACCCGCGAGGCGTTCCGCGCCTCGGCCGACCCGGGTCGCTTCCCGGACCAGCCAAGACGCGGGCTCCTGCCGTGGCAGGCACGCAAGCTCTACCAGGGCGGGACCGGCGAGAAGCTCCCCGGCGCCAGTGTGGTGGTGAGGACCGGCAGCTTCGATCCGCTGCTCGGCGTCTCGTGGCAGGAGCTCGGCAGCCTGGCTCGCGCCTCGCACCGCTGCCAGGGGTCGAACCAGCTCAAGGCCGACCCGGTTTCGGGAGAAGCCGCCTACAGCCTCGTGGACAGCGAGCCCGCCGTGGGCGGCGTCGAGACCGACATCCTCGACGGCATCGATGTCTCGCTCGCCCGCCTCGGGTCCTTTGCACCCGCCGCCGACGCCCGGCTGGCCTTCCTGGCAACCGACCTGGACGCGTTGCGCGTGCAGTTGGACGCCGCGCTCGCCGCCTACGATCCCCGCGCGCTCGACAAGGCAGCGCCAGCCATCGCCGCCGCGCTCGATCTCGCCCGCAAGCTGAGGGCCCGGGCGCAGAAGAGCCCGCTGCCCGAGCTCGCGCGCTACGAGATCTTGGGCCGCCTCCTGGATAAGGAGAAGGAGCTCTCTGAAGCGCTCGGGCTTGCCGACGGCGTCAGCTTGACCGCGACGGCCGACGACGATCTCGTGGTTCCGGGCCAGAGCTTTGGGGTGAGCGTGCTGATCGCGAACCAGGGCAGCGCCCTTCTCCGCGTGGACGACGTGACGCTCGGCCTGCCCGAAGGCTGGAAGGCGAAGCGCATCGAAGGCGACCCGACGCCGATCGACGCGGGCCGCAGTCTGAACCTGAAGTTCCAGGTCAAGGTGGCGGACAAGGGCGTGCGTTTTTCGCAGCCCTACTGGCGCCGCAGCCTGCCCACGGCCTATCGCTACGACCTCGAGGCCCCGGCCTGGGAGGGCCTGCCCTGGAGCCCGCCCGACGTGAGTGCTCTCCTCAACTACACGGCCGCGGGCGGCGTCTTCACTTCGCTCGACACTCCGGCCGTCTGGCGCTACGAGGGCGCCTGGGTCGGAGGCGAGAAGCAGAAGGCGGTGGCCGCAGTGCCGCTCATCTGCTTGCGCATCACGCCGGAGATCGCGGTGTTTCCGCTCGCCATGGCGAAGGGCAGCAAGCGCGAGTTCCGCGTCAGCGTCCTCCACAACGGCAAGGAGCCCGTCCTGGGCACGCTGCGTCTCGAGGCGCCGCCCGGTTGGAGCATTGATCCCGTGCAGACGCCGCTCGCCTTCCGCTTCGAGAACGAGGAGGCCAGCTTCCGCTTCCAGGTTTCGCCACCGCTGGGCGTCGCCGGGGGCGAGATCGCGCTGCGCGCCGTCGTCGTGACGCGCGACAAGCAGGAGTTCCGCGACGGCTACCAAAAAATCGCCTATCACCACATCCAGGAACGCAACCTGTATCGAACGGCCAGCGCCCGCGTGAAGGCTCTCGACGTGCGCGCTCCGGCCAGCGTCTCGGTGGGCTACGTGATGGGCGCGGGCGACGAGGTGGCGAACGCCATCTTCCAGCTCGGCGTGCCGGTGACCTTCATCAGCGAAACCGGCCTTGCTTCAGGCGATCTGTCGCGCTACTCGACCATCGTGACCGGGATTCGCGCCTATCAAACCCGAAAAGATCTGCGCGCCAACCACCAACGCCTGATGAAGTACGTCGAAGACGGCGGCAACCTGGTGGTGCAGTACAACAAGCTCGACTTCAACCAGCTAGCCGAGGCGCCCTCGGCGACGAGCGGCTTCACGGGAGCGCGCGGCGCCAAGCTCGACAGCCCTTACGTGCCGTATCCCGGGGCGTCGGTCTCGGGGAACCGCGTGACCGACGAGACAGCGCCGATCAGCATGCTCGTACCCGACCACCCGCTCTTCACGACCCCGAACCGGCTGACGCAGCGTGACTGGAACGGCTGGGTGCAGGAGCGGGGTCTCTACTTTCTGGAGGTGCGCGACGCGCGCTACACCGACCTGCTCTCGTCTGCCGATCCGTTCCCGAACAACCCGGGCGAGAAACGGGGCCTGCTGGTCGAGTCCAAGTTCGGCACAGGCACCTGGACCTACGTCGGGCTCGGCCTGTTCCGCCAGTTGAGCGCGGGCACCGACGGCGCCTACCGCATCCTGGCCAATCTCGTGGCCCGGCCCCGGGCCAAGTAAGCGCCCGCCGCCCTTGCTGCTCGCGGCACTTGGCCTGGCTTCGGTGGTCGCGGTGGGCGATCTGGGGGAGGCTCTGGCCGAGGGCGAGGCGCACTTCGCGCGTCGCGCCGAAGCCGCGCGGGGTGCGACGGCGGATCGCGCGCCGGTGCAAGCCTCGATCGCCGCCTACCGCCGCGCGCTCGGACTCGATCCAGAATCGGCGGCCGCGCGCATCGGCCTGTTGCGCGCGCTGTTTTTCCGGGGGGGCTTCTGTGGCGAAAGCGACGTCGCACGGAAAGAAACCTTCGAGGAGGCAAAGCAGCTTGCCATGGACTCGATCAAGCGGGTCGAGGTGAAGCTGAGAGGCGACAAGGCCGCACGCCTCGCTGCTCTGCGGCGGGTCCCCGAGGCGGCGGCGCTGCATTTCTGGGCGGGCGTGTCGTGGGGCCAATGGTCCCTAGATCACAAACTCGCCTCCGCGTGGCAGGGCGCTGCCGGCAAGATCCGCGACTACGCCGAGCTGGCACTCGCGCTCGATCCCAGCTACGAGCAGGGCAGCCCGTACCTGCTCCTCGGCCGGCTCCACGCCGAGAGCCCGAAGCTCCCGTTCGTCACCGGCTTCGTGTCCCGCAAGAAGGCGCTCGAAAACCTCCGCCGTGCGCTCGAGATCTCGCCGCAAAACAGCATCGCTCAGTACTTCCTGGCCGGCGCGATTCTCGACCACGAACCGAGAAGCCGCGACGAGGCGATCCGGCTGCTCCAGGCGTGTGCGCACGCCTCGCCACGTCCCGACTACCGGGTCGAGGACCTGCACTACGCGGAGCTGGCGGAGCGGCGGCTCAGGTTGGCCGAGGGCGCAGCCGTGGGAGACTCGTAGCCCTTCTCTTCTTGAACGAGAACGCGGCGCAGCACCTTGCCGACGAGGCTCTTCGGCAGCTCCTTGCGGAACTCGAAACGCGAGGGGGCCTTGAATGGCGCCAGACGCTCCCGGCAGAAGGCGCGCAACGTCTCGGCATCGGCCGCCATGCCCGGTCGCAGTACGACCCAGGCCTTGGCGACTTCGCCCTTCTCGGCGTCGGGCACTCCCGCCACCGCCGCTTCGGAAACGGCCGGATGCGCCGCCAGCACCTCTTCGATCTCGCGCGGCCAGACCTGCAGGCCGCCGAGCTTGATCAGGTCCTTCTTGCGATCCACGAGAAACAGGAAGCTGTCGGCGTCGAAGTAACCGAGGTCGCCAGTGTGGAGCCAACTCGCGCCGCCGTCGCCATGCGGACGCAACGCGAGCGCGGACTCGGCAGCGTCACGCCAGTAGCCGCTCATGATCTGGGGCGCCCGAATCAGCACCTCGCCCACCTCGCCGGCGGGCAGGGGCCGCAGGCCGTCGTCGGCGTCGACGATCCGCATCTCCACGTCGGGCAGTGGTACGCCCACGGATCCGGGTTTGCCACCGCTGCCGAGCGGATTGACGGCGGCCGCGAGCACGGCCTCGGTCATCGAGTAGGCCTCGACGAGCCGCCCGCCCGTGAGCGCCTCGAAGCGCTGCCGTGTTTCGGCGAGCAGCGGCGAAGCGCCCGAGACGCACAGCTTCATGGAGCGGAAGCAGACGCGGCCTGCCGCGACCTCGGGATGGTTCAGCAGCGCGTTGTAGAGCGTCGGCACGCCGACGAAGAAGGCGGGTCGCACGCGCCGGATCGTGGCGATCAGATCGGCCAGGTCGCGCGGGTTGGGGACGAGCGCGATCGGCTGGCGGGCGACGAGCGCGCTGCCCAGCGTCGCGACGCAGCCGAAGGCGTGGAACAGCGGCAGCGGCAGCAGGATCGTATCCTGCCAGGGCGTAAGCCGGCTCGCGTACCACGCGTTGAGCTGGCAAGCCGTGATCACGAGCGAGCGATGCTCGGCCACGACACCCTTCGGCGTGCCGGTCGTGCCGCCCGAAAGCAGGATGAAGGCCGCGGCGCGGGGCTCGATGCGAGCCTCGGGTCGCGGCGCACCCCGCTGCTGGCCCAGCAGCGTGGCGAAGCCGACGTCGGGGTCCCGAGGCAGGACGCGGTGCCCTTCCTGCTTCTCCTTGAAGAGCGAAAACAGGATCCGCAAGTGCGTCGGGAGAAACTCCTTGATGTTCGCGCCGATCACGAGCTCCAGGCTGGTGCGCGGCTGCACGCGCTTCACGCGCTCGTAGAACGGGGACAAGGCGACGATGGCACGGGCCTCGGTGGAGGCCAGCGGCCGTTGCAGTTCGTCCTCCGTGTAGAGCGGGTTGAGCGGAACCACGGTGAGGCCCGCCTTCCATGCGCCCAGCGTGGCGATCACGAACTGAGGGCAGTTGGGAAGCAGCAGCGCCAGCCGCTCGGCGCTCCGCATGCCGCGGGCGACGAGCCCTGCGGCGAAGGCATCGGAGAGCGCGTCGATCTCGCGGACCGAGAGGCGTCGGCCCTTGAACCACAGGCACAGGTGATCGGGCCGCTCCCGCACCAGGCTGTCCAGGACCGCGACCAGCGTCGTCTCGGGATAGGGCGCGAGCGTGTGCGGCACGCCGGCGTCGTAGTGCCGCAGCCAGGCTCTGGCCTCAGCCAGACGAGCGCCTCGATCGGCTTTGGCCCGCGAGCAGGCTCGCGCGCGTCAGAACGCCGTCGCCGAAGCGCTGGGCCACGCTGTCGCGTAGTCGATCGGCGGGGGAGGCAGCCTCGAACAGGCCCAGCTGGGCGGTGTCGAAGCCCGAGGCGTAGATGCCGAGCAGGCGGACGCGCCGCGTCCCGTGCACGGCGCCGAAGAGCCGCCACGCGACGGCGAACAGCGAGTCGCCGGAATCCGTCGCTGTGGCGAGGCTCTCGGCACGCGTCACGGTTCGGAACGTCTCGTCGCGGTACTTGAGCGTGATCGTCCGGCCCTTGAGGGCGTGGCTGCGCAGCCGGGCCCCGACGCCATCAGCGAGTTGCATCAGTGTCCGGCGCAAGCTGGCGCGGTCGGCCGTGTCTTCGTCGTAGGTATGCTCCTGGCCCAGGCTTTTGGCCTCGCCGGCGTCCGAGGCCACCGGTCGATCATCGATCCCACGCGCCAGCTGCTGCAGGTCGTGGCCGTGCCTGCCGAGGCGCCTTTCGAGCGTGCCTTCAGGCAGCGCTGCGAGCTCGCCGATCGTCCGGACGCCGAGCTTCGCAAGCTGTTCCTGGAGCTTCGGCCCGACCCCCCACAGCCGTCGCACCGGCAGCGGCGCCAGGAACGCGGCCTCGGCGCCCGGCGGGACCACGACCAGGCCGTCGGGTTTGCGTATCTCGGAAGCGATCTTGGCCACGAGCTTGGCCGCGGCGACGCCCACCGAAGCGGTGAGCTCCGTGGCCGTGCGGATCTCGGTCTTGAGTTTCTTACCGATCTCCTCGCCCGTACCGAAGGCGCGCCGGCTCTCGGTGACGTCGAGAAAAGCCTCGTCGATCGAGAGCGGCTCCACGAGGTTCGTGAAGCGTCGCAGCACCGCCATCACCTGGCGCGAGACGCCCAGGTACTTGTCCATGGCGACGGGGAGGTAGACGCCTTTCGGACACAGGCGGTAGGCGGTCGAGATCGGCATGGCGCTTCCCACGCCGAAGCGGCGCGCCTCATAGGAGGCAGTCGAGACGACGCCGCGTCCACGCCCGCCCTTCGGGTTGGCGCCGACGATCACTGGCTTGCCGCGCAGCTCCGGTCGATCCCGCTGTTCGATGGCCGCGTAGAACGCGTCCATGTCCAAATGCAGGATCGTGCGGCTTAGTGCCCCAGGCTTCGACACTGGCCGCTCTGGACGCAGGGCTTGTCGGGCTCGAGGCAGCAGCGGCCGTCGCTCGAGCCGCCGGACACGTCGAGGAGCTGATGGCTCGGGTGGACGTGCAGCGCGAGCGTGGGTCGCCTTTCCAGGCTCGCCACGCGCGACTCGAGGTCGGCCGCGACCGGGTCCTGCGGCGTCGCGAGCTGCGCCAGCACCTCTTCGGTCAGCTGCCGGATGCGGGCGTCGTCCACCTAAGCGAGCTCCACGGCGTCGATCACGCCGAGGATGGCCGCATCCACGGCCGCCGTCCCCTTGCCGAGGGCCTGCTGTGCGGCGCGCCCGTCCTGGACCAGCAGCACCCGATCGCCGACACCCGCGTCGACCGAATCGATGGCGAGCACGGTCGTGCCCTGGTCCTTGCCGCGCAGGTCGAGCGGCTGCACCAGGAGCAGCTTGGCGCCTTCGAGCTTCGCGTTCTTCTGCGTCGCGACCACGCTCCCGAGCACGCGCCCGATCAGCACGTCACACGTTCCAGTGATCGACGATGCCGACGATCGCGGCATCGGCCGGGACCTCGGCCGGGAGAAACGGAAACGAGGCTTCGCGGCCCCGCACGTAGAAAACCTCCTCGGCGGCTCCCGCGCCCACCGAGTCGACTGCGACGAGCGCCTTCCCGTGCGGCGTGCGGTCGGCACGGATCGGCTGGATCACGAGCAGCTTCGTGCCCACCAGGCCCGGGTCCTTGCGGGTCGCGACCACCGTGCCGATCACCCTTGCCAGGAGCAAGGCCTACTCTTTCACGTCGACGGCGTCGATCACGCCGACGATCGCGGCATCGACCGGGCAATCCTTGAGTCCCGCGGCCATGCGAGCGGAGGAGCCGGTCACGATCAATACCCGGTCCTGCGCTCCGGCGTCCACGGTATCGACGGCGACCAGATACGAGGCCTCGTCCTTGCCGTGGGGATCCTGCGTGCGGACGACCAGGAGCTTGGCGCCCTGAAGGCGCTCGTCCTTCCTGGTGGCGACGACGGTTCCGACGACCCGGCCCAGCTGCATGCGCGTGCCGCGCGGCGGGCCCCGTGGGGGCCGCCGCGACTCATCCTACTTGGTCGGGGCCTTGCCGATGGGGAGGATGTCCTCGAGCCCGGTATGGGGTCGGGGGATGACGTGCACCGACACCAACTCGCCCACGCGCCTCGCCGCCGCGGCGCCGGCATCGGTCGCGGCCTTGACGGCGGCCACGTCCCCGCGCACCAGGGCGGTGACGTAGCCGGAGCCGATCTTCTCGTAGGCCACCAGCGTCACCTTGGCGGCCTTCACCATGGCGTCGGACGCCTCGATCAGCGCGATCAGGCCCCGCGTTTCGATCATTCCCAGCGCTTCACCCATGCTGCCTCCAGCGATTCCCGCTTGCCCCGCATCTTACTGCAAGAGGGCGCGTTCGCGGCAGCTCTCGGAGCAGAAGTAGGCCGGCTGGCCCTGGACCTCGGCGTAGAGCGCACGGGCGCGGGGCAAAAAGGTGTTGCAGACGCGGTCGCGGACCAGGTCGTCGGCGATCTGGCCGGCCGGGGCCTTTGGCGCCGACGCCCCGCGCACCACCGCCGCCAGGAAGCGCAGCACGAGGCGCACGAAGAGCAGCACCGCGAGAATGCGAAGGGCGAGCCCCACTAGCCGATCTGCTCTCGCAGCGGCGCTTCTCTTGGGCCCTCGTACTCCGTCTCGGTCACCCGCGCCTCCCGATGACTGAATCATTATTCAGTCGCGGCGGGAGTCGAGTCAAGGTCGCGGCCGGCCCCGGGAGGCCTGGCCTCGAGCTGCGCCATGGACCATTTCAATCCGATTCGGCCTATAATGGATCATGCAGGCCTTGCTCCCCACGCGGGTCGCGCTGCTGCTGGCGCTCCGGGATGGTGCAGGCTACGGCCGCGATTTGATCCGGCGCGTCGGCGCGTCGGCCCGCGGCGCGATCCGGCTCTCCCCCGCCCGCGTGTATGGCGCGCTCGATGCGCTGCGTCGGGCGGGCCTGCTCGAAGCGCGGCGGGTGAGTCCCGGCGGGTCGCGGGGAGCCCGCTCGCGCATTTACTACGAGCTGACGCCCGCGGGCGTGCTTCTGTCTTCGCAACAGCGCCGAGCTCTCCTCGGCGTGCTCGCCGGCCGGCCGGTGGAGCCCCCCGACGCCGCGGAGCGGTCGCGCATGGCCTCCCGGGTGGCGGCAGCCGAGGAGCTGTCCCTGCTCGGACGGGACCTCGAACGGTCCGGACGCAGCCTCTGAGGCGAGCCATCGCCGGGCAGCGCTACACGCGGGCCGCCGCGCGGCTGGTGCGCATCCTGCGCGAAGGCGACTGCGCCATCGTCGGCGGCCTGGCCGTGAACGCCTACGGCTATGTCCGCGCGACGCGCGACGTGGACCTGATCGTTGCGCTGCCGCTGGCCGAGGCACGGCGCCGGCTCGCCGACGCCGGCTTGCCGACGAAGCTGCTGCGGGGCGACAGCCTCGATGGCGGCTTCGACTGCCTCAAGGGCGTCCTGGGCGGCGTCCCCTTCGACGTGCTGCCGCCGCTCGTCCCGCTCGAATCCGAGCGCACCGTCGTGCTCGAGGTGCACGGCCTGCGGTTGCCGGTCGTGGACTTCGAGACCCTCGTGCGCCTCAAGCTCCGGGCCGGCGGGCCGAGGGACCTGCTCGACCTGGCGATGCTGGTGAACCTGCGGCCGGAGCGGCGGGAGCGCGCCCTCGGCCTCGCCGCCTCCGCGCCCGACGTCGCAAAGCGGCTGCTTGCCCTGATCGACGACCCGCGGGTGATCCGCGACGCGCGCGAGCGGGTACTCGAGGACAAGCTGCTCGCGCGGCCCTCCCGGCAGCGACGCAGGCGAAAGCGGCCCCAGGCGTAAGCCCGAGCTCGCCCCCTTGCGACGGCCAGGAACTGGGCCGCTATTTCCAATCGAAGCCGGTCCACCGGCACAGCACCGTGCCGACGGTGAAGCCCGCGCCGACGGCGGCCATCAGCAGCGTGTCGCCGGCCTCGAGCTTGTGCTCGTCGAGGGCGGTGCCCAGGGCCAGCGGGATGGTGGCGGCGGTCGTGTTGCCGTAAAGGTGGATGTTCTTGATGACCTTGGCCTCCGGCAGCCCCAGCCGCTCCTGCGCGGCGTTGATGATGCGGATGTTCGCCTGATGGGCGACGAAGCAGTCGACCTGATCGGTCGTGAGGCCGTTCTTTTCGAGCAGGTGCAGGCTCGCCTCGGCGAACTTGCGCACGGCGTACTTGAAGACCTGCGCGCCTTCCTGGCGGATGCAGTGCATCTTCGCCTCGACGGTCTCGTGCGTGGGGGGCCGCCGGCTGCCGCCCGCGGGCATCAGCAGCAAGTCGGCGCCCGTGCCGTCCACCTCGTGGTAGAAGTCGAGGATCCCCGTCTCGTCGTTGGCCGGCTCGAGCAGCACGGCGCCCGCCGCGTCGCCGAACAGGACGCAGGTGGTGCGATCCGTGTAGTCGAGGATCGAGGTCATCACGTCGGCGCCGATCACCAGCACCTTCTTGTGCGTGCCCGCGATCACGAACTGGGCGCCCGTGGTCAGGGCGTAGAGAAAGCCCGAGCAGGCGGCGGAGATGTCGAAGCCCCAGGCCTTGCTCGCCCTCAGTTTCTCCTGGACCAGGCAGGCGGTGGCGGGGAAGAGCATGTCCGGCGTGACCGTGGCGACGATGATCAGGTCGATCTCCGAAGCCGCGATACCGCGGCGCTCGAGTGCTTGCTGCGCGGCCTTCGCGGCCAGCACGCTGGTCGGGGTTCCCGGCTCGACGTAGTGACGCTGCTCGATGCCGGTGCGCGTGCGGATCCACTCGTCGTTCGTGTCGACGAACTTCGCGAGGTCGGCGTTGGTCACCACGCGCTCCGGCACGAACAGCCCGAGCGACGTGATCTGGGCGCGCGTCGTCTTCATCGCGAGAGCGCCGGCATCGTGAAGCGCGCATCGTCGAGCGGGACGTTCAGCTCGACCCTCTCGATCGTGATCTTCTGCTTCTCCGGACGGCCCTTCGCCTCGGTCTCGAACGAGTGCGGGATCAAGAGGCCCTCGACGCTCCGGTAGTCGCCGATCCGCTGCTCGGTCTCGAGCTGCACGCCCTGGACTCTCCGCATCGACTCGCCTTTGATCTCGAGAGAGGAGCTGGCGTCGAGGTAGAGCGCCTGCACCTTGCCATTCTTCAGCGTGAGCCTGAGCTTGTAGGCATCCTTGCCATCGACCGGCTCCCTGCCGAGCAGCTCGATCGTGTTGCCCTTCGCCTTGTAGTCCGCGAGCGGACCGTCCATGTCGGCCTGCTCCGCGGCGTCCTTCAGCTCGTCGGCCGTGAGCGGCTGCGGGTCCTTGTGGCCTTGGAAGGGCATTACCTGCCAGCCGGCCTGGCCGTCGTACACCTGGGTTGCGGTCTGGCCCTGGAAGGTCAGCTCGAGGCGCATCTTCGACGGCCGCTTCATCTCGAGTGTCGTGGGCGCTTCGATTCCCGGACCGATCGTCATCCTGCCCGTGAGCCGGATGCTGTTCACGGCCCGGATCTTCGCGAGGCCGCCACGGGCCTCCAAGTTCCTCGCGACGAGTTCCTCGACGCTCGGCAGCGCCGGGGCGCCCGTCAGCGTGGCGCCCAGGGCGAGGGCGAGGGAAAGGCTCCGTAGCATGAGCGCGATTGTTCCGGGGCCAAGGGCCATTGTCAAAAGTGAAGCGGCGAAGACCCCGGCCTTGCGATAGAGTCGAGGCCGTGCGGCTCCTGCTGACCCTCGCGCTGCGCAACCTGCTGCGCCACAAGCGGCGCACGCTGCTGACGGCCTCGGCCCTGATCCTCGGCATCGGACTGATGGTCCTCGGCCGTGCCTGGACCAAGGCCATGGAAACGGCGGTGGTGGAGCCCGCCAAGGGCGGCACGCTCGGCCACGTGCAGGTGTTCGCGAAAGACGCGGCCGCAGACGAGGGCGGCAGGGTGTCCTTCATCCTGCCGCAGAACAACTACCGGCTGCTGCTCGCTCCCTCGGCGCTGATCGATCGGGTGCTGCGCTCGGAGCCGCGGCTCGCCGCCGGCCTGGCGCGGCTGATGGTCGGCGCGCTGCTGTCGAACGGCGACGCCTCGATGGAGGTGGTCCTGATCGGGATCGATCCGGGAGCGCGCCCCGCCGTCTATCCCGCGCTCGAGCTGCGCGAGGGCCGGCACTTCGTGGCCGGAGAGCAGGGCATCCTGATCAATCGCGGCGTCGCGAAGAAGCTCGGCGCGCGTCTAGGTTCGACGCTCGTGGCCCTGGCCAACACGCCCGACGGACGTCTCTCGGCGGTGAAGCTCAGCGTCACCGGCCTATGGGTCGTGAAGGGTCTCGAGGCGTACGAATGGGGGGCCTGCTACGCCGACCTCGCGGCGGTCCAGCAACTGATGGACGTCGAGGATCAGGCAGGCGTGCTGGTGTTCCGCCAGCGCGACGTCACGGCGCCCTCGGCGCCGATCGCCGCTTCGCTCAACGCCGCCTTTCGCCGCGACGGCAGCGCGGCTTTCGCCTACACCTGGGAAGAGATGGGCGGCCCCTTCATCGGCGGGATGCTGGTCACGCGCTTCATCGCGCGGATCATGGACCTGGTGATGGCGATCATCGTGGCTGCCGGCGTCATGAACACGGCGCTGATGTCGGTCTTCGAGCGCACCCGCGAGGTCGGCACGCTGCGAGCCGTCGGCGCGCGCCGCAGCCGGATCCTGGGCATCTTCCTGCTCGAGGCGCTGATGCTCGGGATCGCGGGCGCTCTGGGCGGCGCGCTGGCGGGCTCGGGGCTGATCCTGTTCTTCGGCCGCTACGGCATCCCGGCCTTCAGCGAGGCTCAGCGCTATTCGTACGGCGGCGACTACCTGTACCCGGCTCTCAACTGGTCCGACGTCACGCTCGTGCCCATGCTGATGGTCGGGATCTGCCTGCTCGCGGCCTTTGGTCCAGCACTCATGGCGGCCCGCATGCGTCCGGCCGATTCCTTGCGCTACCTATGACCAAACCCGCCGAAGCGGTGACCCCGCTGTTCGCGATTGCGTTTCGGAACCTGCTGCGCGCCAAGCGTCGCAACGCGCTCTCGGGCGGGACCATGGTCCTGGGCAGCGCCGCGCTGGTGCTCGGCAGCGGCCTCTCCGACGGCATCGCGCGTCAGCTCACCGCCAACCTGGTCGCGGTTCAGACGGGCCACGTGCAGGTCGTGGTCCGTCCCGTCGATTTTCAGCCGCAGAACAGCCCCTTCGACGCCTACGGCCAGGATCAGTTGCCGAACGCCGTGGCCCTGGCGAAGCGGATCGAAGCAGACGGCCGCGCTCTGGGCGTGCTCCGGGTGGTGCCCTATCTCCAGGCCCGCGGCACGGCCATCGCCGGCAACCGCTCGAGCCTCGCCAGCATCATCGGCATCGACGCCGCGCGCGAACTCGAGCTTCAGGCGGCCCTGGCGCCCGTGGCCGGCAGCTTCCTACCGGCGGGGGAGGAGCTCGCGGTCTACATCGCGACACCGATGGCGCGCAAGCTCCGGCTCTCCGTCGGGGACAGCGTCTCGTTCGTGGTCCAGACGCCGCAGGGGGCCGTGAACGCGCTCGACGCCATCGTCTGCGGCGTCTTCGAGAAGAGCGCGCCCTGGTACGACAACACCTTCTTCGTGCCGCTCGCTGCGGCCGAGCGCCTGCTCGACTGGCCCGCTGGCGCGACCAACCTGAAGGTGACGCTCGCCGACGGGAGCCGGGCCGGCGCGCGCCGCGCGCGCGAGGCGATCGCGCAGATCGTCGAGGCAGCCGCGATCGTTCCTCCCGCCAAAGACACGCGCATCCGCGTCGAGACCTTCGACGAGGCTGGCCGCTTCTCGTTCTCGATCATCCAGGCCAACCAGGCAGCACTCGTGATCCTGTCCACGTTCCTGTTTCTGGCCGCGGCGGTGGGGATCGTGAACTCGATGCTGATGAGCGTCCACGAGCGAACGCGCGAGATCGGCACGCTGCGCGCCCTCGGCATGCGCCGCGGCCTGGTGGTGCGCCTCTTCATCCTCGAGGGCTTCGCCCTGGGGCTGGTGTGTGCCGTCCTGGGTGTCTCCCTCGGCGCCGCCGGCGTCCTCTACTACGGCGCTCGGGGCATCCCGATGAACACCATCACGCTCGCCTGGATGGCGGGCGGCGACGTGCTGTTCCCGGTGCTGCGCCTGGCGAGTGCCTTGCGCGCGGGGCTGCTCATCGCGGCGCTCTCGACGCTCGCCGCCATCTATCCCGCCTTCACCGCCAGCCGCCTGGAGCCACGCGAGGC
>CAYTWT010000167.1:0-27630 GCA_964442185.1 uncultured Acidobacteriota bacterium
CGAGTCAGCGCCGCGGCGGCTTTTCGACCGCCGTCCTTCGGACGAGTAGCGCCGTTCCTGCTGCCGGGAGTGGATTCACCTCATGGGTGGCGGCGGGACGACCACCTTGTAGCGGGACTGCAGGAACGCCACGACATCGATCAGCTCGCGCACGCTCATCGCCTCGCTGAAGTCGCCCATGCGCGAGAGCTGTCCGCTCTTGGCGTTCTCGGCGCGCGAGCGGAGCCTGTGCGAGGGAGCGATGATGGAGCCGGCCAGCTCGCCGTCGGTCTTCACGTGGGGTACCTCGCCCCCCAGCGCGATGGAAACGGGGGGCTCGGCCACCGGCCCGGGCAAAACGACGCCGGCCACGCTGTGGCACGCGTTGCACCTCATCGAGACGAAGGCCGCCTGACCCTTTACGGGATCGCCGTCCGGCATGTAGAAACCGGCGGAGCTCTTGGAATCCTCAGCGCACGCCAGGGACAGCGCGGCCACCAGGGTGGGAAGCGCCAGAGTTCGCGGCATGAGACACCTCCTGGTCCGACCTACGCCCGCCCAGCGACCGCGCCCTGTGGCAGGTGTTCCTCGTGGAGATGGAGCTGTTCGTCGATGACCGGGCTCTCGGACTTGATCGAGAAGTACAGCGCAAGCAGGATCACGGTCCCGAAGACGCCGACGAAGTGGATCCAGAGATAGCGTGTCACGCCCACGATGGGCGATACCGCCTCGGCCAGGTCCTGCTCGACGATGACGGTCCACTTCACGCCCGGCACCTGGTCGACGGGCGCGTAGCCGACCAGGCGAGCGGACTCGATCCTGACCTCGCGACCGGCGTCGTCACGGCCTCGCAGCTCCGGGATGCTCCAGTGGCCGCGCAGGCGTCCGGGCTTGCCGAACACCAGCTCGCCCTGCTCGCCCAGAGGGAATCCCTGGATGGCGGCGCTCAGTGAGGGGAAGCCAGCATATGGCTGCCGCAGCAGCCGCTGGCTTTCGTCGGAGGCCAGGACCATGCCGTCGCTGCTGCGCACGACGAGGGCGTGGCCCGTACGGCCGATGCGGACCGGGGCGAGGACGCCGTAGAGATCGGAGGCGTCGACGAGGACGCGGAGCGCGCCCAGCAGGCTCCCGTCCGGCTGCCGGATCGGGTAGGCCAGTTCGAGGACAGGCGTCGCGCCGCCAGGCCGCATCCGAATCTCGCCGATGTAGGCTTGGCGGTCCGACGAGTCCTGCGCCAGTCGGCGGAGCCAGCCGACCTCGTCCCCGAGCACACCCGCGGCCCCGCTGCTGCCGGCCAGGACCTGGCCACTGGGGTCAATCACCTGAAGCAAGGTCCAGGCTGGCCGGACCTGGAGGATCTGGCGTAGGCGCGCCGGGGTAGGGCCCTTCGAGGCCCCGGCCAGAACAGAGCCCACTTCCGGGTCGAGACCGATCAGGTGGAGAGCTACGATTTGCTCCCCCACGTAGCGCTCGACCAGCAGCTTGGTCTCGATGGCGCGTTGCTCGAAGCTCTCGCCCAGGGACTGCTCGAGCGAGGCCCGGGCCATGTTCACGACCATGAAGGAGCCGAAAGCCACGAACGGCATGGCCACGACGAAGAACACGGCGAACACCCGTGTGTCGATCTGGTAGCGCCTCTTGCCCATAAGTCCTCCCGGTCGTGGAACCTCTCCCGGGGAGCGCAGCCGACGTGTCGTTCCCGGAAGGAATCCGGGTCCTAGGTTGGATCGCGAAGATCCACTCACAAGCTAGAGCCTCCACTGCCTCCAGTCAAGAGGAATCAAGTGACTGAAGCATCTGTACCATCATGGTTCAAACGAACTGTCGAGCGACCATATGACGGGCGTCATACGGTATCTCCCCCGCCTTCCCCAGACTCGGGTGGCCGCCCCGAGCCAGGCCTAACGTGTGGCCGTACCACGCCCAGGACGAGGTCCCGCCGAGCGGCGAAGGAAGGAACGCGATGCCCGGAGACTCGAGTTCCGCCGCTGTTCCGCAACCCCTGGCCCCGAAGCGGGAGTTGGAGTGGGGCCGGCACTTCGTCGCCCTCACGCTGGCTTGGCTCGCCTTCGAGACTCTCAGCGGCCTCGCCATCTACCTGCTGCCCTTCTCGGTCCCGAGCCAGTGGACCGTGGTCGTTCACACCGGGCTCGGTCTCGCGTTGCTCGTGCCGGCGCTCGTCTACCAGTGGCAGCACCTGCGCGACTACTGGAGCCGGCCGCGCGGACCGGTCAAGTGGATGGGCTACCTCGCCACGAGCGCCCTGCTGGCGGCGGTCATCTCAGGCACCTTCCTGACGGTGCAGGCTATCTGGGCCACGCGCATCTCGTACGCCTGGCAGCGGGTCCACCTGCTCTCGACCTTCGCGCTCCTGGCGTTCGCGCTGCCGCACGTGGTGGTGATCCTGATCCGCGATCGCAGCGCCGCGTTCCAGCAGGGCCTCGTGGCCGTGCGTCAGGTGCTGAACCGGACGCTGGTTCGCACGGCTGCGGGCTTCCTGCTGATGCTGGCGCCGCTCGGGATCCTGTGGTCCGTCTATCCCGGCGAACGGCTCGACGACCGCTTCCCGCCCGACTATTCGTTCAAGTACGGCGCCGGCCGACCATTCGCGCCGAGCCTGGCGACCACGGCGACGGGTCGCGCCTTCGACGCGCGCCTCCTGGCTGGCTCGGAGTCCTGCGGCACCGCGGGCTGCCACGAACAGATCGCCAAGGAGTGGAGCGTGAGCGCCCACCGCTGGTCCGCCATGGACCCGTCCTTCCAGCGGGTCCAGGAGGAGATGGCCAAGCAGAACGGTGCCGAGTCGACGAGATACTGCGGCGGCTGCCACGACCCGATCTCGCTCTTCTCCGGCGCCAAGAACATCTTCACGCCCCACCTCACCAACCTGGCCGGCTACCGCGAGGGCGTCTCTTGCCTCGCCTGCCACTCCATCCACAAGACGGACGTGAAGGGCAACGCGGCCTTCGTGGTGGCGCAGCCTAGCCGCTACCTCTTCGAGCTGCGAGACGGGAAGAGAGCACGCTTCGTGAGAGACTTCCTGATCCGCGCCTACCCGCGGCAGCACGTGGACGACCTCTCCAAGCGCTTGTTCAAGACCCCCGAGTACTGCGCTGCTTGCCACAAGCAGTTCATCGACAAGGAAGTCAACAACGTCGGCTGGGTACAGCTCCAGAACCAGTACGACAACTGGAAGAACAGCCGCTGGAACCACCCCGGTGACGCAACCAAGACGATCGAGTGCCGCGAGTGTCACATGCCGCTCGTGGCCTCCCACGATCCCGCGGCGGGAGACCCGCTCGACTACAACCGCAGCGGCTCCGACGGCAAGCACCGCAGTCACCGCTTCCTGGGGGCCAACCAGGCCATGCCGGTGATGCTCAAGCTCCCCGGGGGCGACGAGCAGGCCAGGCTGGTCGAGAAGTGGCTCCGGGGTGAGTTCGAGATCCCGGAGATCGCCAGCAAGTGGTCGCAAGGCCCGGCGGTGGCCCTCGAGCTGGTCGTACCCAAGGAGGTCGGCGCGGACGAAATCGTGACGGTGCGTGCCGTGATCACGTCGAACAAGGTGGGCCACGATTTCCCGACCGGGCCGCTCGACATCATCCAGGCCTGGGTGGAACTGAACGTGACCGACGCCCAGGGCCGGGTCGTGTTCGCCTCCGGGCGTCGTGACGACCACTACCGCATCGAGCCAGGCACGTTCATGTTCAAGGCCGAGCCTGTCGACCAGTACGGCAACCTGATCGATCGGCACAATCTGTGGGAGATGGTGGGCGTGCGCTACCGTCGTTCCCTGTTTCCCGGCTTCTCGGATACGGCCGAGTATTCGTTCGCGTGCTCCGGCAACGCCGAACGCCGCGCGCCGAAGCTGCAGGAGAAGAGCTTCAACGTCGGCTCCGGGCCGGCCGCCGGCGCGGAGCTCAAAGTCACGGCGCGCCTCATGTACCGCAAGATCGACCAGTACCTGCTGAACTTCCTCTTCGGCGAGAGCGCCGGCCTGACGACGCCCGTGACCGAGATGGCGCGCGCCGAGTCGCGCATCCGGGTGCGGCCCGGTCCGCCCAGGCAGGCGACTGTCGGGGCCGCGCCCACGCGCATGGCCGTACTCCGCCGGTGACGTCGTCGGTCCCCCGTCGCAGTGGCCACCGGCAGCAGGCCAAGCGCTGGCTCATGGCCGGCCTGGCGCTGTTTGCCGCGATCGCAGCGGGCCTGCTGCTCCTGCGGCCTCGCCAGCAGGCCTACGTTCCCGGGGACGAGGTGGAGACCAGCCAGGAGATCACTCACGATCTCGACCGGCGCCTGCCGGCAGGCGCGGGGGCCGCGCAGGCGGCTCTGCCCGGGGGAGTGACCTTCACGGATCAGGCCGAGGCCGCCGGCCTGCGCTTCGTACACTTCAACGGCCAGCGCTCGTCGCAGCTCCCAGAAGACATGGGCTCGGGGCTGGCCTGGGGCGACTACGACGACGACGGCTTTCCGGATCTGTTCGTGGTCAACGAATCGGGTCCCCTGACGTTGACGGCGGCCGAGGTCAAAGGCTCGCCCGCGCATGCCCGCCTGTTCCACAACGGCGGCCACGGGACCTTCACCGACGTCACCGACCACGCGGGGCTGGCCGTGCGCGGCTGGGGTCAAGGTGCAGCCTGGGGCGATTACGACGGCGATGGTCGGCTCGATCTGTTCGTGACGCGCTACGGCACGAACCTGCTGTTTCACAACGACGGCCAGGGGCGCTTCACGGACGTCTCGAAGCCGGCCGGTGTCGATCGCCACGCGGGCTTCTGGACCGGCGTCAGCTGGGCCGACTACGACAAGGATGGGGACCTCGACCTCTACGTCTGCGGATACGTGAAGTACAAGTGGGACCCGCTGAGCGCGAAGCAGACCAGCTTGCAGTTCAAGTCGGTCGTGCCCTACACCTTGAACCCCTCGGTCTATGCGCCCGAGCGGAACCTGTTGCTCCGCAACGAGCGCGGCGTGTTTCGCGATGTGGCTGGACAGGCCGGGGTCGACAACCCAACGGGCCGTTCGCTTTCGGCGTCGTGGGTGGACTTCAACGAGGACGGTTGGCCGGACATCTACGTCGCGAACGACGTGTCCGACAACGCCATGTTCCTCAGTCTCGGCAACGGCCGCTTCCGCGATATCAGCCACTCGGCATGGGTGGCCGACTACCGCGGCGCCATGGGCCTCGGCATCGGCGACTGGGACAACAGCGGCCGCCTGGCCATCTTCATCACCCACTGGCTGGCCCAGGAGAACGCGCTCTACGTCAACGAAACCCGCAGCATGAAGGTGACGCCGGAGGCGCCGCTCCGGTTCGTGGACCAGGCCGATGCCCTGGGCCTCGGCCAGATCGCACTCGACGTCATCGGTTGGGGCACGGGCTTCCTCGACTACGACAACGACGGACGCCTCGATCTCTACTGCGTCAACGGCAGCACGTTCCAGCAGGACTCCGACCCGACCCGCCTGGTGCCGATGCGCAGCTTCCTATTCTGGAACGCGGGGGAGCAGGGCTACTACGAGGTCGGCCAGAAAGCGGGAGCACCCTTCGCCACGCCGAGCGTCGGCCGGGGATCCAGCTTCGCCGACTACGATGGGGACGGCGACCTGGACATCGCCTACGTGGTCCACGGCGGCGCGCTGCGCCTGGCGCGGAACGAGGGCGGGGAGCGGCGCGGCTGGGCTCGTGTGGTCCTGCGGGCGCCCCGGAACACACACGCCGTGGGCGCGCTGGTGCGGCTGAGCACCAGCACCGGGACGCAGCTGCGCGCGATCGGGAGCCAATCGTCCTACCTGAGCCAGGAGCCACCCGGCGAGGCCTTCTTCGGCCTGGGAGACGCGCAGCGTATCGACAAGCTCGAGGTGCTCTGGCCCGACGGCCAGAGGCAGTCTTTCGCAGGCCTCCCGATCCGGGCCACCATCCGCCTGCGTGCGGGCGGACAGCCCGAGTTGGGAGCCGAGGCGCGATGATCCTCGCGCGGCTGGCCCGGGCAGCCCTTCTGGCTGGCCTGGCGCTCGGCGGCTGTGCGCGCGATGTGGGTCCGGCCGCCTCGGCAGCGCCGGACGCCGAGCGCCAGCGCGTGCTGCGCTTCTGGGATCGCTTGAACGCCGCGACTGCGGCCCGCATCGGCGAGGATTGCGCCAAGGCCACCGAACTCTACCGCGAGGCCCTGGCGCTCGATCCGAAGCACGAAGACTGCCTGTACTACATGGGCCAGTGTCAGCGGCAGCTCGAGCAGCCAAGCGAGGCGCGGCAGGCCTTCGAGACGCTCGTGGAGCTCAACCCCGCGAGCGCGCGAGGCCACCTCGCGCTCGGTGCACTGCTGGCTTCGTCCGACCCGCAAGAGCCGATGGACGTGTCCCAGGCGGAGAGTCACCTGAGGCGCGCTCACGACATCAACGGCGAGGAGACGGGGGCGATGGTGCGCTTGGGGGAGGTCCTGATGCTGCGGGGGCAGGACGGCGAGGCCAGGCGCTGGCTCGACGCGGCGCTCAGCACCAACCCCAAGAGCATCGAGGCCGCGTTCCTGCTGGGATATCTCGCCTGGGAGAGCGGCGACCGAAGTGCCGCGCTGCATCTCGCCGGCAAGGCCCGCGCGGCCGCGACGGCTCATGCGCCGGTCAAGGGCGTACTGAACGAGGGCGACCGCAAGGACCCCAAGCGCGTCGCGGCGCCTCCACTCGCGAACCCGATGGGCCGCATGCTGTTCGGGCACTTGGCTGCCTTCGTGCGTCAGGCGGCGCTGGCGGATGGGGCCGCCTCCGACGCCGATTTCGTGGCGGCCTGGGGCTGCGTCCGCAAAGCGCGTCGCGAGTACGAACGCCTATCGGTCGCCACGGGGCGCTCACGAAGGGCCAGGGAGAGCCGTCGTCATCCGGTCTTCGGCTAGAATCTCGCCCAACTCGCCAGCAGATTCCCGGCCTTCACGACGGCGGTCGGGGAGCAAGGAGCCGCGTGTCGTCCACGGAACTGCGACAACGCGTTGCGATCATCACGCAGAGCGACAGGATGAGGAAGCTCCTGGACGCCGTGGACACCGTGGCGCGCTCGGACACCACGGCGCTGCTGATCGGCGAGACGGGGGTCGGCAAGGAGCTGTTTGCCGACTACATCCATCGCGTCAGCGCACGCTGGGACCGGCCGCTCGTCAAGATCGCGCTCTCCGCGATGCCGCACGACCTCCTGGAGAGCGAGCTGTTCGGCCACGAGCGCGGCGCCTTCACGAGCGCCCAGTCCGAGAAAAAGGGGCTGTTCGAGCTGGCCCATACCGGGACGCTGTTCCTCGACGACGTCGACGACGTGCCGCTCCCCGTCCAGGCCAAGATGCTCCGGGTGCTCGAGGCCGGCGAGGTGATGAGGGTGGGCGGCACCACGCCGATCCCGGTCGACGTGCGGCTCATCAGCGCGTCCAAGGTGGACCTCAAGGAGATGGTCACCCGCGGCCTCTTCCGTGCCGACCTCTACTACCGGCTCAACGTCTTCCCCATCGAGATCCCCCCGCTGCGCGAGCGGCCGGAGGACGTCGCGCCGCTGGTCGAGCACTTCTTGCGCCGCTTCGCGGCGGAGAAGCAGCTCAGCCTGTCGCCCGCAGCCGCGCAAGCCCTGGTCAAGTACCGATGGCCCGGCAACGTGCGCGAGCTGCGCAACGTCGCCCAGCGCGTGGCGCTGTTCGGCCAGGGAGAGATCCGCAGCGAGGACCTGCCGCCCGAGCTTCACGACGGCCATCCCCTGAACCAGCTGGTGCGCGCGTGCGCGCGCTGCCTTGTCGACGAATCGCTGACCTACAACGACGTCGTCGACTGCCTGGAGACCAACCTGCTGCGTCAGGCCCTGGCAGCCTCAAACGGCAACCGCAGCCAGGCTGCGAAGAGCCTCGGCCTCAGCCTCTCGACGCTGCGCGACAAGCTCCGGAAGTTCGGCCTGAACGACGCCGTCGAGTAGCTCCGTCACGGCTCCATCGGTCGACGGAAACCCGCGGTCGGTTCGCGGGAACCCGCAAGCTGTGGGGCCGACGCCCTCCAAAGCCCACTGAGCAGGCTGGAGTTGGCCTCGCCGCTCGGCTGGCAGACAACGTGCTTAGACACCGTCGAGCCGAGATGGTCACGGAATCAGAAGCCTCACAACCGCTGCGACTCGAGGGAGAGGTCGTCGAGATCCTCGAAGGCGAAGGAAGGCGGCTGGCCCGGGTGAGAATCGAGCCTCGCTTGATGCTGGATCTGGCGGCGAGTGGAATCCGCGAACTCCACCTGGGCGATCGACTGACGATCGACGGCTCGCTCGAGATCAGCGCGGTCGTGCAGGCGCCGGGGAACCACAGGAAGAAGGCCTGAGGAGGGGCATATGGGTGGCGCACCCTTGACGATCTGGGAGCAGGCCCGCGAGATGGGCTATTCCCGCCGGGACTTCCTCCAATTCTGCAGCTGGCTCGCGGCCGCGGCCGGCATCGAGGCCACCGGGCTCGGCCGGGTCGTGCACGCCCTCGAGACCAAGCCCCGCCTGCCTGTCGTCTGGTTCCATTTCCAGGAGTGCACTTGCTGCAGCGAGTCCTTCATCCGTTCGTCCCACCCGATCGTTTCCGACATCATCCTGGACAAGATCTCTCTCGACTACACGGAGACGCTCCAGGCGGCGGCCGGGCACAGGGCCGAGGAAGCGTTGCACAAGACGATGAAGGAGCACCCGGGCGAGTACCTGATGCTGGTCGAGGGCTCGGTCCCGACGGCCGACGGCGGCGTCTACTGCTGCATCGGCGGGCGTACCGCCGCCGACATTCTGAATGAGGCCGCGAAGGGCGCCAAGGCGATCGTGGCCTGGGGCAGCTGCGCCTCCAACGGCTGCATCCAGGCGGCCAAGCCCAACCCGACCGGGGCGACGCCGATTCACAAGCTCGTCTCCGGAGTCCCCATCGTCAAGGTTCCCGGCTGCCCACCCATCGCCGAGGTGATGGCAGGGACGATCGTTCACCTGCTGGCCTTCGACCGCATCCCGCAGCTCGACGGCCTGGGCCGGCCGAAGGCGTTCTACTCGAGACGCGTGCACGATACCTGCTACCGGCGGCCCAACTACGACGCGGGGCTGTTCGTGGAGAGCTTCGACGACGAGGGCGCCCGCAGCGGGTTCTGCCTCTACAAGATGGGCTGCCGGGGACCGGTGACCTACAACGCTTGCGGGGTGACTCGCTGGAACAACGGCGTGAGCTTCCCGATCCAGTCCGGACACGGCTGCATCGGCTGCAGCGAGGCCAATTTCTGGGACAACGGGCCGTTCTATCGGCACCTCGCCACGTTCCCCGGCTTCGGCATCGAGACGACAGCGGACCGGGTGGGGGTGAGCGTGGGTGTCGCGACCGCGGTCGGCATCGCAGCGCATGCCGTCGTGACCAACGTCCGTAAGCGCAGCCTCATCGCCGTGGGCGCCCAGTCCCGGCCGGCCTCCGAGCCGGCAGGAGGGAAGGACAATGGCTAACCGGATCGTCATCGACCCGATCACCCGGATCGAGGGGCACCTGCGGATCGAGATCGAGCTGAAGGACGGGAAGGTCGTCGACGCCTACAGCTCGGGCACCATGGTCCGCGGCTTCGAGCGCATCCTCAAGGGGCGCGATCCCCGCGACGCCTGGGCCTTCACGGAACGCGCCTGCGGCGTGTGCACGACCGTGCATGCCCTCGCCTCCGTGCGCACCGTGGAGGACGCTCTCGAGATCAGCGTGCCGCCCAACGCGGAGCTGATCCGCAATCTGATGTTCTGTGCCCAATACCTGCAGGACCACGTCGTCCATTTCTACCACCTGCACGCTCTCGACTGGGTCGACGTGGTCTCGGCACTCAAGGCGGATCCGAAGAAGACCTCGGAGTTGGCCCAGAGCCTTTCGAGCTGGCCCAAGAGCTCCACAGGCTACTTCAGCGACGTGCAGCGGCGCCTCACGACCTTCGTCCAGAGCGGACAGCTCGGGATCTTCGCCAACGGTTACTGGGGTCACTCCGCCTACAAGCTCCCCCCCGAGGTGAACCTGCTGGGCGTCACCCACTACCTCGAGGCCCTCGAGTGGCAAAAGGAGGTCGTCAAGATCCACACCATCTTCGGCGGCAAGAACCCGCACCCCAACTACCTCGTGGGCGGCGCACCCTGCTCGCTGAACCTGGACGAGGCCAACGCCATCAACGCCGACCGCCTGGCCTACGTGGGCTCGCTCCTCGACCAGGCCCAGGAGTTCGTGGAGAAGGTGTATCTCCCCGACTTGCTGGCCGTCGCCTCCTTCTACAAGGACTGGGGCGCCATCGGCGGCGGGCTGTCCAACTACCTCGCCTACGGCGACCTGCCCACGAGCGGCTACGGCGACGCCTCCAAGTTCAAGTTCCCGCGTGGTGTCATCCTGAACCGCAACCTCGCCGAGGTGCAGCCCGTGGACGGCAAGGACGTCGACCAGGTGCGCGAGTTCATCACCCACTCCTGGTACGACTACTCCGGGGGCGATGCGGAGTCCAGGCACCCCTGGGAAGGCGAGACGAACCTGCATTACACGGGTCCCAAGCCGCCCTACGAGTTCCTGGACGTCGAGTCCAAGTACAGCTGGATCAAGACGCCGCGCTGGAAGGGACAGGCGATGGAGGTGGGTCCCCTGGCGCGGCTGCTGGTCGCCTATGCTTCGGGCCGGGACGAGGTCAAGGAGATCGTGAACGAGGCACTGGCGCGGCTCGACGTGCCGGTGACGGCGCTGTTCTCCACCCTCGGCCGCACCGCGGCGCGGGGCCTCGAAACGTCCCTGGTCGCCCGCTGGTCGAAGGAGTTCTACGGCCAGCTGCTGGCGAACATACGCAACGGCGACACCCGCACCGCCGACACCACGCGCTGGGATCCCTCGAGCTGGCCGGCCGAGGCCAAAGGCGTGGGACTGAGCGAGGCGCCACGGGGCGCGCTCGCCCACTGGATCGTGATCAAGGACGGCAGGATCGACAACTACCAGTTGGTCGTGCCCAGCACCTGGAATGCCTCGCCGCGCGACGCCGAGGGCCAGCGGTCGGCCTATGAGGCCGCGCTCATTGGCACGCCCGTGGCGGACCCCGAGCAGCCGGTGGAGGTGCTCCGGACCATCCACTCCTTCGACCCGTGCATCGCGTGCGCGGTGCACCTCTACGACGAGAGGGGACGGTATCTCCATCAGCTCTCGACCTACTGAGGAGGCGTGTGATGGCGACCTCGACCCTCGAGCGCGTCTACGTCTGGGAGGTGCCGGTCCGGCTCTATCACTGGGTCAACGCCGTATGCGTCCTGTGCCTCGCCGTCACCGGTTACATGATCGGGGCCCCTTTCTCGATCCCGGTCAGGGGCGAGGCCTGGTCGAGCAACTGGTTCGGCATCGTGCGCTTCGTCCACTTCGCCGCCGCCTACGTGTTCTTCTTCAACTTCCTCGGGCGGATCTACTGGGGCTTCGTGGGCAACCCGCACGCACGCTGGCACAACTTCCTTCCCCTGTCCGGCCCCCTGCTCCGGAAGCAGGCCGCGGAAGTGGTCGACGTGTTGAAGGTGGACATCCTCCAGAGTCGGGTGGAGCCGCTGCCCTCGGTGGGCCATAACGCCCTGGCCGGCTGGACGTACTTCCTGACGTTCCTGGCCTTCCTGTTCCAGTCGGTCACGGGCTTCGGGATGTATTCGGCCATGAGCAAGGCCTGGCTGCCCCGGAGCTTTTCCTGGATCGTCCCGCTCATGGGCGGCGACTTCGCCGTGCGCCAGTGGCACCACATGACGATGTGGTTCTTCATCGTGTTCACGATGGTCCACGTCTACCTCGTCTTCTATCACGACTATGTCGAGGGCCGCGGCGTCCTTTCCTCGATGGCCGG
This sequence comes from uncultured Acidobacteriota bacterium, assembly GCA_964442185.1. Taxonomy (GTDB): domain Bacteria; phylum Acidobacteriota; class Vicinamibacteria; order Fen-336; family Fen-336; genus CADEEV01. Next base: position 11,824 of record CAYTWT010000167.1, read on the forward strand.
AGGCTGGAAGTTCGTCGAGAAGCGCTCAGATCAATAGTGAGGGAGGGGTAGTGAACCGGATCCTCGTTCTCGGGATCGGCAACCTGCTGATGGGGGACGAGGGCGTTGGCGTGGAAGCCGTGCGCTCGCTGCAAGAGACTTCGCTGCCACCGGGGGTCACTTTGCTGGACGGCGGGACAGGGAGTTTTCAGCTGCTGTCGTGGCTCGCCGGTCAGGATGCAGTCGTTCTCATCGACGCGTCGGCGGACTCAAAGCCCCCTGGCACTGTCTCCCTTCTCGAGCCCCGCTTCGCCTCGGACTTCCCGCGCTCGCTCACGGCGCACGACATCGGGCTGCGCGACCTCATCGAGGCGGCGTCGCTTCTGGGAACGCTGCCCCCGGTCTTCCTGATCACGATATCCGTGGCGGAGCTCCAGTCGATGCAGATCGGCCTCTCCGACGCAGTCGCAGCCAGCCTGCCTCGCGTCGTCGAGCAGGTTGAGTCGCTACTCGAAGGGCTCACTGCGCGCCCTCCGGAGATGGTCGCCGGCGGTTGATCGCCGAAACCGCCCAGTCGGCGCGCATATTGCTAGCCAGGGAACCATGGGGCAATCGGGGACCCCGGCGATGACCCTGGAGGGACGCCGGATCGAAGTCCACGGGACCGTTCAGGGGGTCGGCTTCAGACCCTGGATCTACCGGCTTGCGGGCGAGGAAGGCATCTCCGGTCGGGTCCGAAACGACGCGAGCGGCGTGACGATCGAGGCCTTCGGGCGTCCCGACGCCCTTCGCAGCTTCCTGCGCCGGATCGAGTCCGACGCCCCACCGGCCGCCCGCGTGCGCACAATCTGCGCCGAGCCTATCGCTCCCGAGGAGGGGGGCGGGTTCGAGATCGAGCCGAGCCGCGCGGACGGGGACCGCGATGTCTCGATTCCGCCGGACCTCGCCACGTGCCCGGAGTGCCTCCGGGAGGTCTTCGATCCGGCCGACCGACGTTACCGCTACGCTTTCACGAACTGCACCCACTGTGGCCCACGCTTCACGATCGCCCGGGACATACCCTACGACCGCGGGGCCACGACCATGGCAGCGTTCCGCATGTGCTCGCGCTGCGAGGCCGAGTACCGGAACCCGCGCGACCGTCGCTTCCACGCGCAACCCATCGCCTGCCCGGACTGCGGCCCGCGGCTGCGGCTGGTGAGCGTGACCGAAGCCGGCCCAGCCGAGGTTGGTTCGCCGCCCGACGATCCGATCGCCGCCGCGGCATCCCGGCTGCGCGAGGGCGCGATCGTGGCGGTGAAAGGCCTCGGCGGCTTCCACCTCGCCTGCGACGCAACGGCGCCGGCGGCGGTCCGGCGCCTGCGCGAGCGCAAGCAGCGCGACGAGAAGCCGTTCGCCGTCATGGTGTCGGATCTGGCGGCGGCGCGGCGTGTAGCCGTAATCGACGACGCCGAGGCGCGCCTGCTGCAGTCGGTCGAGCGGCCCATCGTCCTCGCCCGACGCCGATCCGGATCGGGCCTCGCGTCGGAGCTGGCCCCCGGCAGCCCGCTCGTGGGTCTGCTGCTGGCCTACACGCCGCTCCACCATCTGCTCCTGGCCGAGGCCGGACGGCCGCTCGTGATGACGTCGGGCAACCTCTCCGACGAGCCAATGGCCGCAAAGGACGGCGAGGCTCTCGAGCGCCTTGCCGGCATCGCCGATCTCTTCTTACTCCACGACCGCGAGATCGAGAACCGCTGCGACGACTCGGTGGCCCGCGTGATCGCCGGGGAGCCCGTCGTGTTGCGCCGGGCCCGTGGCTACGTACCCCGCGCGGTGAAGCTGCTGCGGCCCGTAGCGCGGCCCGTTCTCGCCTGTGGCGCGCACCTCAAGAACGCCTTCTGCCTGGCGGCGGGCGAGCAGGCCTGGCTGGGTCCGCACCTGGGCGATCTCGACAGCCTCGAGGCCTGCCGCTCGTTCGAGGAGCACTTGGCGCGACTCGAGCGCTTCCTCGGCGTGAAGCCCGAACTCATCGCCCACGACCTGCACCCCGACTACTTCTCGAGCGCCTACGCGCAAAGGCGGCCGGAGCCACGCAAAGTGGCGGTGCAGCATCACCACGCCCACGTCGCGGCGGCCATGGCCGAACACGGTCTCGAGGGACCGGTCCTCGGCCTCGCCTGGGACGGCACCGGCTACGGGACCGACGGCAGCTCCTGGGGCGGCGAGCTTCTGCTCGCGCGCTACGACGGCTTCGAACGGCTGGCGACGCTGCGGCCCCTGCGGCTCGCGGGCAGCGACCAGGCGATCCGCGAGGTCTGGCGCATCGCACTCGCCGCGCTCGACGACGCCTTCGACGGACGGCCGCCCCTCGAGTCGCTGCCGCTCTTCGCGCGCATCCCGCCGCGGGACGTGGCGGTGATCCGGCAGATGATCGCACGGGGCGTGAACGCGCCCAGCGCCCACGGCGCCGGTCGCTATTTCGACGCGCTGGGGTCCCTCGGCCTCGTCCGGACGCGCTCCAGCTACGAGGGACAGGTGGCTCTCGAATGGAACCTGGTCGCGGAGGAAGGCGAAGCGGGGACGTACCCCTTCGAGCTGCTGGAGCCTGGGGACGGCCCCGCGCAGGCCGACCTGCGTCCGCTGGTACGGGCCGCCGTGGAGGAACTGGTGCGGGGCGTAGCGCCGGGCCGGGTCTCGGCCCGCTTCCACAACGCGATGGCCGACGTGGGCGCTTCGCTGGTCCGGCTCGCTGCGCGTCAGCGGGGGCCGCGGCCGGTGGTGCTCACGGGCGGATGCTTCCAGAACGCGTGGCTGGCCGAAGGCGTGAAGCGTCGGCTCCAGGGGGCGTTCGAGGTATACCTGCATCGGGACGTCCCACCCGGGGACGGAGGGATTGCGCTCGGCCAGGCGGTCGTGGCCGACGCGGTCGCGCGGCGATGAGCGAAGGCTCTCCGGTGTACGCTGCACGCGTTGTGGCCACGAGCGAGGGGCCGGATGGGCGCGTAGGCCGCGTCAGCGTGCGCGGCGCCCAGCTGGAGGTGGCGCTGGACCTCGTGCCCGAGGCGGGGCCGGGAGACAACGTGCTGGTCCACGCGGGCGTCGCACTCTCGCTCATGCGAGACGGCGGCGAGACAGAGCGGGAGGAATAGCCATGTGCCTGGCCGTGCCGGGAAAGGTCGTCGAGGTTGCGGGCGAGGGCCTGGTTCGCATGGGCCGGGTCGACTTCTGTGGCGTGCAGCGCCAGGTCTGCCTGGCCTACGTGCCCGAGGTGGCGGTGGGCGACTACGTGCTCGTCCACGTCGGCTTCGCGATCTCCCGGATCGACGAGCAGGCGGCTCTGGAGACGCTCCAGGTGCTCGCCGCGATGGGCGATCTGGCCGAACTCGAGGGAGGGCCGGATGCGCCACGTTGACGAGTATCGTGATCCCGCTGCGGTCGCGACGCTCGCGCGGCGGATTCGCGAGACGGTCACCCGGCCGTGGACGCTGATGGAGGTCTGCGGGGGTCAGACCCATTCGATCCTCAAGTTTGGGCTCGACGAGCTCCTGCCGGAGACCGTTCAGTTCGTTCACGGCCCCGGCTGTCCCGTGTGCGTGACTCCGCTCGCGCTGATCGACCGGGCCGTGGCGATCGCCTCGCGTCCCGACACGATCTTCTGCTCGTTCGGCGACATGCTCCGGGTGCCGGGCTCTCGCACCGACCTGCTCAAGGTCAAGGCGAGCGGGGGCGACGTGCGAATCGTCTACTCGCCGCTCGACGCGCTGCGGCTCGCGCGCCAACACCGCGACCGGAAGGTCGTCTTCTTCGCGGTGGGCTTCGAGACCACAGCCCCTGCCAACGCCATGGCCGTATACCGGGCGGCGGCGGAAGGTCTCGACAATTTCTCCGTGCTCGTGGCCCACGTGCTCGTCCCGCCCGCGCTCGAGGCGCTGCTTGCGTGCGAGGACGCCCAGATCCAGGGGCTGCTCGCCCCCGGCCACGTGTGCGCCATCACGGGCTACCGCGACTACGAGCCCGTGGCCGCGAAGTATGGCATCCCCATCGTCGTGACCGGCTTCGAGCCGCTCGACCTGCTGCGCGGGGTGCTGGCGGCGTGCACGCAGCTCGAGCGCGGTACCGCCGTGGTGGAGAACCAGTACCCCCGGGCGGTCGTACGCGAGGGCAATCTCGCAGCCCTTCGGATGCTCGAGGACGTCTTCGTCGTCTCCGACCGCGCCTGGCGGGGACTTGGCGAGATCCCCAGGAGCGGCTACGCGCTCGCGGCGAAGTACGCCCGCTTCGACGCGGAGACGATCTTCGACGTGGGCGGGCTCTCAGTGAAGGAACCCGAGGAGTGCCAGAGCGGCCTCGTGCTTCAGGGACGGCTGCGTCCCCCGGACTGCCCCGAGTTCGGCACCCGCTGCACTCCCGAGCACCCACTGGGGGCGACCATGGTCTCCACGGAGGGGGCCTGTGCCGCCTATTTCCACTACCGGAGGCCGCGGCCCGAGGCGGCGGCGAGCTAGGCTTAGGCTATGTCACGCTCCTTCGACTCGATGCTGAGCTGCCCGGCGCCGCTGCCCCACGGCGACATCGTCCAGCTCGCCCACGGCGGCGGGGGCACGCTGACCGCGCGCCTCATCGAGACGCTCTTCGCCCCCGCCTTCAAGAATCCCCAGCTCGACGCCCTCGGGGACGGGGCGATCATCGAAGTGGGCGCTGAACGGCTCGCCTTCACCACCGACAGCTTCGTGGTCAAGCCCATCTTCTTCCCCGGCGGGGACATCGGCTCGCTGGCCGTGCACGGCACGGTGAACGACCTCGCCATGTGCGGGGCGGAGCCCCTGTTTCTCTCCGCGGGCTTCGTGCTGGAAGAGGGCTTTCCCATGCGGGACCTGGAGCGGGTCGTGGCCTCCATGGCCGAGGCCTGCACCGGCGTCGGCGTCCTCCTCGTGACCGGGGACACCAAGGTCGTGGACCGAGGCAAAGGCGACGGGGTCTACGTGAACACCTCGGGTGTGGGCCGCGTCCTCCGCGGCGTGAACGTCTCTCCCTCCCGGGCGGAAGTGGGCGACGCGGTCCTCGTCTCGGGGCCGGTCGGCGACCATGGGATCGCGGTGATGGCAGCGCGCGAGGGAATCGACTTCGAGACAGCGCTCCTTTCCGACTCGGCGCCGGTCTGGGATCCGGTGCGGGCGCTGCTGGAGGCCGCCCCCGACGTCCACGTGCTGCGCGACCCCACGCGGGGCGGGCTGGCCACCGCGCTGTGCGAGATCGCGCTCGCCTCGAAGCACGGCATCCAGCTCGAGGAATCGGAGATTCCCGTGCGCGACGAGGTGCAAGGCGCGTGCGAGCTGCTCGGCTTCGACCCTCTCTACGTCGCCTGCGAGGGCCGCTTTCTGGCGATCGTGCCCGGCGCTCGGGCGGAGGCGGCGCTCAGCGCGGTACGGGCGCGGCCGGGAGGCGAGGGGGCGCGCCGGATCGGCAGCGTGGTGGCGGAGGACCCCGGCCGGCTCGTCCTGCGCACCCGCATCGGCAGCCATCGCCTGTTGGAGCGGCTCTCCGGCGAGCAGCTCCCCCGGATCTGCTGATGCACGAATACTCGGTCGTCTCGGCCCTCGTCGACCGCGTGGAGCAGGAGGCCCGGGCGCGTCGCGCGGTGGCGGTGCACCGTCTTTCGGTGCGGATCGGGGAGCTGTCCGGGGTCGAGCCCGAGCTCTTCGCCACCGCCTTCGAGATGTGCCGCGAGGGCACGCTCTGCGCGCGCGCGGAGCTGCGGATCACGCGCAGCGCGGCCTGCTGGGAATGCCCGCAGTGCGGGAGCGCGCTCGAGGCGGGGGCCGTCCTGCGCTGCCCGGGTTGCTCCCAGCCCGCCCGCATGCGCTCCGGGGACGAGATCATGCTGGATCAGATCGAGATGGAGGTGCCGTAATGTGCGTGACCTGCGGCTGCGGCGACACGAACCTGGTCTCGGTCGAGGTCCACGACAAGATCCTGGCCACGAACGACCGGGTCGCCGCTCACAACCGCGAGCACTTCGCCGGGCAAGGCGTCTTTGCAGTGAACCTCATGGGCTCGCCCGGGTCGGGCAAGACCGCGGTCCTGGAAGCGACCGCCCGGATCCTGGCCGGGCGCGGCCGCATCGGGGCCATTGCCGGCGACCTCGAGACGGACCGGGACGCGGAGAGGCTGCGCGCGGTCGGCGTCCCCGCTGCCGCCATCACCACGGGCTCGGCCTGCCACCTCGACGCGGAGATGGTGCACAAGGCGCTCCACGACTTCCCGTGGCGCGAGCTCGATTACCTGTTCGTGGAGAACGTCGGCAACCTCGTCTGTCCTGCGGTCTACGACCTCGGCCAGTCCGTCAACGTGGTGGCCCTCTCCGTGACCGAGGGCGAGGACAAGCCGCTCAAGTATCCGGTGATGTTCCGGAAGGCCGACCTGGTGCTGCTCACCAAGGTGGATCTGTTGCCCCACCTCGAGCTGAGCGTCCCTGCGCTCGAGGACGCCCTGGGGCGGGTCATGCCCCGGCCCACGATGCTCAGGGTCTCGGCGCGGACGGGGGAGGGAGTGCGCGAGTGGATCTCCTGGCTGGAGGAGCGCCGGGGCGTGCGGCCGGCCACCTCCGTGGCCCGCCCGCCCTTGCACACCGAAGCCTGATGGCCTCGAGCGGGCTGTTCTGGGCGCTGGCGGCGACGGCGGCGACGGTGGGGGCGCTGCACTCCGTCGCCCCCGATCACTGGGTGCCGTTCACGGCGGTAGCACGGGCGCGGGGTTGGTCTCCCGCGCGCACGGCGCGAGTGACGCTCCTCTGCGGCTTCGGCCACGTCAGCGTCTCCGTCGTTCTCGGCCTGCTCGCCCTCGCTCTTGGGAGGGAGGTGCTCGAGGCCTTCGGGGCGCGGCTCGAGTCGGTGGCCGGCATCCTCCTCATCGGCTTCGGTCTCGTGTACGGGCTCTGGGGCCTGCGCAGGGCTGCGGGGGAAAGGCTGCACGGCCACAGCCACTCCCATTTCGACCACGTCCACGACCCCTCGCGGGCGACCGTGCTCGGGATGTTCCTGCTCTTCAGCGCCGACCCCTGCGTGCGCCTCATCCCGATCATTCTCGCCGCGGCCCCGCTCGGCCCGCCGGGTCTCGTCGCCATCATCGTCGTCTACGAGGTGGCGACGCTGGGGGCGATGGTGGCGCTCGTCCTCGTCTCGCGGGCAGGGGTGGTCAAGGCGCTGCAGGTCCCCTGGCTGGACCGCTACGGCGACGCGCTCGCGGGGGCGACGATCGTCGCCACTGGCATCGCCGTCGCCACGCTCGGCTGGTAGCTTCACCCCCTGAACGCGGGACGACACGCGACCCACGCCCCTAGCAGCCACGCAGCCACACCAAGCCGCCGCCAAGATTGCGTGTTGTGCAATCGCTGGCGCAAAAAAATGCGACCGTCGCCTCGCTGCCGACCGCCACGCTTCAGTACGCCGCGCAACTCCGCCTGAGTCGAGAACGGTCTCTCGTTTGGCGTCGGTCTTGCAGTGGATTTGGCTCGGGAGGCACGGCATGAGAGCCGCCCGTAGGGTGGTGTGCGCCCTTGCGTTCCTCCTTGCGTGGAGCGCCCGGGCAGACGACGACGAGATCGAGACCTGCCTCTCGTGTCACGAAGACCCTGGCCTCCAGAAGGTCTTCGCGGACGGGGCTCGGCAGTCGCTGCTCGTCGACCGGAAGGCCTTCACCGACTCGGTGCACGGCCGCAAGCTCCGCTGCACGGACTGTCATGCCGGCATGGGGGAGATCCCGCATCCCGAGCGGCAGTGGAAAGATGCAGCGGAGTTCCAGGCCGGGATGCGCCAAGCCTGTCAGTCCTGCCACTACAACAACTACAAGAAGTACCTCGACAGCGTCCACAACCGCGTGCTCGGCGAAGGCGGGCCAGCCCCGAGTTGCGTCGACTGCCACGGCGCCCACGAAATCAGCCCGCCCGGGTCGCCGCGCACACGGATCTCGGAGACCTGTTCGGCGTGCCACTCCGAGGTGGCGGAGACCTACGGCAAGAGCGTCCATGGCCAGGCGCTGGCGGGGCCCAACGCGAAGGATGTCCCGGTGTGCACCGACTGCCACCGCTCCCACGACATCGTCGACCCGCGCCAGGCGGTCTTCCTGCTCCGGACCCCGGAACAGTGCGGGAAATGCCACGCCGATCCAGAACGCATGAAGAAGTACGGCCTCTCCACCAGTGTGCTGCAGACCTACCTCACGGACTTCCACGGCATGACCGCGTCCTTGTCGCAGAACACCGCGCAGGGTGACGCCCGCGTCACTGCCGTCTGCGTCGACTGCCACGGCGCCCACGACATCGCCAAGGTGGGCTCGTCCGACTCGCGGGTGCTGAAGGCGAACCTCGTGAAGACCTGCCGCAGCTGCCATCCCGGCGCGAGCGAGAGCTTCCCGGGCGCCTGGTTGTCCCACTACGAGCCAACCTGGCAGCGCGCGCCCCTGGTCTACGCCACGAAGCTCTTCTACCAGATCTTCATCCCCTTCGTGATCGGCGGCCTGGTGTTGCAGGTGCTGCTGCACCTCTGGCGTGTGGGGGTGAACCGATGAGCGCGCAGGCGGCGGCCGACTACGTCGTACGCTTCTCCCGGCGCCAGCGGATCGAGCACTTCGCGATCATGCTGCTGTTCGTGCTGCTCTGTCTCACCGGCTTCCCGCAGAAGTACCCAGACTCCGCCTGGTCGCGCTGGCTGAACGACGCCATGGGCGGCGTCCAGGTGCTGCGCTTCCTGCATCGGGGCGCGGGCCTGATGCTCGGGGCGCTGACCGCGGTCCATTTCACCGTGGTGATCGTGGGCGTCGCCACGCGCCGGATGCCGCTGTCGATGGTCCCCACGCGTCAGGACTTCCTCGACGCGATCCAGACGCTGCGCTACTACCTGCGCGTCACCGACACGCCGGCGCGCTTCGGCCGCTTCGACTACCGCGAGAAGTTCGAGTACTGGGGGCTCGTGATCGGCAACCTGGTGATGGTGAGCACGGGCCTCGTGCTGTTGCTCCCGATCCCGGCTTCGCGCTACCTGGGCGGCGAGCTCGTGCCGGTGGCCAAGGTGGCCCACAGCAACGAAGGCTTGATGGCGCTCCTGGTCGTGGTCACTTGGCACATCTTCAACGCCCACTTCGCCCCGGAGATCTTCCCCTTCAACGACAGCATCTTCACCGGGAAGATCAGCAAGGAGCACCTGAAACGCGACCATCCTCTGGAGTACGAGCGGCTCTTCCCAGAACACGGCGCCGCCCCGGAAGGCAGCGCCGCCCTCGAGCCAGGCGCCGCCGCGCCCGCCGCACAGCAGCGTGATGGGTGACCGGGGCCAGCGCCGGCGCTTCCCACGGCGCATCGCCGTGCTCGTGGCCTTCGGCGCGTCTGCCCCGCTCGCGGCCATCGTCTGGCTCGGAGCGTCCACCGTCAGCGGCCTCGGGGAGTCCCTGCAGCGCGAGCGGCAGTCGGTGGCTGCTGCGGTCGCAGCGCGCCTCGACGAGGCCCTGGACGCGCGCCTGCAGGCCCTGGGCTCCCTGGCCGGGGTGGCGGCCGACGCCCTTCCCGGCGAAGGCGCCCGCGCCTCGCTCCACGACGTGTGGCGTCGCTCCCGGCCGCTCCAGAGCGTCGCGCTGTTCGCTCCCGACGGCCGCGAGTTGCTGCGCGAGCCCTCGGGCGCTCCGCCGGCGCCGTTTCGGCCCGCCGAGCGGCCCTCGGTCGTGGGGCCCGTGGAGACGGCGGCGGGGCCCCGCGTGCTTCTTCTCTACCCGCTGCTCGACTACCGCGGTCAGGCTGGCGCGCTGGCGGTGGGCAGCCTGGACCCGGCTGATCCCCACTGGCGGGCGCTGCTCGAGTTGCGCCCACCCCGCGCTGACCTCGCGCTCTGGATCGAGAGCGCTGACGGCCGAGCGCTCTCCGGAGTCGCGACTCCCCGGCCGGCGACCGTCGTCATAGCGCCGCTCTCGTCGGCGCCCTGGCGGGTCGTCGTGGGCGGGGGAGCCTCGGATCCTGCGTCGTCGGCCCGCCGGCGCCTACTTTGGGTGGTGCCCGCGCTGGTGGCCCTGGCGCTGCTCTTCGGCTGGGGCGTGGCCCACAGTGTCACGGACCCGGTGGCCGTTCTGACGGAGGCCGCCGGCCGGATCGCCGCCGGCGATCTCGAGCGGCCCGTGCCCAGTGTCGGCGAGGACGAAGTGGGGCAGCTTGGCGCCGCCCTCGAAGAGATGCGCATCGCGCTGCGCCGCGACCGCTCCCGTGGCAAACTCCTCGAGCGCGTGATCGCAGCCCAGGAGGATGAACGCAAACGCATCGCCCGCGAGCTCCACGACGAGACCTGCCAGACCCTGGCCGCCCTGTCGCTGGCCGTCCGGGGTGGACGCGAGGCCGAGGCCAACGCGCTCACGGGACGCGCCCTCGACGGCATCCGCTCGCTCATCTACGACCTGCGCCCCGCGGTGCTCGACGATTTGGGCCTCGCGGCGGCGCTCCGCTGGCTCGCCGAGCGGCACCTGGCGGCGCGCGGCGTCGCGGTGCGCTGCGAGATCGAAGAGCCGTCGCGGCGGCTGCGGCCCGAGGTGGAGATAGCGCTGTTCCGCGCGGTGCAGGAGGCGCTCGTGAACGTGGCGCGCCATTCCGGGGCCGAGACCGTGCTGATCCAGATGGGGCAAGCGGGCAACGCGCTGCGGATCGAGGTCGAGGACGACGGCCGGGGCTTCGACACGCTGGCGGTGGCGACACCTTCCCGCGACGGCCGTGGCCTGGGCCTGCTCGGGATGCGTGAGCGCCTGGCTCTGGTGGGGGGCCGCATGGAGGTGGACTCGACGCCTGGTCACGGCACACGCATCGTGCTCGAGGCGCCGATCGGAGCCGCTGCATGACAACGACCCGCGTGCTCATCGTCGACGACCATGCACTGCTGCGCGAGGGCCTGCGCGCCCTGCTCAAGACCGCCCCCGACATCGAGGTGGTGGGCGAGGCCGCGGATGGACAGCAGGCGATCGAAGCCTGCAGCCGGCTGGAGCCCGACGTCGTCCTGATGGACATCGCCATGCCGGGGCTGGGTGGCCTCGAGGCGACGCTGGAGATCCGCAAGCTGGTTCCGCGCACACGCGTGCTCGTGCTCTCCCAGTACGACGACCGCGAGTACGTGGCGCGTTTCCTGAAGGCGGGGGTCGCGGGCTACGTCCTGAAGCAGGCCGCGGGCAGCGATCTCATCTCGGCGATTCGGAGCGTGGCGCGCGGCGGCCTGGTGCTCGACCCGGCCGTGGCGCGCCATGTGGTGGGGGAGTCGGGTGCGCCCCTGGAGCCGGCCGAAGGCGATCCCTACGAGGCCCTGACCGATCGCGAGAAGCAGGTGCTGCGCCTCGTCGCCGAGGGCCATTCCAGCAAGGAGATCGCCGAGGCCCTCGGCATCGCGGTGAAGACCGCGATGTCCCACCGGGAGCACGTGATGGAGAAGCTCGGCGCCCACAGCCGCACCGAGCTGATTCGCTTCGCGCTCAAGCGCGGTGTGATCCGGCTTTGAGCGCGCGCTTCGCCGGCTTCTTCTCGAACACGGGCAGCTGTGCCAGCTGGCGCGCCACGATCGCGAAGCCGATGAACGGCAGGAACACCACGAACACGGCGCCCATCACCGGCGCGGCCAGCAGCATGCCGAGGGTCGGGATCCGGTAGTAGGCTTCACTTGTCTTGCCCGGCAACACGCTGCCGCTTCCCTCCACCGGCACGATCTCCCAGCGGCCCGTCCGCCAGTAGAAGCCCGCCTTCACCTTGGTTGCTCCGTTGATCCGTTTCATGGCGCCCTCCTTACAACTCCAATCTCGGTCCTGGGGCCCGTGGGCGCCATCGGGAGGGCGACCGGTCTTTGCCGGTCAAATACCGGAGATGCCCAGGGCGAACGCCCTAGCGCGGCCGAGCCACTCGATGCGCGCCGCGCCCAGATCCTCGCGCTCGCCCGTGAGCCTTCCCGTTGCCGGCGCTTTGTGGTCGTCCCGTTGCGGGGGCGCTAGAATGCTCCCCTCATATGCCCCGCGGCAGCCTGCGCGTCGTGGTCGTTGACCACGACGCCCGAGTGAAGCGCCTGTTCGAGAAGGCGATCGCGCCTCCCGAGTTCGAGCTGCGCATGTTCGAAGACCCCGTCGCCGCCCTGATCGAGCTGCGCGCGATCGACCCGGACGTGCTGGTCTGCGCCGAGCGCATGCCGGGCATCCGCGCCATCGACTTCGTGCGCAGCCTGCGGGCCGGCGGCCAGTTCCCCGACCTCAGGTACCTGGTGCTCGCCAACGACCCCCTGAGCCGCCGCGAGGTGGAGCTCGTCCTCGGCGCGGGGGACGCCTGCATGGTGAAGCCGGTGCCGATGCCGACGCTGCTCCAGCGGCTGCGCGGCGCGCAGCGGGAGCGCCGCGAGGCGCCAGCTCCCCACACCCTGTCGGGCCAGACCGATCGAACCGGCGTGCTCGGGCTGCTGAAGCTGTGCGAGGACGCCCGGCTCACCGGCCGCTTCAGCTTGGAGTCGAAGAACGAACAGCTCTTCATCGACTACCTGGCCGGGGTGCCCGTCGCCAGCGGCGCCACGCCCGAAGACCCCGCTCGCGATGCGCTGGAGCGGCTGCTGGCCGCAGACGGCGGCCGTTACGTCTTCGAGCCGCGAGGCGTTCAGGGTGGGCCCCACGGCGCTCTCGTCCAGGGCGCCTTCGCCACGGGCAGCGACGGCTCGGCCGGGCGCTTCTCCGTGGTCGAAAAGGAAGGTCGCCGCTACCAGATCTACACCGAAGCCTTCCACTCCCCGAACCTGGCGGTGATCACCGTGGTCGCCGTGTCTGGCCATGGGATGCGCAAGATCGAGACCGTGTGGCCTCATCCGATGAAGCGCGACGCCGACGCCGACGAAGTACGCGACCAGGTGGAGCGCCAGCACCAGAACTTGCTCCAGAGGGTCGAGGCCGGCGTCTTCGGACCGCCCTCCCGGCGGACGGTATGGGACGTCGCCGGGGGTGGAGTGGAGGGCTCGGTGCTGGTCTGGGTGATGTCGCTGCTGCGAGACATCGTGGCGATGCGCCTCGGCCTGGCCCCCAGCATCGGCCTGATGCGTCAGAGCCGTCGTGAGCTGCTGGCCGCGCATCCCAGCCTGACGGGATTCACGGTCGATGCTGGCGGCAGCGTCCAGGTGAGCCTGCCGAGTGAATCCACCAGGGCCACGCTATCGGGGATGCGGCTGCCGCGCGGCGCCATCGCCGGGATCGCGGCGTGGGCGACGGTTTTCCGCGCCGAGGCCGCATTCCTGGTCGGGCCGCCGCGCCTGCCCTCGGTCCGTCGCGCCACCCGGATGATGGCCGAAGAGCTGGAGCAGATCGGGTTCTACGCCGCGCTCGAAGAGCAGCGCACCCGGGCCTAGGACTGCGGCTGGACGAGCGTGCTCTCTCTGGTCAGCGCGCCCCGAGCACACTGCCGGCGGCCAGCTCGCGAGCGAAGGCGTGCAGCGGCAGTACCCGAACCGGCCCGGCCTGCAGCGGCCGCTCGCCCAGATAGACGCCGACACATTTCGAGAGCACGCCCAAGCCGTGCAGCTCCGCGAGGGCGCGGCCGAACTCCGGACGCCAGCGCGGGCTCGCCTTCACCTCGATGCCGACCGCCCGCTTGCCGCGCGACCAGATGAAGTCGACTTCGGTTCCCGAGGGCGTCCGATAGTACGCGAGGCTACCGCCGAGTCCGGCGTATCCGACTTGCGCGCGCAGCTCGTGGAACACCAGCGTCTCGAGCAGCGCGCCGCGCTCGGCGCCGTCGAGCGGCTCCCGCAGGCGCCCGGCGAGCGCGCGCGCGACGCCGCAGTCGCAGAGATAGAACTTGGGATGACTCGTCTCCTTCACCTTGGCGCGCGGGCGCCATGCGGGCAGCCAGGCGCCGATCAGGGTGTCGGTCAGCACTTCGAAATAGCCCTGTACGGTTGGCCGGGCGACCGCGGCGTCCCGGGCGAGGGAAGCGACGTTCGTCACCTGCGCGTTCGCGAGCGCGGCCACCTCGAGGAACCGCACGAACGCGTCGAGGCTGCGCACCAGCGCCTCGGCGCGGATCTCCTGGGTCAGATAGGTCTCGACGTAGGCCTCGAGCAGATCGATGCGCGCGGCTGTGCCGCGCTCGCCCCGCACGAGCGGCAAGCCCCCGAAACGCAGCCAATCGTCCACAGGCGCTCCGCGGCCGGCTTCCGCCAGGGTGAGGGGCAGCATGCGGCGCATGACCACGCGGCCCCCGAGCAGGTTCACATCCTCGCGTCGCAGTCGCCGCGCGGACGATCCGGTGAGGGCGAAGCGCCAGCGCCGGGGCGCCGCGGCGAGGGCGTCGTGAACCTCGTTCAGCAGCGACGGCAGCTTCTGAACCTCGTCCACCACGACCCAGGAGCCGCGCGGGAGGGCCTCCACTTCCTGGCGAAAGCTGCCCGGGCTACGCATCAGGCGCAGCAACTCGCGGTCGAGCAGCAGGTTGTACCAGAGCGCCCGCGGCAGCTGCTGCCGGAGCCAGGTGGTCTTGCCGGTGCCGCGCGGGCCGAGCAGCAGGAACGAGCGCGGCGGCAGGGCCAGGCGCCGGGTGAACATCGCCAGCATTATAACGGCAATAATGCTGGCGACCTATACAGGGGTACACGCGCAGAGCAGATCGCTTATGCTTGGCGCGCAATCAGAGAGGGAACAGTGAGCCTCGGCCCCGGAACAAAGCTCGGGCCCTACGAGATCCTGGCCGCCGTCGGTGCGGGGGGCATGGGCGAGGTCTACCGCGGCCGCGACAGCCGCCTCGACCGTGAGGTCGCGATCAAGGTCCTCCCCCAGGGTCTCGCTGGCGACGAGGCTTTCCTCACCCGTTTCGACCGCGAGGCGAAGGCCATCTCGTCGCTCAACCATCCCCACATCTGCACGCTGCACGACGTGGGCCACGCGAGTCACGACGGCGTGGAGGTGCACTACCTGGTCCTGGAGCTGATAGAGGGCGAGTCCCTGGCCGAGCGGCTGTCGAAGGCCCCGCTCACGCCCGAGCAGGTGTTGCGCCACGGCACCGAGATCGCCTCGGCCCTCGACGCCGCCCACAGGCGCGGCATCGTCCACCGCGATCTCAAGCCCGGCAACGTCATGCTCACGCGGTCCGGCGCGAAGCTCGTCGACTTCGGCCTCGCCAAGAGCGCGCTTTCCACGGGCGGCGCCGGCATCTCCGCCGTCGCCACTCAGGAGAAGCCGCTGACGGAGCACGGGACGATCCTGGGGACTTTCCAATACATGGCCCCGGAGCAGCTCGAGGGACAGGAGGCCGACTCTAGGACGGACATCTTCGCGCTGGGGACGGTGCTCTACGAGATGGCCACGGGACGCAAGGCCTTCGAGGGAAAGAGCCGCACGAGCCTCATCGCCGCCATCGTGTCGTCCCATCCGCCGCCGATCTCGAGCGTGCACCCGATGAGCCCGCCGGCCCTGGACCACGTTGTGCGGAAGTGCCTGGAGAAGGACCCCGACGACCGCTGGCAGAGCGCCAAGGACGTCATGTCGGAGCTGCAGTGGATCGGCGAGGGCGGCTCACAGGCCGGCGTCCCGGCGCTCGTGGCGCAGCGCCGCAAGGCGCGCGTGCACCTCGCCTGGGTCGCCGTGGCGGTGCTGGCGCTCACCAGCGCGGCGGCAGGCTGGATCGCCCTCGAGCGCGGACGCTCGCTAAGGGCTCGCGCCAGGATCCAGGCCGCGATCCCGCCGCCCGAAGGACTGGGATTCGAGTCCACCACATCGAGCATCGGAGCGCTCTCGCTCTCGCCTGACGGGACGCGCCTTACCTTCGTGGCCAGCGAACCCGACGGAAAGCCTCGGCTCTTCGTCCGCCCGCTCGAC
>CAYTWT010000168.1:0-7069 GCA_964442185.1 uncultured Acidobacteriota bacterium
GCTCGCACCTGGCGCTCGCGACGCCTGGGCCCTGGATCTTCCTGGAGGCCAACCCCGAGGACGTGACACCCGACGCGTGCGCGGCCTGGCGACGGCTGGGGGTACGAACCCTCTCTCTCGGGGTGCAGTCCTTCTCCGACCAAGCTCTCCGCTTCCTCGGCCGCCGCCACAGCGCAGAGCAAGCGCGGGCCGCGGCCCTTACCGCGCAGGCCGCGGGCTTCGACACCGTCTCCGTCGACCTCATCTTCGGCCTGCCCGGCCAGACCGCGGAGGCCTGGCGGCGCGAGCTGGCGGCGGCCGTGGCGCTCGGCCCGGGGCACCTCTCGTGCTACCAACTCACGATCCACGCGCGCACGCGGTTCGGCCTCGCCGCGAAACGAGGCCAGCTCTCCGAGATGCCCGAAGGGGAACAGGCCGTTCTCTTCGATCTGACACACCGCTTCCTAGCGGACGCCGGCTTCTCCGCGTACGAGGTCTCCAACTTCGCGCGCAGCCGCGATCACGAGTCGCGCCACAACCGCAAGTACTGGGACCACACGCCCTACCTCGGGCTCGGTCCCTCGGCGCACTCGCTCGCCACGGGGGACGCGAGTGCTCTGCCGGCCGCCCGCCGCTGGTGGAACGAGCTGCGGACGCCGCGCTGGGAGAGCCGCGTGGCGGCGGGCGTGCGGCCCGTCGAGGCCGAGGAGTGCCTCGGCCCGAAGGCACTGGCGACAGAGGCCGTGATGCTGGGCCTGCGCACCACGGCCGGAATCGACCTCGACGGCTTCACGGCGCGTTACGGGTTCGACCTGGTGGCGGCGAACGACGCCCTCGTCGCCCGCCTCGCGGCCGAGGGCCACCTCGTCGTGCCGGCCGGCCCGGAAGCTGGCCGGTGGCTGGTGCCGACCGCGTCCGGACTGGCCGTCGCCGACGGCATGGCCATGGCGTTCGACATCCCGCTCCCTAGCTGACTCGGCCGGTTGGGGGCGCCATGATTCGCCGCTGCCAGCCGCGGGAGAGGAGGCTACAATAGGGTTAGCAATGCCGACCGCGGCGAAGCTCGTCTACCCCGACATCGTCAAGGAAGAGGGTTACTGTGGCGGCAAGGCCGCCATCAGCGACACCCGCGTCCGCGTCATCAACGTCGTCTTCCTGCACAAGCAGGGCAAGACCGCGCAGGAGATCCTCGTCGAGTACCCAGACCTCAGCCTCGCGCAGGTCCACTCGGCGCTGGCCTACTACTACGACCACCAGGGCGAGATCGATAGCGAACTCGCACGGGACGAGGGCGCGGACGAACGATACGAACGCCGCAAGGCCGAGGCCCTCGCCCAGCGCCGCGGGTGATGGGTGAGCGGCAGATTCCCGCTCTCGAAGCGCTGAACCGGGCCCCCTTCGGCATCCCCCTGCAGTAGAACCCGGCATTCCTGTTGGCGCGCAATGGGAGTTGGGGAGGCGGACTGGCGATCGGCGTGGTTTCTCTTGACAGCCCTAGCCTGGGGGTATAAAAGGGTAAATAGGAACCGGAATACCTCTTTATGCAACTCAGCGCCTGGACCGTGCACGCCCTGGGCAGCCCGATGCGGCGCGAGCGGCGCGAAGAGCAGCCAGGGCCGGGCGAGGTCCTGGTAGCGGTAGCCGGCTGCGGCGTCTGTCACACCGACCTGGGCTTCTTCTACGACGGCGTGCCGACTCGCCACCCCTTCCCGCTCACGCTGGGGCACGAGATCAGCGGAAGCGTGGTCGATGCCGGCGCGGGCGCCGAGGCCTGGCTGGGCCGAGCGGTCGTCGTGCCGGCTGTTCTGCCCTGTGGCGAGTGCGACGCCTGTCGTGCGGGACGCGGCCAGATCTGCCCGCGGCAGGTCTTCCCGGGCAGCGACGTGCACGGCGGCTTTGCCAGCCATGTGCGCGTGCCCAGCCGCGGGCTGTGCCCGGTGCCCGAAGGCGGCCTGGCCCGGGCGGGCCTCGACCTCCCGGCCCTCTCGGTGGTCGCCGACGCGGTCTCGACACCCTACCAGGCGATCCTGCGGAGCGGCCTTCAAGCGGGTGATCTCGCGGTCTTCGTCGGCGTGGGCGGCGTGGGCGGCTTCGGCGTGCAGATCGCGGCCGCCCTGGGCGCCTGCGTCGTGGCCATCGACGTCAAGGAGGAGCGGCTGGCGCAGATTGCGGGCTTCGGCGCGGCGCTCACGCTCAACGCCTCTGCCCTCGACCTCAAGCAGCTGCGCCGCAAGGTCCGTGAGCTGGGCGACAGCCGCGGCATCCCCACATGGCGCACACGGATCTTCGAGACCTCCGGCTCGACTGCCGGCCAGACCACGGCCTTTGGCCTGCTGGGCCACGGCAGCGTGCTCTCGGTGGTGGGCTTCACGCCCAAGCTGGTGGAGCTGCGGCTGGCCAACCTGATGGCCTTCGACGCCATCGCGCAGGGCAACTGGGCCTGCCTGCCGGAGCACTATCCGGCCGTGCTGGAGCTGGTGCTCAGCCGGAAGGTGGCCCTGGCGCCGTTCGTCGAGAAACGTCCGATGAGCGGCATCAACGAAGTCTTCGCCGAGCTGCACGAGGGCGGCGGTGTCCGCCGCATCGTCCTGATCCCGGAGAGCTGAGCCATGGAATTCAAGGACCACGAACTGACGCCCGCCGGCGACGCCCCCGGGGTGCTCTACGAAGAGCGCCCCTTGACGGACCCGGCCGGCGGCGCAGTGCCGGGCCTGCACACGGTCCGCATCACCCTCGACAACCCGGCTCAGCTCAACTCCTACACCACCGCGATGATCAAGGGCGTGATCCTCGGCCTGCGCCGCGCCTCGAACGATCGCGCCGCCGTGGCGGTGGTCTTCACTGGCTCGGGCACGCGCGCCTTCTGCACGGGCGGCAACACGGCAGAGTACGCGGAGTACTACGCCGGACGCCCCGAGGAGTACCGCCAGTACATGCGGCTCTTCAACGACATGGTCAGCGCCATCCTGATGTGCGACAAGCCGGTGGTGTGCCGCGTCAACGGCATGCGCATCGCCGGCGGGCAGGAGATCGGGATGGCCTGCGACTTCTCGCTCGCCCAGGACCTCGCGCTCTTCGGCCAGGCTGGTCCCCGCCACGGCTCGGCGCCCGACGGCGGCAGCACCGACTTCCTGCCGCTGTTCGTGGGCATCGAGGCGGCCATGGAGAGCTGCACGCTGTGCGAGCAGTGGAGCGCCCACAAGGCGGAGCGCCTGGGCCTGCTGACGAAGGTCGTGTCGGCGCTCAAGCTCGACGGGAGTTTCGTGCCCAACCCGCTGGTGGTGACCGAGCGCTGGCTGGAGGACGGCCGGATCGTGCACGGCGAGTTCAAGACCGGCCCCGAGCGCGAGGCCGGCAAGGCGCTCCTGGCGCGCGGCGAGGTCGACCTGTCGCTGCTCGATCGCGAGATCGACGCGCTCGTCTTCAAGCTTGCCAACACCTTCCCCGGCTGCCTCAGCAAGACGCTCGAGAGCGTGCGCAAGCACAAGCTGGAGCACTGGGACCGCAACAAGGAAACCAGCCGCGCCTGGCTGGGCCTCAACATGATGACCGAGGCGCGCGCCGGCTTCCGAGCTTTCCACGAGGGCGGGAAGGCTTGCCGCGAGGCAGATCTGCTGCTGTTGCGGCGGCGGTTGGCCGAAGGGGCCGTCTGGTCGGACGAGCTGGTGAGTGAGATCCTGGCTCGCGCCCACGGGCGGGCTCGAGCATGACGACAGCGTCGCTGCCGGCGCCCGCCCCCGAGACGCTGCGGATCCGGTCGCTGCGGCACGCCGACCTGGCCGGAGTGATCCGTCTCGACGCGCACCACAGCGGCGCGCGCAAGCCCGCCTACTGGAAGCGCGTCTTCCGCGAGTTCCTCGAGACGCGTGACCGGCGCGTGCGCGTCGGCCTGGCCGCCGAGGCCGGGAAGGGCCTGGTCGGCTACCTGCTCGGCGAGGTGCGCGCCTTCGAGTTCGGCTCGGAGCCCTGCGGCTGGATCTTCGCCGTGGGCGTCGACCCGACCTGCCTGCGCGCGCGCGCCGGCACCGCGCTGCTGGAGAAGGCCTGCCGTGCCTTCAAGGACGCGGGTGTCGCTCGTGTCCGCACCATGGTGCGGCGCAACGACGTGCCGGTGCTGGCCTTCTTCCGCGCCAGTGGATTCGCGGGCGGCTCCTACGTGCAGCTGGAACTGGACGTGAGCGCCGGAGCCTGACCAGGGGGGAGCAGAGCATGTCGAGCGATCCGGTCTCGGTCGAACGCCTCGAAGCCGGCGCAGTGTGGCGCGTGACACTCGGCGGCTCGAAGGGCAACGTCATCGACTCGGCGCTCACGCAGGCGCTGGCGGCCGTCTTCCAGGAGGCCGGTCGCGACCCGGCCGTGAAGGCCCTGCTGCTGGAAGGCGAAGGGCGGCACTTCTCGTTTGGGGCGAGCGTGCAGGAACACCTGCCCGGGCAAGTCGCGGGCATGCTGCGGCGCTTCCACGACCTGCTGCTGGGCCTGCTCGACAGCTCGGTAGTGACGCTGGCGGCGGTGCGCGGCCAGTGCCTGGGAGGCGGGCTGGAGCTGGTCATGCTCTGCCAGCGGGTCTTCGCCGCGCGCGACGCGCGGCTGGGCCAGCCCGAGATCGCGCTGGGCGTATTCGCGCCGGTGGGCTCGCTGGTGCTGCCGGAGCGGGTGGGCCGGCGCCACGCCGAAGATCTCTGCCTGAGCGGCCGCTCGGTCACCGCCGAGGAGGCGCTGGCGATGGGCCTGGTGGACGAGCTCTGCGACGACCCGGGCGAGGCGGCCCTCGCCTACGCCCGGCAGCACCTGCTGACGCGCTCGGCCTCCAGCCTGCGCTTCGCCGTCCGCGCGCTGCGTTCCGGCCTGCGCGCCCGGCTCTCCACTGAACTGGCCGCGCTGGAGCGGCTCTACCTCGACGAGCTGATGTCGAGCGCCGACGCGGAGGAAGGCCTGCGAGCCTTCCTCGACAAGCGCAGCCCGGCCTGGAAGAACGCGTGAGCGCCACGACCACGCTACCGGAACTGATGGCCCGCGCCGAGGGCCTGTACCGCGACTACCGGCTGGGGTCGGTCCGGGAGTGGAAGGCGCGCACCGGCGGCCTGGCCGTGGGCTACCTCCCGATCTACGTGCCGCGTGAGCTGCTGCACGCGCAGGGCGTGCTGCCCGTCGGGCTGATGGGTGGGCGCGACGACCTCGAGATCATCAAGGGCGACGCCTACTACCAGTCCTACATCTGCCACATCCCGCGCAGCACGATCGAGCTGGGGTTGAACGGCAGCCTGGATTGCCTCGACGGCCTGCTCTTCCCCGCCATCTGCGACGTGATCCGCAACCTCTCGGGCATCTGGCAGATGCTGTTCCCCACTCAGCTCGTGCACTACCTCGACCTGCCGCAGAACTTCGACCGGGAGCTCGGCGGTGCGTTCTACCAGCAGGACCTGGAGCAGCTCGCCTCCGACTTGCATCAGCGCGGTGCGTCGCCACTCAACCCCGATGCCCTGCGGCGCTCGATCGCGCTCTACAACGAGAACCGCCGGCTGGTGCGCGAGCTTTACGACCTGCGCCGTCTCACGCCCTGGACGGTGCCGACCCACGAGCTGTACCTGCTGCTTCGGGCGGCACTGGTGCTGCCGGTCGAGGAGGCGAGCACGCTCTTGCGCAGCTACCGCGAGCTGGCCGAGGCCGACCCCGCGCGGGTGCCGCTCGACCAGGCCCGCGTGCTGCTCACCGGCTCCTTCTGCGAGCAACCGCCGCTGGGGTTGATCAAGACGCTGGAGCGGGCCGGCTGCTACATCGTGGACGACGACTTCGTGCAGGTCCATCGCTTCATCCGCGGCGACATCCCGACCGAGGGCGATCCGATGGAGAACTTGGTGCGGGCCTTCCTCGAGGACGCCGCCGCGAGCCCGACGCGCTACATCGACGAGGCCGTCAAGGGCGATGAGCTGCTGTGCCGCGCCAAGGCCAGCGGCACCGAGGGCGTGCTGTTCTGCGCGCCCAGCTTCTGCGACCCGGCCCTGCTCGACCAACCCATGCTGGTGCGGGCGGTGGAGCGGCAGGGCCTGCCGTGGACGGCCTTCAAGTACTCCGAGAACAGCGGCCAGTTCCAGGTCATCCGGGAGCAGGCCGGCACCTTCGCCGACTCGATCAAGCTGTGGAGCAACGCATGAGCAGCGCCGGCCAGAGCCAGGCCGCACCCCCCGAGGCGCGCAAGGACCTGAGCCAGGTCCGCCAGAAGGAGATGATCGCCCGCCACTTCGACCGCCTGGCGGCGGCGCCCGAGACGGGTGAGAAATGCGCCTACACCTTCGTGCCCGGCAACCTGAGCGAGCTGCTCGCGAGCTTCGGCGTGCTGCCGGTGCTGCCCGAGATCAACTCGCTGCAGTCGGCCATGCGTGGCAAGTCCGCCGAGTACATCTCGATCGCCGAGAAGCTGGGACACTCCGAGGACGTCTGCACCTACGTCAAGAGCGACATCGGCATGCTCAAGTCGGGCAATGTCGGCCCCACCGGCCAGCGCCTGCCGAGCCCCGACCTGCTCCTGCTGTCGTACACCGGCTGCTTCACCTTCATGAAGTGGTTCGAGCTGCTGCGCGAGGAATACCACTGCCCCGTGGCCATGCTGCACGTGCCCTACCAGGCCGACGGCCACGTCACCGACGCGATGCGGAAGTACGTGGTCGATCAATTGCGAACCAAGGTGATTCCTGCTCTCGAAGCGATCACCGGCAGGGCCTACGATGAGGACCGCCTGCGGGCCTGCCTCACGCTCTCGGCCCAGGCGGAGGACGACCTGGTGTGGGTGCTGCAGTCGGCGCGCAACATCCCCTCGCCCATCGACGCGTACTTCGGCGCCGTCTACTACGTCGGCCCCATCTTCAGCTCCTTCCGCGGCAGCCAGGACGCGGTGGACTACTACCGGGAGCTGCGCGCCGAGATCGCGGTTCGGCTGCGCCTGGGCCAGGGACCGGTGACGCCGGAAGGCGAGATGGGCCAGGAGCGCTTCCGTGTCGTGGTCGAGGGCCCGCCGAACTGGACCAGCTTCCGCGAGTTCTGGAAGATGTTCAGCGACGAGGGCGCGGTGGCCGTGGCTTCGACCTACGCCAAG
>CAYTWT010000169.1:0-9899 GCA_964442185.1 uncultured Acidobacteriota bacterium
CACCGTGTCGGCTCCCGCATAGAATGCTCCACGAGAAGAGAGGGAGGCCATTGTGACTCGAGTGCTGGTTGTCGGCGCCGGCTTGGCCGTGGCGCTCATCGCGGGGGTCGGCCCAACGAGCGCAGCGGAGGCGACCGTGACCAATCTGGTGGTAATCGAGACGGCGGCGGCAAACCCGCTGCTCGCCAAATGGCAGGGGCCGCATGGAGGGGTACCCCCCTTCGCCGTGGTCAAGGTCGAGTACTTCAAGCCCGCCCTGGAAACGGCCATGTCCGGGCAGCTTGCCGAGGTCGATGCCATCGCCGGCGCGACCGCCCTTCCGACCTTCGAGAACACGATCGCCGCGCTCGAGCGCGCCGGCGCCCTGCTGGACCGCGTGATCCCGATCTACGGCGTCTACGCGGGCACGATGAGCACCCCGGACTTTCAGGCCGTGGAGCGCGAGATGGCGCCGCGGCTCGCCGCGTTCCAGGACCAGATCACGCAGAACGAGAAGCTCTTCGCGCGCATCGCGGCGGTCTACGAAGCCCGCGAGCGCGGAAGCCTCACCCCCGAGCAAAGGCGCCTGGTCTGGCTCGACTACACGAACTTCGTGCGTGCTGGCGCGCGGCTCGACGTGGCCGCCAAGAAACGGCTCTCGGAGATCAACCAGCGGCTGGCCAGCCTGTTCACGAACTTCAGCCAGAACGTCCTCGCAGACGAGACCGACTACGTGCTCTACCTCACCAGCGAGGCGGAACTCGCGGGCCTGCCCGAGTCGATCCGCTCCGGGGCGGGGGCGGCTGCCGAGGCCCGCGCCCACAAGGGCCAGTGGGCGATCCTGAACACGCGCTCGAGCATGGAGCCCTTCCTGGCCTACTCGGACCGGCGCGAGCTGCGCGAGAGGGTCTGGCGCACGTACTTCAGCCGGGGCGACAACGGCGACGCCAAGGACACCAACAAGGGCATCGCGGAGATCCTGAAGCTGCGAGCGGAGCGGGCGAAGCTGCTCGGCTACGCAACCCACGCACACTGGCGGCTCGAGAACTCCATGGCCGGGACGCCTGAGCGGGCGATGGCGCTGATGGAGGCCGTATGGCCACCCGCCGTGGCGCGCGTTTACGAGGAGGTCGCCGACATGCAGGCGATCGCCGACAAGCAAGGCGCGGGGATCCGCATCGAACCCTGGGACTATCGCTATTACGCCGAGAAGGTCCGGAAGGCGAAATACGACCTGGACCAGAACGAAGTGAAACCGTACCTGCAGCTCGACAAGCTGCGCGAGGGCATGTTCTGGGTCGCGGGACAGTTGTTTGGCTTCCGGTTCTCGCCGCTAAACAACCTGCCGGTCTGCCATCCCGACGTGCGCGTCTTCGCGGTCGAGGATGCGGCCGGCAAGCACGTGGGTTTGTGGTATTTCGATCCCTACGCGCGGCCGGGGAAACGCTCCGGCGCCTGGATGAGCGCCTACCGCAACCAGGAACGCTTCGAGCGCGAGGTGACCACCATCGTCTCCAACAACTCGAACTTCGTGAAGGGCCAGCCGGGCGAGCCCGTGCTGATCAGTTGGGACGACGCCAGCACGCTGTTCCACGAGTTCGGCCATGCCCTGCACGGTCTCGACTCGAGCGTCAACTACCCTTCGCTTTCGGGCACGGCGGTGGCGCGCGACTACGTGGAGTTCCCCTCGCAGCTTCTGGAGCACTGGCTTTCGACGCCCGAGGTGCTGAACCGATTCGCGCTGCACTTCGAGACCGGCCAGCCGCTGCCCGGCGAGCTGGTGCAGCGGATCGAACGCGCCGCGACCTTCAACCAGGGGTTCATCACGATCGAGTACCTGGCCAGCGCGCTCGTCGATCTGAAGCTGCACCTCGCTGGCGACAAACCAATCGATGCCGACGCGTTCGAACGCGACACACTCGCGGCACTGGGCATGCCGAAGCAGATCGTGATGCGGCACCGCACGCCGCAGTTCAACCACATCTTCTCGAGCGACAGCTATTCGGCGGGTTACTACAGCTACTTGTGGTCGGACACGCTGTCGGCGGATGCCTGGGAAGCCTTCACCGAGGCGGGCGGCCCGTACGACGAGACGGTGGCGAAGCGCCTCCGCGATCACATCTTCTCGATCGGCAACACCCTCGATCCAGCCGAGGCCTATCGGGCGTTCCGCGGCCGGGATGCCGGGACGGCGGCCCTGATGCGCCAGCGCGGCTTTCCGGCGCCGGAGACTCTGAAGCCGAAGAACGAGTAGACGTCTCTTCTTCGCAAGCCAGCCGGCTCCTTGCTACTTGGCGAACTCGATCGTCAGTTCCGGAGTCGGCTGGACCTTGATGCCCTCGACGTCCTTGAGGTCGGCCGGATCCACGCTGGACGGGTCACCGCTCATGGAGCTGAGCTTCTTCAGGCCGGCTTCGTCGGCCGCGACCTGATCGAAGTCGATCGCGAGCACCGTGACCGTCGAGCCCGCGCTCCAGGGACTGCTCGTCTTCAGGAGCTTGCCGTCCACCTCGACGAGTGTCGTCATCTTGAGGCCCTTCAGCATCGTCTTCATCATGACCAGCGCCTGGCCTTGCAGCTTGGCGGCCGCTTCCGCGGCTTCCTTGGTCGGGGCCGCCGGCGCCTCCGCCTTCGCCTCCGGCTTGGGGGAAACGCCCAGGACCGTCAGGAGTCTGCCCGAGCCCTTCCTTTCGAAGCGGAAGGTGAGCGGGTTCTTCGCCTCCGACTGCGAATCGTTCTCGGCGCTATCGGCAGACGCTTCGATCTTGATCTTGGTGATGTCCTTGAACGCGTAGGTCAGCTTCTCGGGGCTCGTCTTGGTGCCGGGAACGAAGGACACCAGGCTCACCCCCGGTCCCATCAATTCCGCACGGACCTTGAGTTTGGCGTCCTGCTTCGCCCTCTCGGTTGGAGACGTCTGGTCCATGCCGGCCATCGCCCCCATCATCTCGCGAGCCTGCTCGCCCAGGGTCACGGTATCCACGATCGTGCCGCTGCCATCGGCTCGCACCTTGATCACGCGCTGGCCCTCGATGCAGGCCACGGTCGCGAGCAGCGCGGGAACCAACAACAGCCTCTCGAAACGCATGCGTTCCTCCCTGTTTCCCAGAACTGCTTCGGAAGCTTCGAACTCGAGCTTGCGGCTTGGGGCAAGAGTGTACGCGGAACCAGTGGCCACTGGTTTCCTCCCCGCGGCCGGTGCCGCGGTGAGGCATAGAATGGCGACCGTGGAGCGGATCTGCGAGGTAGTCGGATTGGCGGGCGGAAGCGGTGGGAATCGGCCAGTGAATCCTGATCGCCCCCAGGAGCGTTCGAGATCCGGCAGCCTCTACGCGCTGGCTGTGCTGTTCGCCATCAACCTGCTCAACTTCTTCGATCGCCAACTGCTCGGCGTCCTGGGCGAGCCGATCCGCAAGGAGTGGGGCCTGAGCGACACGGCTCTGGGCGGCGCCAGCACCGCGTTCGTGCTGCTCTACGCCTTCGCGGGCGTGCCACTCGGGCGTCTCGCCGACCGCATGGCGCGCACCCGGCTCCTCGCCGCGGGCGTCTTCGTGTGGAGTGCCTTCACCGCGGCCACCGGCTTCGCCCGCAGCTACGCGGAGCTGTTCGTCTGCCGGCTCGGCGTGGGCGTGGGCGAAGCCAGCTGCGCGCCGGCCGCCTCCTCGCTGATCGGCGACCTCTTCCCGGCGGAGCGGCGCTCGCGCGCGATCTCGATCTTCATGCTCGGCCTGCCGCTCGGCCTCGCGCTCAGCTTTGCGCTCGGCGGCTTACTGGCGCGCTCGCTGGGCTGGCGCGCGGCGTTCTACCTGGCGGCGCTGCCCGGGATCGCTTGCGCCGTTGCCGTGCTCTTCGTGCGCGATCCGCCGCGGGGCGCGGCTGAGGCTTACGACGTCGGGAGCCGGCGCCGCGCGGGCTCGGCCTATCGCTTGATCCTGACGACACCGACGCTGCCCTGGATCATCATCTCGGGCGCGCTCCACAACTTCGCGATGTACTCGTTCAGCAGTTTCCTGGCGCCGTTCCTGATGCGCTATCACGGCCTCGACATCCGCCAGGCCGGCTTCGTCGGGATGCTGGTCTCGCTCTCGGGGATCTTTGGCCTGCTGGTCGGCGGCGTAGTCGCCGACGCCCAAGGCCGCCGGCAGCCCGAGGGCCGGCTGCGCTTCGGCGCGATCGCGGTGGCGCTCGCGGCGCCGCTGATGTGGTTCGGGCTTCAGCAGGGTCCGGGGCAGGTGCGCGGGTTCGCGATCCTGGTCGGGCTCGGCTGCGCGTGCATGTACGTCTATTACTCGGTCGTGTTCGCTGCCATCCATGACGTGATCGAGCCGGCCTTGAGGGGCACGGCCGTGGCGCTCTCCTTATTCGCCATGTACCTGCTGGGCGGAGCCCTGGGGCCAGTTGCGACCGGTCTTGCGAGCGACCATTTCGCGCGCGCGGCGGCGCTCGCCAGCGGCGTCGCGACGCTCGCTCCGGCCGATCTCGATCGCTTCCGTGCCGAGGGGTTGCGGCTTGCGATGTTCCTGGTTCCGGCCCTGGGCTTGGCCGTGGCCGGCGTGCTGGCCGCGGCTTCACGCACGGTCGGGGCGGACATGCGGCGCCTGCACACCTGGATGCGAGACCAGACGCCTCGCGAGGCGCAGCGCTAGCCACCGATTGCCTCGAGACATGCGCCGCGTCCTATCGAGGGGACAAGAAGCGACCGGCGAGCGGCTCTAAGTCGTTGATGGAGCTTGCCCGAAGCAGCGGGTCTACCGGGAACGTTTCTTGCTCTGAACTCTGAGGCTCGGCTGTTGAGCCCTCATGGAGGATCGATGAATCGTCTCGTTGCGCTTGGAATCATTGCCGTGATCGGTGTCTTCGCATCAGCCTGTAGTGAGAACAACAGCGCCACCGGACCCAGCACTGCCGCGAGGCTCGAGGGCAGCTGGGCGCTCGTGGCCTTCGAACCGGCGGTTGGCGGCGTCGAGGCGGTGGACGACCCGCAGGCCTACACGCTCGAGTTCACTTCTGAGGGCCGGCTCGGCATGCGCGCGGACTGCAACCGTTGCGCGAGCTCCTACGAAGCCCGCGGCCTCGACCTCAGCGTGGGGCTGATGGCGTGCACACGGGCCGCCTGCCCGCCCGAATCGAAGTCGGACGACTTCATCAGCGCGGTCTCAGGGGCGTCGTCATACCTGCGGTACGAGCAGACGCTCTTCCTGTACTACACAGGAGGCCGCCTGCGGCTCCAGCAGAACTGAGGGCGCTTGCTCCGCGGAAGCCCCCGCCAACTGAGCCGTAGCTCATTCTCGAACCCCGAGCAGGTTCAGCAGGAAGGCGTACTCCTCGGCGGTCTCCTTCAGGCTCTCGAAGCGACCCGACCGGCCGCCGTGCCCCGCCGACATGTTGATCTTGAACAGCAGCGGGTTCTTGTCCGTCTTGGTGGCGCGGAGCTTCGCCACCCACTTGGCGGGCTCGTAGTACTGGACCTGCGAGTCGTTCAGGCCGGTCGTCACGTAGAGCGCGGGGTAGGCCTTCGGCTTCACGTTGTCGTAGGGTGAGTAGGAGAGGATGTAGTCGTAGTACGCCTTTTCCTTGGGGTTGCCCCACTCGTCGAACTCGTTCGAGGTGAGCGGGATCGTCTCGTCGAGCATGGTCGTCACCGCATCCACGTAGGGCACGTGGGCCACGATGGCGCGGTATTTCTCCCCCGCCAGGTTCGCGACCGCACCCATCAGCAGCCCGCCCGCGCTCCCGCCCATCGCGAACACCGTGTCGGGCGCCGCGTACTTCTCGCGCACCAGGAAGTCGGTCACGTCGACGAAATCGGTGAAGCTGTTCTTCTTCTTCAGCAGATGGCCGGCGTCGTACCAGGCGCGCCCCATTTCCTGTCCGCCACGGATGTGGGCGAGCGCATAGACGAAGCCGCGGTCGAGGAGCGAGACCGCCGCCTGGTCGAACTCCGGGTCGGTCGAGGCTCCGTAGGAGCCATACGCCGTCTGGTAGAGCGGTGCTCTGCCGTCTTTCTTGAATCCCCGGTGGTAGGCCAGGGACACGGGCAGCTTCGTGCCGTCCCGCGCCGTCGCCCAGACGCGTTCAGTCACGTAGTTCGCCGGATCGTAGCCGCCCAGGACCGGCTGCTGCTTCAGCAGCCGGCGCTCACCCGTACGCATGTCCATCTCGTAGACGCTCGCTGGCGTGACGAGCGACGTGTGCGTGTAGCGCAACAGGTCGGTGTCCTGTTCGTAGTTGGCCGAGAGGGATTCGGCGTAGGCCGGCTCGTCGGAACGGATGTACGACGCATTCTCCGGGGCCGCCCAGGGCACGATGCGTAGCCGCAGCAGGCCCTCGCTGCGCTCGCCGATCGCCAGGTAGTTGCGGAAGAGTGCTATGTCCTCGATGAAGACGCTCGGGTCGTACGGCAACAGCTCCTGCCAGCGCGCGCGGTCGCCGATCTCCGCGTCGGGGACGCTCATCATGCGGTAGTTCGGTGCGTCCTGGTTGACCCGGATCACCCAGCGGCCGGCGATGTGGTCGGCGTCGTAGCGCAGCTCGCGCACCCGGGGCGCCAGCACCTTGAGCGCGGCTTGTGGATCGTCGGCGTCGATGACGCGCATCTCGGTCGCCACGGTGCTGTCCAGGCCGATGACCACGAAGCGGTCGTCGCCGCTGTTGCTCACCCGCATGTAGAAGCTGGTGTCCTTCTCCTCGTAGACGACCGGGTCGGCGCTGCGCTCGGTTCCGAGCACGTGCTTCTTGACGCGTGTCGAGAGCAGCGTCACCGGATCGTTCTCGACGTAGTAGACGGTCTTGTTGTCGCTCGCCCAGGCCAGCGACCCACTCAGGCCGGTAATGCGCTCGGCGAAATCCCGCCCCGTCGCGATCTCGCGGAAGCGCAGCGTGTACTGCCGGCGCCCGGCGACGTCTTCGACAAAAGCCAGGATGTCCTGCTTCGGGCTCACCGCTCGACGCCCCACCTGGTAGAACTGCTTCCCCTCGGCTTCCTGGTTGGCGTCGACCAGGATCTCCTCGCGGTCCGAGCCCACGGGATGGCGGGCGTGGACCGGGTGCTCCTTTCCCGGCTCGAAGCGCGAGTAGTAGACGTAGTCCTTGTACTTGTAGGGGACGCTCGAGTCGTCCTGCTTGAGGCGCCCGATGATCTCCCGCGACAGCTTCTCGGTGAGGGCGCGATACGGCGCGCTCCGGGCCTCGTAGTAGGCATTCTCGGCTTTCAGGTAGTCGAGCACCTCCGGCTTCGAGCGCGAGTCGTCGCGCAGCCAGTGATAGGGGTCGTTGCGGGTGCCGTGGGGCGAGACCACGGCATGGGGTTTGGTCACGGCGACCGGCGGCCTCGCCTCCGCCGCGGGCCGCGTGTCGCGCGCGAAGCTGGGCCCCGCAACCAACAGAAGTATGGCGAGTGCTGCCGGAATCCGCCGAGCCATGGGGACGCCCCTTTCGCGTTTCCAGGATGGTATCCTGACGGGCGCTTCACCCGTACACGGGGCCTCCAGAATGGCGAAGGCCGGCCCGAAATCGCATGACACGCGGGCATCGACCCGACCCGGGCAGCAGCCGCGCTCAGCCCTGAGGACCGTCAAGGTCCCCGCTCCCCTCGAGCCGCTGTTCTTGAAGGCGCAGGACTACGTCTCCCGTTACTTCAGCAAGAAGGTGCAAAACCCCGAGCTCGGCACCATCTCGATCTCGGGTGAGCGCTACATCCTGCTGCGGGCCGCCTCGATGTCGGTCGAGTTCTTCGATCTCGTGACGTCGCTCTACCAGGACAAGGGGGAGGGCGAGGCGCACAGCGTCGCGAGCAATCTGCTTTTCGACATGGCCCACGCCATCGGAAAGGCAGACGCCAACGCGTTCCACGGCAAGATGGGCGTCAGGGAACCGATCGAGAAACTCTCGGCCGGCCCCATCCACTTCTCGTTCTCGGGCTGGGCCTTCGTGGAGATCTCCCCCGAGTCCCACCCGACTCCCGACAACGACTACTTCCTGATCTACGACCATCCCTTTTCGTTCGAGTCCGACACCTGGCTGAGATACGGGCGGAAGACGGCCTTACCTGTCTGCATCATGAACGCCGGCTACTCCTCCGGCTGGTGCGAAGAGAGTTTCGGGCTGCCGCTGGTGGCCGTCGAGATCGAATGCATGGCGGCGGGGGGCGCCCACTGCCGCTTCATCATGGCCCCTCCCTCCCGGATCGAAGAGCACCTCGCCCGGCACAGACAGCGGTCTTCGGAGCCGGGTCCGCGCGGGATGCGGTCGAGCGTGAGCATCCCGGAGTTCTTCCAACGCAAGCGACTGGAGGACGAGCTTCGGAAGTCTCACGAGGGCCTCGAGTCGAGGGTCCGCGAGCGCACTGCAGCGCTCACGGAGTCGAACGAGTTGCTCCGGAAGGAGATCGCCGAGCGCAAGCGCGCGGAGGAGGTGCGCGACGAGTTTCTCTCGGTGGCGGCCCACGAGCTGAAGACGCCGCTCACCAACCTGCGGGGCTTCGCCCAGCTTCTGCTCGGCCAGATCGAGGAAGGCCGCACCCCGAACCCCGAGAACCTGCAGATGGCGCTGGGCGCCATCGACCTGCAATCGGAGAAGCTGGCGCGGCTGGTCGCACAATTGCTCGACATCTCCCGACTCCAGGCTGGCCGCCTGGTGCTCGAACGCAAGCTCACCGACCTGGTGCCGCTGCTCAGGGGAGTCCTCGAGAACGCCCGCGCCATGACGCAGCGCCACGCGCTCGAGTTGCGCGCGCCAGCCGCGCTGCAAGCCTTCGTCGACCCGTTGCGACTCGAACAGGTGCTGACCAACCTGGTGGACAACGCGATCAAGTACAGCCCGGACGGCGGCCCGGTCGACGTCGCGGCCTCGATCGACGGCGAGCGGCTGCGGATCGAAGTGGCGGATCGCGGGATCGGCGTGCCGCCCGAGCACCGCGAGCGCATCTTCGATCGCTTCTATCAGGCCCATGGCGAACGCCGCTTCGGCGGAATGGGACTGGGCCTGTACATCAGCCAGGAGATCGTGGAGTTGCACGGTGGCCTGCTCAGAGCCGACCACCCCCACGCGGGCGGGACCCGGCTGGTCCTGGAACTTCCCCTCCCTCGCGGACTTCTCGAGTGACGAGCCGCCGCCGCATCCTGGTCGTGGACGACGACGCCGGGATTCGCCAGTTCCTGGACCTGGCGCTGACCGACCGCGGCTACGACGTGGTCACCGCCGAGGACGGCAAGGCGGCCCTCGAGGCGATCGAGGAGGCGCCGCCCAGCGTCGTCCTGCTCGACATGCGCATGCCCGTGATGGACGGCTGGGCCTTCGCCGCTGCCTACCGCGAGCGGCCGGAGCCTCGGGCCCCGGTGATCGTCCTGACCGCGGCGCGGGATGCTGCCCAGTACGCCGCGGAGGTTGAGGCCGCCGCCTTCCTCCCAAAGCCCTTCGACCTGCGCGCCCTGTTCCGCATCATCGCCGAACTCACCCGCTGAGATCAGGCGCTTTGGCCAGCGTCCTCTCGATCCGACGATCGGGGACGAGCCACACGATCGCCACCGTGACGTACAGCGCGCAGGCGATCCAGGCGTTCAGGAAGGCGAGCGGGATCGCCGCCGCGTAGATGGCCATCGAAATCCGGCCCTTGACGTCGCTGCCGACGGCGACGGCGAGCGCCGAATCCTGGCCGTGATGAGAGATCAGCACGCGCACCAGGATGAAGTAGGCGCTGCCGGCGGCCAGCAGCACGGCGCCGTACAGCGCCACGGGCCAGGCCGCGAAGTGATTCTCGCCCATCCAGGCGGTCACGAACGGAATCAGCGACAGCCAGAACAGCAGATGCAGGTTGGCCCACAGCGTCGTGCCGCTCACGTGGCGCACAGCCTGCAGCAGGTGGTGGTGATTGTTCCAGTAGATGCCGATGAAGACGAAGCTCAGCAGGTAGCTCAGGAGCA